>JBFYOJ010000071.1:0-12025 GCA_041303885.1 Acidimicrobiia bacterium | reverse complement strand
TCAGAACTTCGTGTCGGCCGCGGCAGGGATGGCCACCGTGGTCGCCCTGATCCGCGGGCTCTCCCGGCGCAGGGCATCCACCCTCGGCAACTTCTGGGTCGATGTCACCCGGGGCACCATCCGTATCCTGCTGCCGCTTTCGTTCGTAGTCGCACTGGTGCTGGTGAGCCAGGGAGTGATCCAGAACTTCAACGGGTTCACCGAGGTGACCACGGTCGAAGGGGCGGCTCAACTCATTCCGGGTGGCCCTGCCGCCAGTCAGGTGGCCATAAAGCAGCTAGGGACCAACGGGGGCGGGTTCTTCAACGCGAACTCCTCGCATCCCTTCGAGAACACAGGGTCGTTCAACAACTTCGTCGAGACGTGGGCGATCTTGGTGATCCCGTTCTCCTTCGCCTTCACCTTCGGTCGCATGGTGAACGACCCGCGACAGGGCCGGAGCGTGTTCGTCATCATGTTCATCGTCTGGGCCGGCATGTCCCTGTTCGCGATGGGTCTAGAGAGCGCCGGCAATCCGCGTCTCGAGGCGCTGGGCGCCGATCAGGCCACGACCGCCGAGCAGTCGGGCGGGAACATGGAAGGCAAGGAGATCCGCTACGGGCCGGCGGCTTCAGGGCTCTGGGCGGCATCGACGACCGGGACCTCGAACGGCTCGGTCAACTCGATGCACGACAGCATGACACCGCTGGGCGGTGGTGTGGTCCTCACCCACATGATGCTGGGCGAGATCAGCCCGGGCGGGGTGGGTGTGGGGCTGAGCGGGCTCCTCGTGATGGCAATCCTCTCGGTGTTCATCGCCGGGCTGATGGTGGGGCGCACGCCCGAATACTTGGGCAAGAGAATCCAGGCGGGAGAGATGAAGATGGTGGCGCTGTATGTGCTGGCTATGCCCGCCGTGTTGCTCGGGTTCACCGCCGCGTCGATGTTCGTCGACTCGGTCCTCAACGTCACCATTTGGAACTCCGGGACTCACGGCTTCACCGAGATCCTTTACGCCTTCACCTCCGCTTCCAACAACAACGGCTCGGCGTTCGCCGGCATCACCGCAGCCACGCCGTGGATGGACACCACATTGGGCCTGGCGATGCTGGTGGGCCGGTTCTTCCTCATCATTCCGGTCCTCGGGATCGCCGGTTCAATGGTGCCTAAGCAGGTCATGCCCGCCACCACCGGGACCTTCCCCACTCACACCCCGCTCTTCGTCGGCCTTGTGATCGGGGTGGTCCTGATCGTGGCCGGTCTCACCTTCTTCCCTGCCCTAGCCCTGGGCCCGATCATCGAGCACCTCTCTCTGTAGGAGACAGATCGAATGCAAACTCAATCCCTTCGATCAGAAACAGGACGGGTCGGCCGCCGGTCGTTCTTCGACACATCGATCGTTTGGCCGGCGGTGATCGACAGCTTTCGCAAGATCAATCCCCGTGTCCAGGCCCGCAACCCGGTCATGTTCGTAGTCCTGGTGGGGAGCGTGCTCACCACCGTCCTCTTCCTTCGCGATCTGGGAACCGCCTCGAGGGCGGAGAACGTCTTTGCCGGGCTGATCGCGGCTTGGCTCTGGTTCACGGTGCTCTTTGCCAACTTCGCCGAAGCGATGGCGGAGGGGAGAGGCAAGGCGCAGGCGGCGTCATTGCGCCAGACAAGGGCGACCACGATGGCCAACCGCCGGCGGAAGGATGGATCGGTGGAAGAGGTGCCCTCTTCGCACCTGACCGTCGACGACGTGGTGATCGTCACGGCGGGAGAGATCATCCCCTCGGATGGTGAGATCATCGACGGCATCGCCTCGGTGGACGAGTCCGCCATCACCGGCGAGTCGGCGCCGGTGATCCGGGAGGCCGGCGGCGATCGTTCCGCGGTGACCGGTGGGACCAGGGTCCTCTCCGACCGGATCGTGGTCCGGATCACGGCGCGGGCTGGAGAGACCTTTCTGGATCGGATGATTGCCCTGGTCGAGGGCGCCAACCGGCAGAAGACACCCAACGAGATCGCCCTCAACACCCTCCTGGCCGTGCTGACCATCATCTTCCTCATGGCCACGGTCACCCTGCAGCCGTTTGCCATGTATGCCGGCGCCGAGCAGAGCGTGGTGGTGCTGGTGGCGCTCTTGGTCTGTCTGATCCCGACCACGATCGGGGCCCTGCTCTCCGCGATCGGGATCGCGGGGATGGACCGGCTCGTCCAGCACAATGTGCTCGCGCTGTCGGGACGGGCAGTGGAGGCGGCCGGGGACTGCTCGACTCTCTTGCTGGACAAGACGGGGACGATCACCCTCGGAAACCGCCAGGCTGCGGAGTTCCTCCCCCTGCCCGGCATCGCAGAAGAGCGCCTGGCCGCAGCAGCCCAGTTGGCCAGCCTGTCGGACGACACACCTGAGGGCCGATCGATCGTGGTCCTGGCCAAGGACCGGTTCGACATCCGAGAGAGGGATCTGTCCCATGCCCAACTGGTCCCGTTCAGCGCTCAGACCAGGATGAGTGGAGTCGACCTGAATGGCTACTCCGTCCGCAAGGGCGCAGCGGATGCGGTCAAGAAGTGGGTGACCGGGCAGGGGGGGATTCTGCCCGAGGGGCTCGATCAATTGGTCGAAGGGGTGGCCACGTCGGGGGGGACTCCCCTGGTGGTCGCCGAGGGGCTCGAGATTCTGGGAATCATCCATCTCAAGGACGTGGTCAAGGAAGGGATCCGCAACCGGTTCGAGCAGCTGAGGAGCATGGGAATTCGCACCGTGATGATCACCGGTGACAACCCGTTGACCGCTCAGGCCATCGCCACCGAGGCCGGCGTCGACGACTTCCTCGCCGAGGCGACCCCGGAGGACAAGATGGCCTTGATTCGCCGCGAGCAGGCAGGGGGGCGCCTGGTGGCCATGACCGGCGATGGCACCAACGACGCACCCGCCCTCGCCCAGGCCGATGTCGGGGTATCCATGAACACCGGCACTCAGGCGGCGAAGGAGGCGGGGAACATGGTCGATCTCGACTCCAACCCGACCAAATTGATCGAGATCGTGGAGATCGGAAAGCAGCTTCTGATCACGAGAGGCGCCCTGACCACCTTCTCCATCGCCAACGACGTGGCCAAGTATTTCGCCATCATTCCGGCGATGTTTGTTGGGGTCCTCCCCGCCCTGGACCAGCTCAACGTGATGTCACTGGCGACACCACGCACGGCGATCCTGTCGGCGGTCATCTTCAACGCCTTGATCATCATCGGCCTGGTCCCCCTCGCCCTGCGCGGAGTCAAGTTCAGGGCGGAGGCGGCGTCGACGATGCTGCGGCGCAACCTGCTCATCTACGGGCTGGGCGGGATCGTCGCCCCCTTCGTCGGCATCAAGGTCATCGACCTGCTCATCTCTGCCCTGGGAGTGTCCTGATGCGACGTCAACTGCTGCCCGCCCTCGGCATGGTGATCATCTTCACCATCCTCACCGGAGTCGTATACCCACTGGTGGTGACAGGGATCGCACAGGCCGGGTTCACCGGCAAGGCCAACGGGTCACTGGTCGAGGTCGATGGTGAGACGGTCGGATCCCGGTGGATTGGACAGCAGTTCACTGGAGACGAGTACTTCCATCCCAGGCCGTCGGCGACGGATTACGCGCCGGGGCCGGGATACGCCTATGGCTCCAACTACGGGCCGACCAACGAGACCTGGCTGGCGGAAGTCGAGGAATTGGTCGATGCCTATCGGACGACCAACGGCCTCGAAGAGACGACGCCGGTGCCGGTCGATGCCGTGACCGGCTCGGCCAGCAGCCTCGACCCTCACATCTCCATCGCCAACGCCAGACTCCAGGCCACCCGCGTGGCGGACGCCCGCAACCTCGAGGTCGGGGAAGTCATGGCATTCATCGACGACAGCACCGAAGTCAGGGCGCTTGGATTCCTGGGCGAGCCCGCGGTCAACGTCCTCATCCTGAACCTGGCGCTCGATAGCCCCCAGGGTCAGTAACGCAAGAGAAGACCGGCCCCGAGAGGAGCCGGTCTTCTTGGTCGAGGTCGAATGTTGCTCAGCCGAGGATCTTGGCCTTCTGCGCCGCGAACTCGGCGTCTGTCAGGAGTCCCTTGGCCTTCAACTCGCCGAGCTTGGCCAACTCGTCAGCCGAAGAGGCACCGCCAGACGACGCTGAGACTTGCTGGATGTACTTCCTCTGCATCTCCTCACGGGCGGCCATTTCCTCCATAGCCCTCTCCTGCATCGACCCGCCGCGGCTGATCAGGTAGACGAACACTCCGAGATATGGCAGGACGATGACGAAGATCGTCCAGAGGGCCTTGCCCCCACCGGAGAGGTCCTTGCTACGAAAGATGTCACCGAAGACCGTGATGAGGAGCCAGATCCAGACGAAAAACAAAAAGAACCACAACATGGACCAGAACAGATCCAACAAAGGCATACTGCCCAACCTTTCCTAACGGGGTATTCCGGGGGCGAGCCCTCGAGCACGCCCTTGAAACCTGAAGTGTTGCACATCGAATCGGTCGGTGTGAATGTCAAAAGCCCGGCGCCCGCCATCGTCCGCGTCATAGACTCATCGCAGGTTCGAGCAGAGGACCACATTCCCGGGAGGATTCGCACAGATGACCAAGGAAACGAGTGGATGGGCGATCGGCTGGATCACCTTCGCGGCCATCCTGATGATCATGCATGGGTCATGGAACGTGATCGCCGGCCTGGTGGCCCTCTTCCAGGGCGACTTCTACCTCATCGGGCGTGAGTACTACCTGGAGTTCGACGTGACCGCCTGGGGATGGGCCCACCTGATCATTGGCGTGGTGATGCTGCTCGCCGGCTTCGCGCTGTTCCGTGCCGCCACGTGGGCGCGAACAGTCGGCGTGATCGTCGCAGTGATCGCAGGGATAGCGTCGTTTGCCTGGCTGCCCTATTACCCGGTCTGGGGCGCACTGATGGTCACGGCGTCGATCTTCGTCATCTGGGCGCTCACAACCCATGGGCGCGACATGGCCACGATGAAATGATCGAACCACGACCCGACCCGGTCGTAGGCTCTGGAGAGTACGAAGGAGGAGATCCCCAATGACGCAGGAAACGAGTGGATGGGCGGCGGGTTGGACCACTTTCGCGGCCCTGATGATGATCATGCTCGGGTTCTGGCATGCAATCGCCGGCTTCGCGGCGATTCTCGAGAACGAGTTCTACGTGATCGGACGGGAGTATGTCTTCCAGTTCGACGTCACCACCTGGGGATGGATCCATCTCATACTCGGTGTGGTGGTCATACTCGCCGGCCTCGCCCTGTTTCGGGGGGCGGTATGGGCGCGGACCATCGGGGTCATCCTCGCCGCGGTGAGCGCGATAGCCGCCTTCGGCTGGCTGCCCTACTACCCGGTCTGGGGAGCACTATTGATCGCAGCCGCGTTCTTCGTGATCTGGGCACTGACCGCGCACGGGCGCGACATCACCAACATCGGGTGACACGCCGAAGCCATCGGCAGCCCTAACCGAGAGGTCTGACTTCGCCGTCGATGACCAGCTCGTCGACGATGCCGACCACTACTGCCCGGATCGCACCCCAGTTCAATCCCAGGATCTGACGGGCCGAGCTTCCCTCGTCGAGGATGAGCACGGTGTCGCCCACCCCGGCGTCGACCACGTCTACGGCGATGGTGTAACCGGACGCCTCGCCGTTCACGTCCTGGGTGTCGCAGAGGAGGAGGCGGTGGTCGTCGAGGAGCGGGATGTTGATCGTGGATACCACGGTCCCTGCGACCCTTCCCACCTTCATCACTCCTCCTCCAGGTGAACATCGTCGACGATCCCGACGATGGCATGGTCCACGGGGACGAATCGCACCGGGAGGGCCTCGGCCGCCTCACGTGAAGCCACGAAGTAGACGAGCTCGCCCGGGCCGGCCATGGACACGGCGTCGGCGGCGACCAGTGTGTCGCCCGCCGGTCGTTGTGTCTTGTCCAGAGGCTGAACAACGAGAAATCGCACCCCTTCGAGCCCGATGACCTTCTCCGTCGCCACCACGCTGCCCAGCACGAGCCCGAGCTGCATCTCAGCTTCTCCCCCGCCCAGCGGAGACCCTCTTCATGAAATGGACATTGCCTGCAAGGTTGTCTGCCATCTCCGCGTGAAGCTGGGCGATGACATCGGCTCGGATCAGCGTCTGGTGCCCATCGGCCCTGGCCGCGGCCGCTTCGACTGCCGCTTCCACCTCGGCCACCACACCGGAGAAGAGAACGTAGCCCTTCCCGCCGAGCCCGTCGGCCAGCCGGATGGCCGCAAGGCCCACATCGGCTGCTTTGACCCCTGCGTCGGCAGCGTCGAGGACGGCGGCCACCGAGAAGGTCTCGACGATCCCAAGGGCCTCGTCCCCCACCGGCGCCCGTCTGGAGTCGGATGTGATCGCGTCGGCCACCTTCGGATGCAAGTCGGCGAGGAACACGACGTCGGAGAGTGACCTCGAGCCCACCTCGTTGCCGACTCTCACCGCCTCCTCGACGCTGGCGGTGTCCCCGGTCACCATCACCAGGTACTTGCCGGGGTGCACCGTCCCGGCATAGATCGCACCCAAGGGTGCAGCCTTGACCATCGCATCACCGGTCACGATGCCATCGCTGATCGAGCCGAATTCGAAGAGTGCGATTGCGGGGTCTCGATCAGACAATGTTCAGGGCTCCGACCACAGTCACCCGCCGCACCCGGGAGAAGGTGCGGGGTCGGGTCATGCCCTCCCCGGTGGGGCTCGCGATCGAGAACGACGTGAAACCCTCCCCGCCCTGTCCCAGCCCGTTGAAGTTGGACCCGTTGGCCACGAAGATGCTGCAGTTCATGGCCCGGGCCATGCGGGTGATCGTCTCGACGTTGGTGCTGTGGATCGAGGCCGTGTGCCTGAAACCGTGCTCGGAACGAACCGCCAGATCGATGGCATCGTCAACGTTGGTCACCCGGACCACGGGCATCACCGGCATCATTTGCTCGGTCCAAACCAGGGTGTGATCGCGGGGGACCTCGGCCACGACCAGACGGATGTCGTCTCCCACCATCACGCCGATCTCGGCCAATATCCTGGCCGCGTCCTTGCCTATCCAATCGGTGTTGATCATCCCCGGTTTCCCGGGGGGACCCATCTCCTTGAAGATGACCCGCTCCAGGCGCTTCAACTCGTGCTCTTTCAGCCGGTATGCGCCGGTGGACACCATCGACTGGACGAGTCGGTCAGCCACAGTGTCCACCACGATGGTGGTCTTCTCGTCGGTGCAGATCACGTTGTTGTCGAAGGACGCGCCCTTGACGATGGCCCGGCCCGCGCTCTCCACATCGGCGGTTTGGTCGACCACCGAGGGGGGGTTCCCCGGCCCCGCAGTGATCGCTTTCTTGCTCGTTTTCAAGGCTTCTTTGACCACTCCCGGCCCTCCGGTGACGAGCAGGACGCGAACGTCGTCGTGGTTCATCAACTCGCGGGCCGAATCGAGTGTTGGCTGGGGTATCGCAGTCACCAGATCGGGCGGGCCACCGGCAGCGACGATGGCGCGGTTGAGGATCTGGACGTTCTCTACCGAGACCAGCCTCGCATTGGGATGGACGTTGAACGTGACCGCGTTGCCCGCCGACACGATCGAGATCGAGTTGTTGATGATCGTCGAGGTCGGGTTGGTCGTGGGAGTGATCGATCCGATGACGCCATAAGGGGCAAACTCGGTGACCATCATCCCGGCGTCCCCGGTGACCACCTGCGGCTCGAGGTCCTCCGGCCCTGGGGTCTTGGTCGTGACCAGCCGGTTCTTGACCGCCTTGTCCTCCCCCCGCCCGATCCCGGTCTCCTCGGCAGCCATGTAGCCGAGACGCTCGCCTTCGCGAAGCATGGCGCCACGCATGGCATCGACGATCGTCTTCCGGGTCTCCAGACCCATCTCCTTGTAGGAGAGGAACGCGTTGCGGGCGGCCACCACCGCCAGGTCGATCGTGGCGTGAACCCCGTCGCCGAGTTGGACATCGGACACCGCCAGTGAATCGGCCGCTCTGAGAGCGGGGGCCGCCCGCCCCGAGATCTCGGCGGCGGCGACTCGCCCCTTGACCCGCTCGATGATGGCCTGGATCTCTTTGTCGTCGAGCATGGCTGTCAGGAGGGTGACTCCTCCCGGCCCTTGTGATAGCGGACCTCTCCCCCCACATCCCAAGAGTCGACTATCGCCATGATCACGGCGTCGACGGGGCGATCGCGGGTGAGCTCCGTCTGGCGAGCCGAGCTTCCCGAGGCATAGAGCACCACTTCCCCCGGGCCTGCTCCGACCGCGTCGACCGCGACCACGTAGCCACCCGTCTCCACGTTGGCGGCGTCGAGCTGACGCACCACGAGGAACTTCATGCCCTCCATGAGTGCCTCTTTGCGGCTGGCGACCAAGGTGCCAGCAACCCTGCCTAGATGCACGGCCCTATCTCCTGCCTCCTCCGGCCCGACGCGAGCTAGCCGAGTTCGTCCTGAGCCTGCTCCTGACGGCCAAGGGGCAGGATCAGATCGATGTTGACATGCGGGCGTGCGATGACGTGGGTGGCAATGACCTCGCCCACCTTCTCGGCCCCGCGCACACCGGCGTCGACTGCCGCCTTCACCGCGGCGACATCGCCACGAACCACCGCCGTGATGTATCCGCCGCCCGTCTTCTCCATGCTCACCAGCTCGACCTTGGCTGCCTTCACCATGGCATCGGCCGCTTCGACCATCGCCGGGAAGCTGCGAGCCTCGATCATTCCCAGAGCTTCAGCCATGAAGCTCCTCCTTTCCTTGATTCCAACTGTTGATCCGACTCATCATCGTCTAACCGGCTTCCCGCCCGGAGAGGCCTTCCAGGGCCCCGACCGCAGCCTGCCATCCGACATCTATGTCCCGCTCCTCGCCGCCTAGATAGACCCGTCCCATCGACCCGAAACTGCGCACCTCGAGGACGTTGATCTCTGCCGCCTTCTCCGCCTCGTTCGCAGCCAGGGAGGCGTATGCGGCCGGCTCGCACTCGAGCACATAGAGCGTCTGGCCCGGGATGATCATCTGCCCGTGCCGGGTGCGGTTGATCAGCTGGGCGTGATGGTCGTCGAGTCTCCGGATGATCTGAGACGACAGTATGCGCGGCTTGATCCGCTCGTCCTCCGTGCTCTCGATGGCCTCGAGGATGGCCGAGCCGGCGGCACGGGTCTCCGCCTGGTCCGGGGAATGGACCTCGAGCACTCCGTAGTACCGCTCGATGATCTGAAGCCCCGGTTTGACAGAGGTCGCCTTCAACGCCACGTCGGTGAGGCGGTTGATCTCGATGCCGGGAGCCACTTCCACCCACAGGGACGCGTCGTTGGCCAGGGGGAGAAAGCCCTGCGCAACCGTCCCGAGGAAGGCGGCGTATTGCGGCTGGAGAGAGTCCAGAAACGCAAACGACCTCAGCTCAATACCTCTCGTCACCTTTGCCTCCATCCTTGCCACCGACGATGATTATCCCGGCCGAGGCCCCGATTCTGGTCGCCCCGGCTGCGATCATGTCCTCCGCATCGCTGGCGGTGCGCACCCCACCGGACGCCTTGACCCCCATGGTCGGGCCCACCGTCTCCCTCATCAATGCGACGTCGTACACGGTCGCCCCTCCCGGGCCGAACCCCGTCGAAGTCTTTACGAAGTCTGCCCTGGCCTGCTTGGCCAGGGAGGACGCGATGACCTTCTCCTCATCGGTGAGCAGCGCCGTCTCCAGAATCACCTTGCACAGCGCCCCGACCTCGTGGGCGGCGTCCACCACCTTTTCGATGTCCCGGAGGACGAGGTCGAAGTCGCCCGACTTGAGCGCCCCGATGTTGAGGACCATGTCGACCTCGCGCGCCCCGTCCCGCAACGCCCGCCGCGCCTCCATCGCCTTGACCTCGGCCGTGGTCGCCCCCAAGGGAAAGCCAATGACGGTGCACACCGGCACCGAAGTCCCCCTGAGGTTCTGAGCGGCGCGCTTCACCCAGGTCGGGTTGATGCACACCGAGGCGAAGTGGTACTCCTCCGCCTCCCGGCAGAGCAGGTCGATGTCGGCGGCGGTGGCCTCGGGCTTGAGCAGGGTGTGGTCGATGTAGCGCGCCATGTCGAGGGGGACCTCTGCCGCCTCACCGTGGAAGCTGACACGATCGGCGCCGTTGGCCACGACCTCCCGAACCTTGTCACCCGTGTCACAGATGTCGTAACGGGTGGAGAGGGCGGCCAGGACCTCCCGGGTAACCACCTCGACGAGCGCCTCGCGGTTCATCCCTGTTCCTGTCTCATCCCTGCTCGGGAGTATTGCTGTTCGATGCTGTCGATCTTGGCAACCCGGCGGGCGTGACGGCCCCCGCCCCACTCCACCGACAGCCACTCCTCGACGATCTGCCAGGCGAGAGCCTCACCGATCAACCCTGCGCCCAGCGTCAAGACATTGGCATGATTGTGCTCCCGGCTGTTTCGAGCAGAGGAGAGGTCGTAGCAGAGGGCGGCTCGGACCCCGGGGACTTTGTTGGCCACCATGGCCGAACCGATTCCTGCACCATCGACGACGATCCCGTACCGGCAGTTGCCCGCGCCGACCTCCCTGGCAACGGCATGGGCGAAATCCGGGTAATCCACCGCCTCGTGTGAGTCGGTGCCGCAGTCGAGGACGTCGTAGCCAGCCTCCCGGAGCCGAAAGCCGATCTTCTCCTTGAGCGGATAGCCGCCGTGATCCGCGCCGATGGCGATCCTCAACTTCTGCCCGGCCCCCGCACCTGTTGCGGGTGGGGCAGGCTGCTCCTCACGAGTCTGAGGGGAGAGATCGGCGGCCATGACCCCGTCCAAGATGCGTTCGACCAGCGAGCGGACTTCCTGTTCGGAGGGGGACGCAGGGCCGGGTGGCGATGTCATACGGCTGGGTGCGGCCTCACCAGGCCCATCCTAGGAACATGGAAGGCCGGCCATGACCCCGCCTCGCACAGGATCTTTATGATGTCCCTCATGGCCGAACGTGACGCTGCATTTCTCTGGGAAACCGAGGCCCTTCGCACCTTCCCTGCAGTGACTGTCAGGGAGCCGGGGCGCCACGCCGCTCCGCAGCCGGCTGCCCCGATCAATCGTCCGGGATGGGTGACACTCCGCGAGGCGAGCGATGCGACCGGGATCCCGGTTCCGACGCTTCGCAGCTGGGCCAGGAAGAAACGAGTGCCGAGCGTCGTCGACGAGACACCTGTCGGCACCCGCCGGATGGTGCCGTTGGACCGCGTGCTCGCACGTGCGGATCAATTGGGCCGCGAAGTCGATGTCGTCGACCTACGCCGGGACGAGATCACCGTGGAAAGAGCGATGGCGACCTCCGATCCCGAGAGGGCGGGTCCGCCACCGGGGACCATGATCGTCCCCATCGAGGCATGGGACAAGATGTTGCTCCAGTTGGGCAACCTCCATGAGGCTGGTCAACAGCTCGCCGAGGCCCGGGAGAGGGCTGCCAGGGCCGAGACCGAGGCGCGTTTCCTGCGGGAACGGCTGGCCGAGTTGCGCGCCAACCGGGAAAGGATGGAGACCGCGACGGAGACAGCCCTGCCATCAGCGGCGGCTGATGTCGTGCCCGGCCCGACGAAGCGGCCAAGCTTCACTGCCTATTTATGGCGCTCCGCAGTCTCCAGCGTGCGCAGGAAGAGCTGATCCAGACGCCGGGGCGAGGTCCGGATCCGCCCCAAATCAGGCAGTAGGTCCGGAGATCATCCGGTAGCTGATGTCCTGGTCGAGGGTCATGTTCATCACGAAGCCGACCATCTCGTTGGTCTCCTCGTCGGGGAAGTTGATGTCCATGGCGATGTTGGTGGCGCTGGTCGAGTCGACCTGCCGGGCCAAACCCGCCGCCGGGTCGAATCGGGTGGCGCTCTCCGAGGTGGACTCATCGATCGAGATCAGGAATCTGAGCTCGGCGAGGACGGTCTCCATCTCGGCCTTCTCTTCATCGCTGGCTCCGTCGGGCATGAAGGCGCCGAACATCCCGGCAAAGAACTGGGCCAGGTCGAACTCGATCGGTGAAGTGGAGGTGGTGGTCTCGATGAC
>JBFYOJ010000070.1:0-12405 GCA_041303885.1 Acidimicrobiia bacterium | reverse complement strand
CTTGCCTCGAACTCATCGGGCGGGAAGAGGAGTAGCTGGCCGTCCTGTCCCTTTGTGACGACACAACCCTCGGCGAGACGACGGCGAAAACCGGAGGGCATGACCACTCGGCCCTTCTCGTCGAGACTGTGGAAGTACTCACCGAGGAACACTTCTTCTCTACTCCGTCCGTTCTCATCGCGTCACCCCTTCTCGCCGGGGCCCGGCCCTCGCCGGCCGGAGTCGCCACTATGGCCCACTTCGCCCCACTTGTCAACCTTTTCCCCCCACCCAGACCCATCTCGACCACGCGACGGACCACACGGGTGGAGAAACCAGGAGGAGCGGCTCAGTGTCGGATGGGATCCGTCACAGGTCAGGTCCCGCGGGAGAGGTCTATGCGACTTCGATATAGGGATGCCAGGCCGGGTCGACCTGGTATCCGGTCGAGGCATAGATCCACGCGTAGCGACGGGGAGGCCCCGGCTTCGTGTTGAGCCGGAGACCGGCCTCCGACGGCAAACGGTCCCCCTTGTGGATGTTGCAGGGACGGCAACAGGCGACGACGTTCTCCCAGGTGTGGTCTCCGCCCTTGGATCTCGGCATGATGTGATCGAGCGACTCGGCCGGCCCGCCGCAGTACTGACACCGGTGACCGTCCCGTCCGAAGACGGCGCGACGAGTGACCGGGGCGGCGCGGCGATATGGCACCTTCACGAAACGATTGAGCCGCACCACAGAGGGGACGTCGACGTATGCGCTCTCCGAGCTCCAGATCTCGTCCTTGCCGACGACGATGCTGGCCTTCTGGTTGAGCACGAGGATCACAGCACGTCGCGCCGTCACCACTGAGAGCGGCTCATAACTGGCGTTCAATACGAGGACCCTGGCCATGCGGTGCGTTCCGTCTCGGGTCGACGTTACCAATCCGTCCCGGTCAAATCCGAACCTTCGCCCCAGACTCGGCATCGAGGACGCCGATCGCCTTCCCGACCGCCGACGCCAGCGCATAGGTCCAGCCGTAACCCAGATCGCCGTGCCCGACCCGCTCCTCCACACCGTCGTTGGCCACCACCTGCAACGACCCATCGCGTCCCAGGCCGACACGGGTGATCTCCATCGGGATCCTGCCCAGTACCTGGCACCAGGCGTCCGACAGACCCTGGGCGATGGCCGTTGGGGTTGGGGCGACCACGCGAAAGGACCGCACCGACTGACCGACGACCTCCACCCGGGCTCCACCCTTGATCGGGGTCACCTCCACAGCGACGCCGATGTCGACTCCGACCCTCCCGAAGCGGGACTGGTTGATCTGAAGGGTTGGGTGATCGTGGGATCTGACCCCATAGGCAACGAGCAACTCACGGACCCGATCCAGAACGTCGGCCTCGTCGGCGTCGTCCTCCAGCTTGACCTTGATCCCGGACTCGACGTCATCCAGATCGAGCGCGACCGCGGCCACACCCGGGATGTCCTCCAGTCGAGAAATCAGCTTGTGTCTCATGAAAGCGCCCGCATCCGCCGTCGCCACGAGAGATAGGACTCCAGATCATCCTGTCGGGTTTCCGACATGCCAGCGCCGTAGGCGGTATGAACCCTCCAATCGAGATAGACCGAGGAGGGAAGCAACCCACCATGAGCTCGCATGGCAACCCCGGCCCGGATGGCCTCCCAAAGCAAAACGGGCCGGCGAAACAGCGCCAGCCAGCCTCCGCCCAGGCTCAGGCGATGAGTCATGAGTCGTCAGCCACTCCCTCCGGTCACTCTAGCCCCCACAATTGGGGCCTCTCGGTAGAGTCCGGGGCGAAGGAAACGACGCGGGAGCTCTATTTGACCGAGGTATCACCACAGCAGATCGCGACGTTCAGCGAGCGCTTCGACCGGATCGCGGCCAACGTGGAGAAGGTGATCCAGGGTAAACGCGATGTGGTGGAGCTGGTGCTCCTCGCCCTCGTCGCCGAAGGCCACGTCCTCGTCGAAGACGTGCCCGGGGTGGGCAAGACACAACTGGCCAAGTCGGTGGCCCGTTCCATCGACAGCATGTTCCAGCGAATCCAGTTCACCCCGGATCTGCTCCCGTCGGACGTGACCGGTGTCTCCGTGTGGGATCGCAACCGGAACGAGTTCGAATTCAAGCCGGGCCCGATCTTCGCCAACATCGTGGTCGGCGACGAGATCAACCGCGCCAGCCCAAAGACGCAGTCCGCCCTCCTCGAGGCGATGGAGGAGAGGCAGGTGACCTCGGACGGCGTGACCCGCGCTCTACCTCTTCCCTTCATGGTTATGGCCACCCAGAACCCGCTGGAGCATGAAGGCACATATCCCCTGCCCGAGTCCCAGCTCGACCGGTTCATGATGCGGGTCGTCATCGGGTACCCGAGCCGGCAGAAGGAGCTCGAGATCCTCGACACCCACGGGGTCCGGTCGACCTTCTTCGACCTCGCGCCGGTGGCCTCGATCGAAGAGGTCGAGGAAATGGTCGACATCGCCAGGGCCGTCTCGGTGTCACAGTCCGTCAAGACCTACATCGTCGACCTGGTCGAAGGGACCCGGACTCACGCCGACGTCCTGCTCGGCGCCTCACCGCGCTCGGCCTTGTTCCTGCAGCGCCTGTCCCGAGCGCGTGCCGCCTCGCAGGGGAGGGAGTACGTGACCCCGGACGACATCAAGGCCCTGGCCCACCCGGTGCTCGAGCATCGCATGGGCCTTCGGCCCGAGGCTCAGATGCGTGGCGAGTCGCTCCCAGACGCGATCGACGAGCTGATGACGCGGCTTCGCGTCCCCGGGACGACCTCCCGGATCGCTACCTGATGCCCACCCTTCGAGGGTGGGCGCTCTCGGGGGCGGGGCTCGCCCTCCTTCTCCTCTGGTACACACTGGGAGAGAGCGAGCTCCTGCTCACCGGCTTGATCCTCTTGATCGCTCAAGGCGTTGCGATCGTCTATGTCCGTAGCCGGCGGCCCCATCTCGAGGTGAATCGTCGCCTCGGCTCATCGACCGTCCACGACGGCGAGACCACGACGGTCACCCTCCTCGTCGACAACCGGTCGAAGCGCGCCATCAGCCATCTCACCATCGAAGATGACGTGAATCGACTGGGAGTGGCCACCTTCGAAGTGGCCCGCCTCAAGAAGGACGAGGCGACCACAGCCACCTACCGGGTCACCTGCAGGCCGCGCGGCGTCTATCGAGTCGGGCCGACGATGATCAAGGCTGGCGACCCTCTCGGCCTGGCCGAGATGAGCGCAGGAACCGGTCCCGTCGACCGCATCGTCGTCTACCCGGCCGTCGAGGAGCTGAGCGGGTTCCCGATCATCCGGGGACAGGACCCGGCAATGCAGGCCTCCCGACCCGAGCACGCCCGGCGAGGCGGCGAGGACTTCTACACCCTCCGCGAGTACCAGCGTGGTGACGACCTGCGACGGGTTCACTGGCCTTCGTCGGCCAAGACAGACGAGTTGATGATTCGCCAATTGGAGACGCCATGGCAGTCGCGGGCCCTCGTCCTCCTCGATGTGCGGTCGGGTAGCTACGAGTCCCAGGACGGATTCGAAAAGGCGGTCTCGGGCACGGCCACCATCGTCACCCACCTGGTCGCCTCCGGGTTCGACGCGGACCTGTGGGCGGGCGACGCCGAGCCAATCGACGCCTCCCGCTACTCGTCCGCCATGGAGCGCCTGGCACTGGTCCAGCCCGACCCGGCGATTGACATCGAGGCGGTGGCTGGGCGGATCCGGCAGAAAGGCGGGGGCGGGGCGCTGGTCATCGTCACCGGGGTCGCCGACAGGCCGCTGCTCAACATCCAGCAGCTTCTCTCGGGCGACTACCCGACCACCGTACTGATGACCGCTTCGGAGTCGACGTCACAGACACTCGTCGGCTTTCACAGGATGGGTGTCACCACAGTCTCGGTCGAGCCCGGCCAGCCCTGGGCTCCGGCATGGATGACCGCAATGAGGAACTCATGGACAACCGCCTCGGTCGGCTAGCCGGGATCGCCGCATTCGTCCTGATGCTGATACGGCTGGGGGACAAGCTGCTCGACTCCGGCATCGAGGCTCCGGCATGGCAGATGATCATGATCGCCTCCGCCTTCCTCGGTGGAGTCATCTGGTGGCTGCTCAGCCAGACAGTCGGCAATCGTCGCCTCGTGATCGCGATCTTCGCCGTGGCCGGGCTGGCCTTGTTCCTCCGGATCTCTGTTTCCCATACCCTGGCCGTGGGCTTCGTTCCCACCGGTGAGACCTTCGGAGCACTGGGTCGGGAGATGTCACAGGCCCTGAATCTGGTCCGGTACGGGGTGGCCCCGGTGTTCCCCACTTCCGGCATCGTCGCGCTGCTCGCCATCCTGATGTGGGTGACCGGAGCCCTCTACGTTTGGGGTGCATCCGTCGGCTCGACCCTGGCCATGGTGGTCCCCTCGCTCGGCCTGTACCTGCAGTTCGCCGTGATGGACCGGGTGCCCGGGGGACGGGGATACATGATCGCCGCAGCAGCTGTCATCGCACTCGCCCTGGCCGCGATCGGGATGGAGCGTCGCCAGGAATCGGGCCGGGTGCGGGATCTCGAAGGCCGCCCCCTGGCACGACGAGCCGGCAGCATGGCGTTGGTCCTCGCTGTGCTGGTGGCGGCAGGCTCGGCCGTCGCGGCCGACACCGCCTCGTCGCTCGTCCCGGCCAACGGGAACATTCGCTGGCGCTTCGGAGGTGGCTATGGAGCCGGCTTCGGAGGTCAGAGCTTCGATCGTCTGGCAGACCTACAACAGAGCATCATCCGACGGACCAATGCGGTGATGTTCAGGGCGACCCTCGATCCCGATGCGCCTCCGGCCAATCAGATCTACTGGCGCATGGAGAGTCTCGACATCTTCGACGGGACGGCGTGGCGACCCTCGGCCTCCCGGGCCGACTTCTACGAGCCCGGAATGGGAGGTGGTGATCCCGACTACGCCTACCAGGGCACCACCCAAGAGATCACCCAGAGAGTCCAGATCGCCAATCTCCGCTCGCAGGTCCTCCCCACCGCAGGTATCGGGCAGTTCTTCCGCTCCGAGTCGGTGAACGTGAGCGGGTTTCAGATCACACCCGACGGCTCCGCCATCTACCAGGCCGAGCTCGACGAAGGAGACGAGTACGAGGCTCAGACCATCCTGGCGATGAGCAACGAGGACCTCGGAGCCCTGGCGACCGGGCCGGACGGGAACCTGACCCCGCTCTTCGCCAACGCCGCCGAGGCCGGTGTCACCGCGATCGAGCCCGGGGAACGGCCCCGAGACGTGACTCCCCCATCGGACATCGATCGGTTCACCGAGCTGCCCGAAGAGGTCCCGGCCGGCATCACCCAGGTTGCAGTGCAGCAAACCGCCGGAGCGACCACCCCCTTCGAAGCCGCCTGGCTGCTCCAGCGGTGGTTCCGGGAGAGCGGCGACTTCGAATACTCGACCGACGTGAGCACCGGGCATGGGAGCCTCGATCTCGAAGAGTGGCTCACGGATCCGGAAAGCCTCAACTACAGGGTCGGCTATTGCGAGCAGTTCGCCGCGGCAATGGCGGTGCTCGGCCGCCGGCTGAACATTCCCAGCCGGGTGGTTTGGGGATTCACGCCGGGCAGGGTGGAAGAGCAGTCCGACGGCACCGATGTGATCGTAGTTCGCGACAACAACGCCCATGCTTGGGTCGAGATGTGGATGGACGGCTTCGGTTGGGTCAAGTTCGACCCCACCCCGAGAGGGGATGGTGCCCTCCCTGAGAGCCTCACCGCCGAGTTCGATCCCACCCCGTTCGTGCCCCCGCCCGACTCGAACAGCGGGGCCACACTGGGCAGGCCCGGCTTCTTCGACGAGAGTGTCACCGCCCTCGACCGCATCGATCTCACCGACAACCCGATCGGCGACGGCTCGTCCGGGTTCGAGTTGACCTGGATCTGGGTCGCGATCCCGTTCGTGGTCCTTCTGGCCGGGCTGATCCCCCTATTGAAGGCGATTCGAAGGAGGAGGCGCTTGAGGAGACTCCGGGAGGGCGACATCACCGCGGCCTGGGATGAGATAGTGGATCGACTCACCGACCTGGGCACGCCGGTGCCGGCCTTCCAGACGCCAATCGAGTTCGCCCGCGCCACCGACCGGTCGCTGGTGCCGCTCGCCTCTTCGTACTCGGCCGCAGTCTACGGAGATCGCAACGGGAACGCCCGGGAGTCGGATCTGGCGACCGTTGAGGACTGGATCAAGCTCCGCTACGAGGGCGGCGCGAGAACCCGGGCAGCCTTCAACCCGGCGTCACTGCTGAAAGGCGACTGATGACTCCGGCCTTGGTCAGCCGCCCGAAAGGCGATGCCCGGGGTCTTGGTAGCACCCACCGCCTCGTGGGAGCGCCGCCAAACAGGCAGAAATCAGCCTGAGGCGCTGCGCTCTTCGCTGATGTCGTCCTCGACCCGGCGAAGCATCTCGAGAAACCGGGCCCGGTCCAGCTCGAAACGAGTGACGTCCTCTTCCACTTCCCGCACGATCTCGTCGATCGCCACGAAAAAGGCCATCTGACCCTCGCGCAACGCGTCCATGAGCTCGCCCTCGTCGGCGCTGACCCGGAAGATGGTCTGGCCGTCGGTGACCAGTTTGACCTCGGCGAGGTGGATCTCCATCTCGCCTTCCCGACGCAGATAGTCCCAGGCGCGGCGCACCCGCTGCAGGGACATGCCGTTGACCAGAAGGCTGCGCACGACGCGGAGGGCGACGAGATCGCGAAAGGAGTAGAGGCGTCGGACTCCCGGTCTGCCACCGGTGGTTTGTATCGAAGGTTTGACCAGCCCCACCCGGTCCCAGTATCGAAGCTGATGATGTGTGCACTCGGTCAGCCGGCATGCCTGCTCAGCTGTAAATGACTGGTCCACGCGTCCCTTCCTACAACCTACGAACCGACCCGAAGTCGTGGATCGGATCCTCCTCCTCAGACGGCGGAACCTCCCGAGACTGCCGCTGGGGGCCGGAACGATAGCCGGTTGAAATCAGTCGCGACGGAAGGGGTCCTGCCAGCCAGGCTCCGGCCCGTCGCCTTGCGGCTCACGCTCGGCCTGGCGCCAGCCCCGGGACCTCAGACCCGTGGCCAGAGCCGTGGCGGACCCGACCAGTAGCGCGAATCCGAGGAAGGCGACCATGGTGCTGGTGGCGAAGAATGCGATGACCACGGCCAGCCCGGCAACCACTCCAACCATGGCCAGACGGACACCGACGCGAGACGGCCGTGCGATCTTCCGCACCGCGTGCGCCAGCTCAGGATCCTCCTCGTAGAACTGACGCTCTATCTCAGCAAGGATCTTGCGTTCGTGGTCGTCGAGGGCCATCTATACCTCGTTCGTCTTCATCGTTTCCGCGCCCGTTGACACAATACACCCGCCCTGAGCACAGTTCACCGGTCAGATTCGGGATATTGCCTTTTTCGATCGAGCAGGCGAGCAGGCTCGACGGAGTGATCGCCGAACCGGTCCCGAACGTCTGCAACTGCTTCCGATACCTTCACCCAGCTCTCGTCACCGGCCAGATCCAGCTGTCTCGGCTGGCTCTCTCCCTCCAGGCCCGAGCCACCGAGACCGAGGAGACGCACGGGACGATCGACGTCGACAGAGCCGAGCAGTTCGAGCGCCCGGTGGTAGAGGTCGCGTGGGCTGTCGATCGGGCCGGACAAGGTGACGCTGCGAGTGATCGTCGAGAAGTCCTCGTAACGCACTTTCAGCGTCACGGTGCGGGCGCCCAGCCCTGCTCTCCTCAGACGATCCGCCAGACGCTGCGAGTGGGCGAGCAAAGCGGTTTCCATCGTCTCCCTTCCTTCGAGATCGCGGGCGTAGGTCTCCTCGACCGAGATCGACTTCGCCTCGGTGTCCGGGATCACCGGCCGGTTGTCGACGCCACGGGCGAGCTCGAGAAGGTGGCGACCGTGAGTCGGCCCCAGAGTCGCCAGCACGGTCTGCTCGGGTAGCTCGGCCAGGTCGGCCACTGTCACCACGCCGAGACGCTGCAGCCCGGCCAGCGTTGCAGGCCCCACCCCCCACATCGAGCCGACCGGGAGCTGGTGGAGGAACTCGAGCTGTGTTTCCAGGGGCACATGCCGGTATCCGTCCGGTTTGGCCGCCTCGGAGGCCAGTTTGGCGATGAACTTCGACGATGCGACACCCACCGAGGCGGGGAGGCCAAGCCGTGATCTGATCTCCCCACGGATCGCGATCGCCACCTCGACCGGGCCGTCGAAATGCTTGCGCAAACCTGACACGTCGAGAAACGCCTCGTCCAGACTCAGGCCTTCCACCCGAGGAGTGAAAGCCCGGAAGACCTCGAATACCTCGGCCGAGACCTCGCCGTATCGATCATGCGAAGGGGAAACCACGATCAGGTCACTGCACAGCCTGAGGGCCGTCGCCGTCGCCTGAGCGGAGCGCACCCCATGACGGCGTGCTTCGTACGAGGCGCTGGCGATCACTCCCCTGCCCCCGGTGCCTCCGACCGCGACCGGCAGCCCGATCAGGGACGGGTCACGCCGCCGTTCCACCTCGACGAAGAAGGCATCCATGTCGACATGGAGGATCGGCTCGGTCCACACGTCTCACGGAAGTTACCTCCGGCCAGGGACGAGAACCGCAACAATGCGGTCATGGCTGCATTGGTGCATCTCGTTCGCCACGCCGAGGTGGACAACCCCGAACATCTCGTCTACGCCGATCTCCCGGGTTTCGGTCTGTCACCGCATGGTGTGGAGCAGGCTCGGAGGGTCGGCCGGTATCTGGGCCCGCGCCCGGTGGTAGCGATCTGGTCGTCTCCGCTCGAGCGATCGCTTCGAACCGCAGAGGAGATCGCAGGGCGCACCGGGGTGCCGGTGAAGGTGGACCAAGACCTCACCGAATGGAAAGTGACCGCGCGGTGGAAGGGTCACACCTGGCGTGAGATCCCACAGCTCTTCCCGGGCGAGCTCGAGGCCTATCTCGAGCATCCTGAGAGCCTCCCCTTCGAAGATGAGACTCTCGAGGAGTTGGCGGAGAGGATGAGCGCCACAGCCAGGCGACTCGATGCGGAGCACCCGCACGGCGACGTGGTGATCGTCTCTCACCAGGATCCGATCCAGGCGGGCCGTCTTCGCCTCATCGGTGCTCACCTGGGCGGCATCCATCAAGACAAGCCCGGACACGGCGCGGTCGTCTCTATGCGACCGGGGACCACGTGGCGGCTGGAGACGGTGTGGGAGCCGGGCGAGTCCCCCCGGGCCGGTGAGCGCTCGGGTCTGCGCGTGCTGCGCCCCTCCGACAGCCCGGAGGATCCGACTTCGGCTTGATCGCTCCTGACTGCGACACTTGCCGCCGTGAAGGTCCCTCTTGCTGCTGCGACCCCGCTCCTATCTGCGCTGCTGTGGACAGCTGCACTCCTCGTCGACCCCGGCCCCCTCGCACCGGGGTCGGTGCTTCTCGTCGGATTGGGCCTTCTGGAAACGGCGACAGTCTCCGTCGTCGGAATGATCATGACCGGTGGCCGGTGGGCGAGGCGTCTGGCCGTTGCCGGGGCCGCACCAGCACTGGCCGTCGGCGCGATTCGGCCGATCGACGTGATCTGGATAGTGGCCCTGGCCGCCACAGGCGTCACCGTCGTCTCACTGTTCACCCGGGGCATGTCGGCTGCGATGCGAAGAAGGCCTGCCGCGGCCGGGCCCCCGGCACGGGCGGTGATCCTCCCCCTGGCGCTGATCCTCTTCCCTGCGCTGCTCGGCCTGGCAGCCTGGGACAACCCAACCACGGCGACGATGATCGTCGGCCTCTCGGCTCCAATCGCAGCCATGTGGTACTCGAGGGTGCTGCCTGGAGGCCTGTTCGTGATTCGTGTGCTCTGGCCTGCGCTTGCAATCGGTCTAGCCGCGACCCAGAGCCTGGTCCCCGGGCTCGTCTCGGCGCTGACAGGGCTGGCCGTGGCTGTCCTCGCGTGGCACCCATCGGTGAGGTTGGCATTCCACCCTCCCCGTGAAGTCGGTACCAGCTATCCGATTCCCCCGGAGCTTGCGCCGAAGGAGGTTCTCGACGCGGCGAAGCTGGACGAGCAGGGCAAACCACGTCGATGAGGCGGAGGCCAAACCCATGGATAGCGATACCCGCCCTGGTCCTGGGAGGGCTCGCCGCAGCCCTGGGGTGGATCATCACCGATGTGAGCTGCCGGGTCCCGACAGACGCTGGCGGCTACACGACCTGCGTTGGCTGGGCGATCCTCGTGGCGGTCCTGTCTTTCCTCGTGGTGACGATCGGGGTCACCCTGATCCTGTCCCTCGTATATCGCAGCCTGGCCGAGTGGCGGGAGAAGCAGTCTTGATCGCTGGCTGACCGTTCGGACTTGCCGCGCGACGAAAGCCACGGCCAGCCGGCGTCTGTGTGCAAGGGAGGACGTGAGTGGGTCGACTCGGAGCGACCAGGGAGGGTCGGCCGGTATCAGAAGCGCGAGAAGATCAAGGACACGTTGTGACCGCCGAACCCGAACGAGTTCGACATGGCATGGTCCAGGGTGGCGTCCCTCTTGACGTTGGGGACATAGTCCAGGTCACAGTCAGGGTCAGGGCTCTGATAGTTGATGGTTGGAGGCAGGACCTGATCACGAAGGGCCAAGATGCAGGCCACCGCCTCCACCGCGCCTGCCCCACCCAGGATGTGGCCTGTCATCGACTTGGTCGACGAAACAGGAGTCGACCCTGCTGCCTCACCCATGGCTATGTGGATCGCAGCGGTCTCGGTCGTGTCATTCGCCTCGGTCGACGTGCCGTGGGCGTTGATGTACCCGATCCGGGACGGGGTGAGTCCTGCGTCGGCGATGGCCGCGGACATTGCTCGGGCGGCGCCGGTGCCACCCGGTCTGGGCAGGGTGATGTGATAGGCGTCGGCGGACATGCCATAACCGGTCACCTCGGCCAGGATCTCCGCCCCACGAGCCCGAGCATGCTCCAAATCCTCCAGGACGAGGGCCGCGCCTCCCTCCCCCATCACAAACCCGTCCCGTTCGGCATCGAACGGGCGTGACGCACCCTCAGGGTCGTCGTTTCGGTGGGACAGGGCCCGGGCCTGGGCGAATGTGGCTATCCCGAAGGTCGTTATTGCGGCCTCGGCGCCCCCAGCGACCACGACGTCGGCTGCCCCACGTCTTATCAATTCGGCGGCGTCACCGATGGCATTGGCCGACGCCGAGCAGGCCGTCACCACACAGGAGACGGGGCCGAGCAGGTTGTGCTCGATCGAGGCCAGGCCCGCCGCCATGTTGGGGATGACGCGGGGAACACCCGTCGGGCTGACCCGGTCGGGTCCTCTCTCGGTGAGCGTCACGATCTCGTCGATGAACGAGCCCATCCCGCCAAATCCGGCGCCGACTACAACTCCGGCACGGGCCGCGGCCGGATCATCTTCGGTGAAGGAGAGAGCCGCCTGCTTCATCGCCTGACGCACCGCCACCAGGAAGAACTGGGCAAAGCGATCGAGACGGCGCACCTCCCGCCGGTCGAAGTGCTCCTCCGGCTCCCATCCCGGGACCTCGGCGGCGATAGTCGTCCGGTACCCCGCGGTGTCGAACAACGAGATGGGCCCGACTCCGGATCGCCCGGCCAGCATCGACTCCCAGGTCGAGCCGGCATCATCACCGAGTGGAGTGATCGCCCCGAGCCCGGTGACGACGACCCGTCGCCGCTCGGGTGGCGTCAACTCAGCCTCCCAGCTTCCCGTACACGACGTCGATCGCCTGTCCGACGGTCATGATCGACTCGGCTTCCTCGTCCGGGATCTTCACGCCGAACTCGTCCTCGAGCGCCATGAGCAACTCGACCACGCCGAGGCTGTCGACATCGAGGTCCTCCTCGAAGTGCGCATCCTCGGCGATCTTCGTTGCGTCGAGCCCGAGCTCGGACACCAGGACCCCGCTGAGGCGGTCCGCTACTTCGTTTCTCTCCATTGATTCCTCCTCATGGAAATCGCGGCGGAAAGTTACAGGGCGATTCCCCCATCCACCGCCAACACCTGGCCGGTTATGTACGAGGCCGCGTCGGATGCCAGGAAATCCACCGCAGCGGCCACTTCCTCCGGGACACCGAACCGCCCGAGGGAAATCGAAGCCTGTGCCTCCTTCTTGATTCTGTCCCCGAGGTTGTCGGTCAACTCCGTAGTGATGAACCCGGGGGCCACCACGTTCACGGTTATCCCCCTCGATCCGACTTCCTTGGCAACAGCCTTCGAAAAGCCGATCATTCCCGCCTTGGAGGCGGCGTAGTTCGCCTGCCCCGGGTTCCCGGTGATCCCGGCGACAGAGGAGATCGAGATCACCCTTCCCCAGCGAGCTCGCACCATCGCTCTCAGAGCGGCCCGTGTGCACAGATACGCCGACCTGAGGTTGATCGCTATCACCTCGTCGAAGTCCTCCGGCCCCATCCGCAG
>JBFYOJ010000069.1:0-3354 GCA_041303885.1 Acidimicrobiia bacterium | reverse complement strand
GGGGGGCCGCCTGGGCGGCGGCCCAGGCGACCGCCGCACCCCGGCGGCGGTCGACGAGGCGATATCGATCCTCGGCACGGTGGGCCTTGCAGACAAGGCCCACGCGAAGGCCCAGTCGCTGACGATTTTGGAGCGAAAGTGGCTCGAGGTCGGCAAGGCTCTGGCAGGCAGGCCCAAGCTTGTCCTTCTCGACGAGTTCATGGCCGGGATCTCCCCGAAGCAGATCCCCGAAGCGGTCGCACTGGTGAAGTCGATCAACGCATCGGGCGTGACGGTGATCCTCGTGGAGCACATCGTCAAAGCGATCACCGGGGCTTGTGACAGGGTGATCGTGCTGGACGCGGGCCGCAAGCTGGCCGAAGGCTCGGTGGACGACATCGTGCGGGATCCGGCCGTGATCGAGGCATACCTGGGGAGTCGCCATGCTGAAGGTTGAGCACCTCTCTGTCGGCTACGACGACCTTCAGGTCGTCTGGGATGTCTCGTTCGAGGTTCCCGCAGGAGCGCTCGTGGCGATCATCGGGTCCAATGGCGCTGGCAAGACGACGACGCTGCGTGCAGTGATGAACTTGCTACCGCTCATGGGTGGTGCGATCACGTTCAAGGACGAGCCGATCGTCGGTACACCGACCCATCAGATCGTCGAGCGGGGGCTGGTGATGATCCCCGAGTCACGGGCAACCTTCGCCAGTCTCTCTGTTGCCGACAACCTCCACTTGGGCGCCTACACGAAGTGGGCACGAGCCGAAAAGAAGTCGGCCATGGAGGGCGTGTACGAGATCTTCCCACGGCTCGCCGAGAGACGAACCCAACTCGCCGGGACTCTGAGTGGGGGTGAGAGGCAGATGCTCGCCATCGGCAAGGCCTTGATGGCCCGCCCTGAGATGTTGGTGCTCGACGAGCCGTCACTGGGGCTCGCCCCGATGATCGTAGAGGACACGTTCGACGAGATCCGGAGAATCCGCGAGAGGGGAGTATCCGTCTTGATGGTCGAACAACACGTCGAGATGACTCTCGAACTCGTTGACTACGCATACGTCCTCGAGTTGGGGCAGATCGTCACCGAGGGCTCGAGCCGAGACCTGATGACGGACAGTCGCGTCCGTGAGGCGTATCTGAGTTTCTGATGACACAGCTGGTCCTCCAGAGCGCAGTGTCCGGACTTCTCGTAGGCGGGATGTATGGATTGGTCGCTCTTGGGCTTGCACTCGCGTTCGGTGTGCTCAAGGTGCTGAATGTCGCCCACGGAGAGCTGGTGATGCTGGGGGGCTATGCGGCGTTCCTCATCTTCACAGAGAGAGGCATCGACCCGCTGCTCTCCATGCCACTCGTGTTCGTCGTTCTCGCGTTCATCGGTGTTGTGCTGTACCAACTGCTTTTTCGTTTCGTTGTTCGCTTCGACATCGAGAAACGGATAAAGAACTCACTCCTGATCTCGTTCGGCTTGGTCCTCATCCTGCAAGCGATAGCAGTCCTGCTCTTCACCGGCGACGATCGTTCTATCGTGACCGGCTACTCGTCGGCTGCGTGGGTGGTCGGCATGGTGCGCATCCCCTGGGTGAGGCTCTCGGGACTCGTCGTTGCGGTGATCGCCGCCGTCGCTCTGGAGTGGCTGCTGACCCGCACCACGTTCGGCCATGCAGTGCGGGGGACGGCCGAGGATTGGTCTTTGGCGTCACTGGCCGGAGTCGACGTGCGCAGGGTCTACATGATCGCCTTCGCGATCTCAGCGGGGCTGGCCGGGTTGGCCGGCTCGATGGTCAGCCTCGGATACAGCGTGAACCCCACGATCGGGTTGGGCTGGACCCTCAAAGCCCTCGTCGTGATCGTCCTCGCCGGTCTCGGGAGCATGCGGGGGATAGTCCTTGCAGGCATGTTGCTCGGCTTGATCGAGGGTCTGGCTTCGGTGTGGGTCGGTGGCCCCTACCGCGGCGTAGTCGCACTCGTCGTATTCCTGGTCGTTCTCAGCTTCAGGCCTCAGGGCCTGTTCGGGAGAGGCGGGGCGTATGTCTAGATGGGTTTCGACGATGGTTTGGCTGCTCGTGCTGGTGGCCTTCGCTGCCCTCGGGTCTATCACCGATGACGAGAGGTTGATGACGCTGGCGATTCAGACATTCATCTTTGCCGCGCTTGCCTCGAGCTGGAATGTCCTCGGGGGCTTTGCCGGTCAGGTGAGCCTCGGTCATGCCGCCTTCTTCGGACTCGGTGCCCTGATCACCCGTGAGCTCTGGCTCGGGGAGATGGCCTTGCCCCTGGCGATCGTGATCGCTCTTGCCGTGACCGCGGCCGTTGCGGCCGCGGTCGGCCTTCCCATGCTGCGATTCCGTGGGATCTACTTCTCCGTCGGCACCCTGGCCCTCGGTGTCGCCGTCTGGATAACGGCCGGCAACGTTTGGCCCGGCATCTCGTCGCTCCCGGCCGACGCCCTGCGTGAATACGAGTTCACCGGTCCCTACTACGTGGCACTCGGTGTGGTGGCAGTGGTGGTTGCGGTCTCGATGTGGTTGAAGCGTTCGAAACTAGGTCTCGGGATGATGGCCGTTCGCGAGGACGAGGAAGCCGCAAGCGCAACCGGCGTCAGTGCTCTCGCCTACAAGATGATCGCATTCGTGATCAGCGCCGTGCTTGCTGCCCTGGCCGGTGCGGCCTTCGCCTTCTTCAGCGTCAGCTACTACCCGCAATTTCCCTTCAGCGTTGTGTGGACGTTCGAGGCGATCACCATCGTGTTCGTGGGCGGCGTGGGGACGATCGTGGGCCCTCTCGTCGGCTCGGTCTTCTTCGTCGTAGGTCGAGACATGCTGTCGTCGACTTTCCCCGAGATCCAGGTGCTGACGTTCGGGGTGCTCTTCATCGTTGTGGTTCTCCTGTTGCCGGGTGGGTTCGTTGAAGCCGGCCAGCGACTCTTCAAGCTGGTGTCGCGTGGCGGCGCCGATCAGAAAGCAAAGACCGGGATAAGGCCCGGGGAGAGAGAGGGAAAGGAAAAGACATGACAAGACACAAGCTGTGGGTGCTGCTCGCAGTGATCGCGTTGATCATCGCGGCATGCGGCGGGAACGAAGACACCTCTGACACGACCGGGGCCGCGACCTCGACGACGGAGGGAGTCACCGAAACCACCGAAGGTGCGACCGCAACCACCGGGGCTCCGATGGAGGCACCCGAAGCCGTCTACTTCGGTGCGGTCGTCCCGCAGACCGGCGCTTTCGCCGGTGGTGGGGCACAAGTGGTTCGGGGCTACACCTACGCAGTCGACGCCATCAACGAGGCGGGTGGCGTCTACGTCGAAGAGTTCGACGCGACCCTGCCGATCGAGCTGATCCTCCGGGACGACGAGTCCGACCCCAACAAGATGAC
>JBFYOJ010000068.1:0-5821 GCA_041303885.1 Acidimicrobiia bacterium | reverse complement strand
TGCGAGCCCTCGACCTCATGGGTGACCGCTTTGCCCAGGTCGTGGAGAAGGGCGGCTCGTTTCACCGGCGTCGGGTCGATGCCCAGCTCCGAGGCGAGCATCGAGGCGATGTGCGCCGTCTCCACCAGATGGTTCAACACGTTCTGGCCGTAGGAAGTTCGGTACTTGAGCCTGCCCAGGAGGGTGACGATCTCGGAGTGCATCCGGGAGACGCCCGCCTCGACCAGTGCCCATTCCCCGGCATCCCGGATGCTCTGCTCCACCTCATCCCGGGCCTTAGCGTAGGCCTCCTCGATGGATGCCGGGTGAATGCGCCCGTCTGCCACCAGCTTCTCCAGAGTGATCCGCGCCACCTCACGGCGCACCGGGTCGAATGACGACACCGACACCGCCTCGGGGGTGTCGTCGACGATCAGGCTGGTGCCGGTCACCGACTCGAGATGCCTGATGTTGCGGCCCTCACGACCGATGATCCGCCCCTTCATGTCGTCCGAGGGCAACTGGATCACCGACACGGTGGTCTCGGTCACCACTTCGGAGGACAGACGCTGGATCGCAGTGGCCAGGATGCGCCGGGCACGGCGATCCGCCTCCTCCCGAGCCTTTATCTCCAGGTCGCGCACCACGATCATCGCCTCGCGGCGTGCCTCGTCCTCGACCTGGGCGAGCATCTCCGTCTTGGCGGCGATCACGTCGATTCCCGAGACCTGCTCGAGACGGTATCGCGCCTCTTCCTTGAGATGCTCGAGATCGCCGCGTGAGACGTTGAGCTCTTCCTCCCGATCGATGAGCATCTTCTCCCGTTGGGCGAGGTTGGAGGCCCGTTGATCGAGAGTCTCCTCACGCTGGCCCATCCGCGACTCCAGATTCGAGATCTCGAGACGCCGATGCTCGAGATTCGCCTCTTCCCGTTCCCGGTAGGCCTCGGCCTTCGCCCGGCCCTCTTCCTCGGCCTTGGACAGGATCCGCTGGGCATCGAGACGCGCCGTGGTGACCATGTCCTCTGCCGAGACACCGTCTCGCTCCCTTTTACGGGCAATGGCGAGACGGGCGAGCAGATACCCGAATCCCAGACCGATGACGACCCCGAGAGCCGCCAGTCCGATCACGACGGTGTTGTCCATCGTGGTCCCCTTTCCCGGTCCGGAGACACAACGTGCCGGACCCTGTCAGGGCCCGGCACACGAAAGGAAGCTGGCTAACGAGGCGGGTCGATCACCCGTTGGTTCGCTGGCTCCTTCTGTTCACGTCTCTTTCCCGGCTTTCAGTTCAAAGTTGTGTTTCGTGTGAGCAGCTGATGCTACACGCCCTTGGCTCGATCGAAACCACTACTCCTCGTCGGATTTCTGCTCGTCACTCACGGCGACGGCCTCCGGGCTCGTGGTCTCGGCCTCGGCCGGCTCCTCCTTGGGCGTAACCAGCTCGTAGACTTTGGCCTGAAGCTGCATCGCCACCTCGGGGTTCTCCCTGAGGAATCGCTTGGCGTTCTCCCGACCTTGGCCCAACTGATCGTCGTCGAAGGTGAACCATGCGCCACTCTTGCGCACCACCCCGTGATCGACCGCCACGTCGAGCAGGCTCCCCTCACGGGAGATCCCCTGTCCGAACATGATGTCGAACTCGGCCTGACGGAATGGAGGAGCCATCTTGTTCTTGGCCACCTTGACCTTCACCCGGTTGCCGACACTCTCCGCACCATCCTTGATGGTCTCGATGCGACGGATGTCGAGACGGACCGACGAGTAGAACTTGAGCGCCCGCCCACCGGGGGTGACTTCAGGGCTCCCGTACATCACACCTATCTTCTCGCGAAGCTGGTTGATGAAGACTGCGGTCGTCCTCGACTTGTTCAGGGTCCCGGCCAGCTTGCGCAACGCCTGGGACATGAGCCGGGCCTGGAGACCGACATGACTGTCACCCATCTCCCCTTCTATCTCGGCTCGGGGGACCAGGGCTGCCACCGAGTCGATCACCAGGACGTCGAGAGCGCCGGAACGGATCAACATGTCGGCGATCTCCAAGGCCTGCTCACCGGTGTCGGGTTGGGATATGAGAAGCTCGTCGACATCGACCCCGATCGCCTTGGCATAGACCGGGTCGAGGGCGTGCTCGGCGTCGACAAATGCGGCGATGCCACCGTTGCGCTGGGCCTCGGCCACGATGTGCAGGGCGAGACTGGTCTTGCCAGAGCTCTCCGGGCCGTAGAGCTCCACGATTCGACCTCGGGGGACACCACCGATGCCCAGGGCAAGGTCGAGAGCGAGAGCGCCGGTGGAGATCACATCGACCTTGCGGTTGGCCGCCTCCCCCATCTTCATGATGGCGCCCTTGCCAAATTGACGCTCGATCTGGCTGACCGCCATCTCCAGGGCTTTGTCTCGTTCCACTTCGGCTCCTTCTTCGATCCTACGACGGTCAACGTATATGCCGGCTGGGACAGGAACTGTCCTGAGTCATCCGGATGTTAGACCGAACATGTGTTCGTGACACGGATTTACCGGGAAAGCGGGAAGGTTTCAAGTGCCTCATATCTGGCCCCACCCCGTCCGAGATGGGACTCATAGACCATCACCGATCGACAACGCCACTCGAGGTCGACCGGCGGGAAGTCGGCAATCAGATCGCTCACGTCCTCGGAGGGACGCACCCGGCTCAGGGTGAGGTGGACCCGGAACGGCCTCTCCTCGGGAGCGAACCCGGCGGTCTGCGCCGCCTCTTCCGCGGCGTCGGCCAGCTCCCTGAGTCGCTCCATCCCCTCGGTCAGGTCGAGCCACACCACCGTGGCCTTGCGTGGGCGGGGAAAGGCCCCCATCTCACCGAGTGAGATCTTGAAGGACGGGCCCAGATCCGAGCCGTCGAGAGCGGCAAGAAGACGGTCGTACCCCACCTCGTCCACCCAGCCGAGGAAACGAAGGGTGAGGTGCCAGTTCTCGGGCGGGACCACCCTTCCGGGGATCTGGGCCCGGCCGAGCCGATCGGCGAGGGCGGCTCTGACCTCGTCGGGCACCGGCACCGCCACGAAGACACGGCGCTGTGGCCCCTCGGTCACCACCATCTGCCCATGAGGGCGAGCCGGGTCAGTTGGAGGGCGCCGGTGGTGGAGTAGATCCTCACCCGCTCCCGATCCCCGGTGAACTTCAACTCCCGGGCGCGGGCGTTGTCCGGAGTGGCCACGCCCACGTAGACGGTCCCCACCGGCTTCTCCAGCGGCTCGGGCCCGGCCGACCCGGTCACCGCCACCGCCACGTCCACACCCAGGAGGCTCCGGGCACCGGTGGCCATGGCCACCGCGGTCTCCTCGTTGACGACATGGCAGACATCGGCGATGCCGAGGAGGTCACGCTTCAACTCGGAGTCGTAGGCAACCAGACCTCCCCTGACCACAGCCGATGAGCCGGGCAGCTCGGTGAGTCTGGCGGTGACCAGGCCTCCGGTCATCGACTCCGCCGCCCCGATCGTGTAGCCGAGATCGGTGAGCAGCCGGAGCAGGACGCGCTCGATCGTCTCGTCGTCCTGTCCGAAGATGCTCTCACCGAGACGGGAGCGCACCTCCTGCTCCATCGGCTCGATGAGACGGCGCGCCTCCGCCGGCGACGAGGCTTTGGCCGTGATCCGGAGCTTGATCTCCGAGGCGGAGGCGAGGAAGGCGAGGGATGGGTTCACCGACCCCGTGTAGAGGTCGTCGAGGATCTCGGCCACCTCCGACTCCGGCCGGCCCCAGGAGCGCAGCAGGAGGCTGGAGATCACCTGCTCCTCTCCAGACTCCGCCGCGAGTCTGGGGAGCACCTCGGCGGAGAGGAGATACTCCATCTCGGCAGGAACCCCGGGAACACAGAAGATCAGCTTGCCATCGTGGCGGACGGCGAGCCCGGGCGCGGTGCCGCGGGGATTGGCGAGCAACTCGGCGCCCTCGGGGTGGAAGGCCTGGCGGAGGTTGCTCTCCGGCATCTCTCTCCCCCGTCTGGCCCACCATTCCTGGAGATGATCGGCGTATCCCTGGTCGAAGACCATCTCCAGGCCGGTGGCGGCGCACACAGCCTCCCTGGTGATGTCGTCCTGAGTGGGGCCGATTCCGCCGGTGATGATCACCGCGTCGGAGCGATCGAGCGCTGCCCTGATAGCGGAGGCGATCCGGTCGAGGTTGTCACCCACCGTCTGTTGAAAATGGGCGTCGAGACCGCGCTCGGCGAGGGCGGCGCCGATGGTCGAGGTATTGGAGTTGACGATCTGACCGAGGAGCAACTCTGTCCCGACGGCGATGACCTCGACGATCATTTCGTTGAACTGCCCGCCGACTTCGCCCTTCGGCGAAATCCAGACATCTCAGCCTCACCCCGACCCCACAAGCACTCCTCGTTCGTACACGCGCCGGTCGGCCGGGGCTCCCGCTCCAGGGAAATGCCCCCGGATCGCCGGTCGGCCGGGCCTGCCGCTCCCGGGAGGGGCTCGTCATGGAACGTGCTAGGCGGAACGCACAACGTTGGCCTCCATGTCCGGTCCGAACACGCCGGTGTACTCGACGTCGATCCACTCCCCAACCCGGCCCGCATCGAGCCGGATGACACCGTCGATCTCAGGAGCGTGTCGATGGGATCGGGCGATGGGGACATCGTCCTCCACCTGGTCGATCAGGACGCGGTCCGCCCTCCCCAGCCATTCGGAGTGACGCGTCTCGGTCACCTCCTCCTGGAGGCCGGACAGGTAACGGAGCCTCTCCATGGCCAACTCACGAGGAACCTGATCATCCATGGCCGCTGCCGGCGTCCCTGGTTCCGCCGAGTAGGGAAAGAACCCGGCCCAGTCCAGCTCGACGTCCCTGAGGAAGCCCGCCAGTTCCTCCACCTCCTCGTCTGTCTCACCGGGAAAACCCACGATGAACGACGATCTGAGTGCAGCATCGGGCTCCAGAACGCGGATCCGCTCCACCAGTGCCGAGTGCTTCTCGGTGTTCCCGGGGCGTTTCATCCGGCGCAGCAACGGCCCGGACACGTGTTGCAGGGAGAGGTCGAAGTAGGGCGCAACCACGTCATTTGAGCTCATCTCGGCCAACAGACGCTCGTTGATCTCTCTGGGGTGGAGGTAGAGAAGACGGAGACGCTCCAGACGCTCGACGTCGGACAAGAAGGCGAGCAACTCGGGAAGACCCCCCGGAGCCTGGATATCGCGGCCGTACGCCGCCAGGTCCTGGGCGACGAGGACCACCTCGCTCACACCCGATGCGACCAACCCTTCGAGCTCTTCCCGGATCTCGACGGGTCGACGCGACCTCTGTCGGCCCCGGATGGCCGGTATCGCGCAGAAGGTGCAGGGCTTGTCGCAACCCTCGGCCACCTTCAGATAGGCGTAGGGAAGGTCGGAGACGGGGCGCCCGGTGCCATGGAGGATGTCCATCACCGGTCTTCGCTTCATCTCCACCGGATGCCATCGGGTCAAGCCGTCGAGGACCCCGACCAGCTCGCCGTACCGATCGATCCCGAGCACGGCGTCGACCTCGGGGAGGGCACTCTCGACTTCAGACCCGAAACGCTGGGCCATGCAGCCGATCACAACCGAGCTGGCGCCGGCACGCTTTCGGTCTTCGAGATCGAGGATGACCTCGACCGACTCCGCTCGGGCCTCCTCGATGAAGGCGCAGGTGTTGACCATCACCACGTCGGCGTCCTCCGGAGCGTCGGCCCAGCCGTAGCCGGCCTCGGAGAGCATGGCCATCAGCTTCTCCGAGTCGACCTGGTTCTTGGCGCACCCGAGCGTGCTCAACCAGAGGGTGGGTCCGGGCATCGTTTCAGCTTAGGAAGGCCCCTGTGCGAAGGCCGAAGTCCAG
>JBFYOJ010000067.1:0-9295 GCA_041303885.1 Acidimicrobiia bacterium | reverse complement strand
GAATCCCCGAACCCGCTGAGGGTCACGCCAGGGGGCCCGTCCCACCCCATCTCGGATTCTGTGGCGGTCAACCACAGCTGAGCGGACCGGGTAGCCACGGTCGCCACCCGGTTCACCATGTCCCGCCAAGCCCGGTCAGCATCGACCAGTTCCGATGCGACGAAGGGGACCATCCCCAGCGACACGGCCAGAACCACGACGTCGAAGTCCTGCCCGGCGAGAAGCCTCTCCGTCCCGGTTCCAGGATCCGCTCCCCAATGCGACTCGAGCTGATCGCCAGGATCAGCGGCGAGCTGCCCCGCGACGGGACGGTCTGGCCAGCAGGGAAGACCACCCACGCGGACCAGGGGGTCATAGCTGCTCCGATCCGGCGCCAGCTCGGCCTGACGGGTGAGCTCGATCGACCCGACGGCGCGGCCGTCGATCAGGCGGAGCCGGTCGAGGCGGCGGAAGAAGCGGAACTCGACACCACGACGGGTAAGAGCCTGGTGGAGAGGAGCGAACAGGACCTCACCCATCCCTGCCTGCATCCGCCAGAAGATGGAGCCTTTGAAGTCGAACAACATCCGACTCGCCAGCTGGAGACCGAGCCCCGCCGCGAAACGGGGTCGGACGCGGTCGCCCCCCTCGTAGGCGAAGGTGAGGTCGTACATGCCGCGCACGATTGGCGAATCGAGTGTCTCAAGGGCGGCGCCGTGAATGCCCAGCCATTCCCGGTAGTCGAGATGGTCGATCCTCTGGTAGTCGGAGCCCGAGAGCAGTCCGTCGACCGTCATCCCCACCAGGTTGGTCACCACCAGGTCGACCAATTGCCACGTGCGACGCGCCGCCGGATCCGCCATGACCACAGCCCGGATCCCATCGCGCCACGCACCGAGGACACCGGCGAACGGCTGCACCGTGGAACTGGCAAGGGTGGAATCTGTGGCGATCCGCGCGGCCCGCTCGGTGGCCGCCAAGAGTGTCGCCAATGCAGTGAGCCCGCCACCTCGAATCAGGGTCTCCAGATCGGGCCGCTCGGGCCTGGGCAGCGGGGAGCTGCTCAGATGGACTCGAAGGGAACCGGGTGAAGAGCCCAACGAACGATGAAAGTCGACCAGGAGCCGCATCGCACGCACTGCCACTTCGAGGGGACGTAGCGGCCGGTCTTCGGCCCCGGGCTCTCCGGGGAGGGCGTCGTTGCGCGAAAACCTGGTGACGAAGTGAGACCAAGCCTCCCCGTCGCGTTCGGCGAGCCCGACGTCCCCCGTGGGGCCTACCGCCTCCTGCCAGGTGCGGATTGGGCAATCCGGGTCGGTGACCGTTCGATCCAACTCACCGTAAACCTCCCGCAGCAACCGGAAGGTGGCGTCGTAGTACCCGAGCAGGACGTGGAGCCCATGCTCCTCGATGCGTCCGTGGCTCCCCCGGCTGCTGGCTCCCTTGCCCCCGAGCCGCCAGCCCCGCTGGTATACGGTGATCGATCCGAAACGCTCCCTCCACTCGCCTGAGCTCAGCTCCCAGGCAGTGGCCAGCCCCCCCATGCCGCCCCCCAGGATGACTACGCGCGGCAGCGACACGTCAGACGGCGAGCAGAGCGTCGGCGTCGGCCGTTTCTCCCATCGGCAGGAACGACGAGACATCGCCTCTCGCCTCGATGAGCATGCTGCGCCAGTCGTGGGGACGCACAGCCTCAGGGAGCCGTGCCAATCCGATAGCGGCACGGAGGCGAGCCACCCGTGCCCCCTGCTCCGACGCCACCCGCATCGCCTCGGTCAGGTCGGCCGCCGCTTCCCTGTCGTCGCCTCCCCCGGCCAGTGAGTACACGGCCCGCTGGCGGAGAAGTTCCGGGAGATGGACATTCTCCCCTGTCTTGTGAACCGCTTCGAGGGCCTGCTCGATGAGCTCATGGGCTACGTCGAGCTTCCCGGCCTCTGAATTGAGATGAGCGAGATAGGCCAGGTTGGAGGCTGCAAAGGCTTCCTGGCCCATCAACCGGAGGGTGGCGATGGTCTGCTCGAGAAACTCCGGATCCGGCTCGCCACCCGGCTCGGCAGTGATCACGTATGAGGAGCCGAGCATCATCCAATAGGCGTACCCGTAGACCTGGCCGATTCCCACCACCTCCGCCCCGAGGAGACGGGATGCGTCGTGCTCACCGAGGAAACGGCGGATCCAGGCGGCGTAGGTCTTGACGAAGGCGAGGCTGAACGGACCGTGAGGAAAGCCGATGTCTTCGGCTCGCGCCACGGCGTCGCGCTCCCAACGTTGAGCTTCATCGAGCTCACCTTGCAGAGTGCTCACACAGGCCAGGGCGATCTCGGAAACCGCAATCGGATCGTTGGGCAGAGGCCAGAACGGGGACACCGACTGATCGGCGGGGCGAGCAAGGAGACCTGCCGTGCCTCGTTCCAGGTGTCCCCGCGCCGACTCCAGGTTGCCTTCGTAGAAGGCGAGCCATCCGGCGCAGGACTCCACTTCGGGCTCGAACCAGGAGAAAGCCGGTTGACGGACCATCTCGCTGAGTCGGTCGATCAACCCGCGAGCGGTGGGCAGGTCGCCGCTGGTCAGCCAGTAAGCCCAAATGGCGATCAGGGAGGGCAGCACTTCTGGTCGGGTCCCGAGACGGGTTGCAAGGGCCTCGGCCTTGCGGTGATCGGACTGCACATCGGGAGCGGCATAGCCCTGCATCGAGCTCACGCTGAGCCCGCGCAGCATCCTGGCGGTCAGCTCGCTCAGATCACGGTCCTTTGACTCGGGGAGCGTCTCGAGCAGGGCCAAGGCACGGGAGAGCAGCCTGGTGGCCTCGGGGTAGGCCCCGTGGGCCTGTTCGGCCTGGGCGGCCATCAGGTAGAGCCCGACGGCAGGTTCGGCCTCGCCGGCACGATCGAGGTGCTCCGCCACGAGGGCAGGCTCGGCGCCACGGTCGGCGATGGCTTTGGCGACCGCGGCGTGATTTCGGCGTCGCACCTCCAACACCTGGGTCTCATAGGCGGCGTCCCCGAGCAGCGCATGGCGGAACCGGTAAGTATTGGCAGCCAGGTCGCTCGACTCGATGATGCCCTCATCGGTCATGAGGAGTAGTTGACCGGAGACCAGCGCCTCGTCGCCGAATACTGCTGAAACGGTTCCGGCATCGAACGTTGGGCCCACAGTCGCGGCGACCTGGGCCACGTGCAGGTCCACACCCGGCGCTTTGAGCCGCCAGGTGAACAGCTCCTGAAGCCGCAGCGGAAACGGCTCGGTGCGTTCGGAATCGAGGCAGGATTGGGTGAGCTCCTCGATGAAGAGGGGGATGCCTTCGGCTCGCTCGATGATGGAGTTTCGCATGTCGCCAGGGAGGTCGGCCTCGGCGACCAGGTTGTCCACCAGCCTCGACGACGCATCCGCGTCGAGTCGAGTGAGCGGGAGCACCTCCACCGCGTCACGCCATCTGATCGCGGAGTCATCCCTGGTGGTCGCCACGGTCAGGATGGCGCCTGGCAGCCGCTCCACCATGCGGCCGATCAGCGCCAGAGTGGACGGGTCAGCCCAGTGGAGGTCTTCGACGAGGAACAGCTGTGGTGTCTTCGCGGCCAGGGCTGAGAGCCAGTCGACGAGCCGGTTGAGCGTCTCATCGAGAAAGGCGGTCGGGTCGAGCTCGGGCACCGGATAAGGAGAGTCCTCGGCGGGCCCGATCAGAGGGAGGAGAAAAGGCACCATGCGAGCGAGATCCAGCCCCAGGGATTCGAGGTGGTCCACGAGGCGGCCGTGCCGGTCGTCGTCTCCCGCCACGCCGATCATCCGCTCCAACATGCGCCCGATCGGCCACAGCGACAGGTTGGCGTAGTAGGGGAGACAGCCTGCGCTCAGCACCTGGCCTCCGGTGGATTCCACTCGGTCGACGAGGTCCGCCACCAGCCTGGACTTGCCGATCCCGGCCTCGCCGAGCACGAGAATGGTGCCGCCAGCAGGCCGCTCCTCTTCCCCACCGCCACGCATCTCTTCCCAGGTGGCGAAGAGCCGGCCCCTCGGCTTGTCGCGTCCGACCATGTCCGCCTTCCGATACCGCTCCGCCTCGAAGCGAGCCCCGGCGAAGCGCGGGCGCTCCACGGCGAAGACCTCCACCGGACGGCTGACCCCCTTCAGCTCTTGGACACCAAGCGATTGCAGGTAGAAGTCGGCGTCGACCAGCTGCTGGGTGACGTCGCTGATCACCACCATGTCGGGCTCTGCCGCCTGTTGGATACGAGCAGCCAGATTGGGGGCAGCACCGACGATCGAGTCTCGCTCCGGCGAGGCAGGATCGGCCCTCAGGTCGGTGACCACCACTCGCCCGGTGTGGATCCCGATGCGAACCTTGGGGGCGGCTCCGAAGCGGCGGTCCAGATCGTCTCGTCCCTCCCGCATCGCGGCGACCAGGTCGAGACCGGTCAGGACCGCCCGGCGAGCATCGTCTTCGTGGGGCTCGGGGTAGCCGTAGCCAGCGAGGATGCCGTCACCGGAGTACTGCATCACCGAGCCGCTGTACCGCTCCACAGCCTCGCTCGCCGCAGCGCGATAGAAGGAAAACAGGTCGCGCAGCTGTTCGGGCTCGACACGCTCGGAGAGGTTCGTCGAGCCCACCAGATCTGAGAAGAGGAGCGTCATCAAGGCGCGCTCCCCGGAGGGGCCGAGCTGACGGGTGGAAACCTGTTGCAGGATCTGTGCCGCCCTTTGGTTATCGGGGTCGACGGCGAGCACCTCCTCGGCAGTCGCCCGCGCCTGTTCCAGGTCACCAGCAGCCAGAGAGGCCTCTGCGGCCGAGAGCAGCCGTTCGAATAGCCGGCTGAGTTGGGTCTGTGCCGACGTCACGATGTCATTGCCGTTGGGCACCGGTCGCTCGAGAAAGGTACAGCTGGGCTGGGACCAGCGTCTGACCCTGAGCGTTCTGGAGTTCACCCACGTACAGCCCCGGTGCGGCCGATCCCTTGGTTGTCGTCAGCCGCACGCCGTAGGTCCCGTCGGCGAGCCCTTCGACCGACACGGTGATGTCCGTCGATTGGATGGTGGGCCCGCCGGCTTCGATAGACACCAGGTTCGTGCACGTTGGCCGGTCATCCCCGCGCAGGCCGGTCACCGGGATCAGCGTGCCTTCGGTGTCCGCTGGAGTTGCGGTGGCCATCGCAGTGGCCGCCCCCCTTCCCGCCTCGCGTGGCTTCCCGGGCGGCATGATGCCGGCGTCGATCCCCTGCTCGGCGACCTCCTCGAGCAGCTCCATGCCGTAGGTCCAGGCCCGAGCCCAGTCCTTGGCCAGCTGTGACCAGTAGCGGGTCCCGTCGTCAACCCAATCCGCGGCCGAGTACTTTCCAGACCTGGCCCTCGATGCCACGTCTCCAAAGAGATCCAGGTAGGTGCGGGCGGAGTCGCCGAAGAACTCCACCCAAGCATCGAGAGTCTCACCAAGCGGCGACGACCCGGGGCCAGTCCCTCCTGGGGGCGTCTGTGTGGGCGGTTTCGGGGTGCTGGTCGTCCCGCCCTGCACCGCGGCACGGATCCAGTCGGTCCAGAACGGGCAGACCGTTTGGGCCAGATCGTCCCAGATATCCTGGGTGAACCCAACGATCTTGAGAGCCTTCACCCTGCGAACCGGTCCTGCGTCGTTCACCGAGAGAAAGCCGCGATCGACGTCGAGCTGATTGTCGAGACTCAGGTTGAGCTCATAGGTCATGCCCGCCGCCTGGTCTCCATCCCGCCAGAAGTCGCAATGAAGCAAGGTGTTGACCCGCCGGACGAGCTGGACCTCCTCATGGAACACTCCATGCCAATGCTCATCTCCGAGCACTTGAATCTCGACGGGTGCCCCTCCGTCGACGATGTTCATCCGCTTGAACAGCATCGGTCCGTACTGGGGCCAGTTACGTGGGTCAACCCACTGTCTCACACTGTCGAAGGGGGCGTCGGTCTCGAACTCGGAGAAGATCCATGTCGCGCGAATACCCCCTACGTCCACTCTCCTGATCGAGCAGACGTCCTCCCCGATGAACGCTGCGACCTCATGGGGAAGCTGCCCTGCGCTCGCACTGGAACGGAAGGGGGCCACGTTTTGGGCGGATCCTTTCAGATCGTCCAGGAGCTGATCGACGTCGAGCCCATGCCGGTCGGCAACTGACGCCGCCAGGAGCCGGTACTCGGCTTCGTTGGATTCGTAGTCAGGGAAGTCGGCCCGGGCCAGGTCGTGAAGCACGGCAAGACGAGCCGAGACAGGCATCTCGTCTTCCGGAGCTTCGGCGACGAGACGCAAAGCCGTCCCCGGCGTGAAGACGCCGAACCCGGGCAGAGTCTCCGGGTCGAGCTCGCCAAAGGCTCCCGCCATGGCATGGAGGCCTATTAGAGCTTGGTGTGCCTCTGGGTCTGCATCGAGGTCGTGATGAACGTCGGTCAAGGAGAACCCTTCTGGCGTATCGCCTTTAATGCGGAGGGGCTGGATCTGCGGACGGCCAGCGTCGACGAAACCAGCCCTTGCGCCCTGTCAGAGTATCAACCCTGGTCGGCTGGTTGCCGGGCCCAGGCTGTATTTCCGCGCCGTCGGGACATGTGGGCGAGCGGACGACAGGCCGAGGCAGGCTGCACGATTGCCGAGCACCAACACTCAGAGGCTTGGTCCGCTGGATCGGATGCTCCATCTGGCCGGAGCCGTGGCCAACGGTGGTCGCTCCGGAGATGTATGACACGGCTCCAACTCGACACAGCGCAGATCAGCCGCTCACCTCACCTCGAATCGACCGTTGAGTGCTCTTCCCCAGAGGAGTCGGCTTGGCGGGCCGATGCCACGATCCGGAGCAGCTCGGGATGATGCGCCCCTTCCCAGTAGACCTTGTCACAGGTGGTGCACACGACGAAGTCATCGACATGTGCCCGTGTCTCCGGTGGCAGGCGGTGGGCGATGTCCTCTTTGGCCACGGGCGCCAGGACACCGTTGCACGCCATGCACCTGCTGAATGGTGTGAGCCCTCCGGAGAGGTGGAAGCGACGCACGACTTCGGTGAGCTGTTCCCGGGGGTCGGTTGCTCGGACGTAGCAGCCTTGGGTGAGGGAGCGAATCTTGAGGAGCTGGACATCCCGGGTGAGCAGGACCCGACGCTCCGAGGTCGAGATCCTGACCAGTACGGCATCGCTCCAATCCGGCTCATACCCGGTGTCCACACCGAGGAGCCGAAGGAAACGGGCCAGGCGACCCAGATGGTTGTCGGCGACGAACCGCACTTCCCGGAGGGGTTCGGGACGCACCTGGACGATCGGGGAGATGTCGAAGGACTCGAATCGGGGGTAGACACTGATCCGGTCCCCGTCTTCGACCCGATAGGAGAAGTCCACCGAGCGGCTGTTGGCCAGGATGAGATCGACCTCGGTGTGGGGGACGCCGCATGCCTCGATCAGGTCCTTGACACTCCCGGGGACATCGAAGCGGCGGGTGACCTCCCCCGAGCGCAGGTCTTCGGGGAGAAAGTCCCTCAACTCTGCATAGAACCTGAGACTGGCCTGGCGCGTCATCAGAAGAACCTCACCGAGAATGCCACAGGCGAGGTCGAGGACGAGGCCCTCTCGGGCCTGACGCACAGGGAGATCACAACCCTCCCGGGAAGGCCTCCTCACCGACGAGGCGGACGAATCGTGCCGGTATCACATCCCGCACTTCGACCAGCCTGCCCTCTGTCTTCCTGAAGAGGGTCACCATCTCATCTCCTCCTCGACCGATCGGCTGGACCAGGCGACCCCCATCGACGAGTTGGTCGACCAGCGGCTTCGGGACTCGGGTGAACGCCGCCGAGACCAGGACAGCGTCGAATGGCGCCCGGTCGGGAACACCCAACGACCCGTCCCCGGCCACCACCTCGACGTTCTCGATGGCGTGAGCCCCGAGATTGCTCCGAGCCACCTCGGCGAGGTCAGCCCAGATCTCGATGCTGGTGACGTGAGCACATAGTTGAGCGAGGAGAGCCGTCTGGAATCCGTAGCCCGACCCGACTTCGAGAACCCGCTCTGATGGCTTCAACTCGAGGGCTTCGATCATCACCGCCGAAAGGGAGGGCTGGGTGGTCACCTGATCGTGCGGGATGGGTAGAGGTTCGTCTTCATAGGCCAAGCCGACGAGATGCTTGGGAACGAAACCGGCCCGGGGAATGGTCTCGAAGGCTGCGATGAGACGTGGGTCCTCGATGCCGGCGAAACGGATGACGTCCACAAGGTCGGCCTGGGTCATCTCCATGGGTCATAGTCTCGCAAAGCTCGGGGCGGCCATCGGTGTTCTGGGCGGCGCGCTTGTTGCCGTCCTTCAGAGGATGATTCCAGGCCAGCCGGCACACCAGCACCGCAGCCTTGGATGGTCGGTGACCCTCACGCTGCATCCAGTTCATGACTACTCTGATGGTCATGAGCGATGCAACCCTTCCGCTGGCCGAGGTCAAGAAGCGTCTCTCTGAGATGGTCGACCGAGTGGAACATCATCACGAACGCGTTGTCGTGACCAAGCGGGGTCGTCCTGCCGCCGTGCTGATCAGTCCCGACGACCTCGAGTCTTTGGAAGAGACGATGGACGTCCTGACGACCCCGGGGGCACTTGACGAGATTCGGAACGCACAGCATGAGATCGACAGCGGACAATCCGTGGGCGCCAACGAATTGCGCGAGAAGTATCTCCAGAAATGACCGAATCGAGGCTGGTGGTTGCATCATCAGCCGAAGGCCTCGATCGAGTTCCGCCCAAGGTCGCCTCCGCCATCGTCGAGTTCATGGTGGGGCCCCTGCTCGAGAACCCACATCGAGTGGGAAAACCACTACTCCGAGAATTGAGTGAGTACCGATCCGCGAGACGAGGGGCCTATCGGATCATCTACCGGATCAACGAAGAGGCGGGCGCCGTTGAGGTGGTGCGCATCGACCACCGCTCCCGCGTTTACCGATCGCCCTGAACGTTAGGGAAACGGGACGTGGTGGGGCGTTGGATCCCGAACCAATCAATGTGTGTATACTGTGTGCATGGCGAGAGTCAATGTGTACCTTCCCGACGAACTGGCCGACAAAGCCAGGGACGCTGGTCTCAATGTCTCGAATCTGACTCAGGAGGCGGTGCGGTCGGCTCTGTCCGTCAGGGAGACCAATGAGTGGCTGATCGAGTTGGCGGCATTATCCCCAACTGGGGTTGGCCACGAAGAGGTCCTGGCAGCGCTTCAGGAGGCCAAGGACGAGCTAGAGGACATTGGCTGAGTCACTCGTGCTCGACGCATCGGCGGTAGTTGACCTCCTCGTCGGTTCTGACCACGCCAGGTCCATCGAGACACGCCTCCACGACGCAGAA
>JBFYOJ010000066.1:0-6521 GCA_041303885.1 Acidimicrobiia bacterium | reverse complement strand
GCCATCTTTCACCAGCCGGGATGGACACCGCTGCCCGATGAGATGTTCCGTAGCAAGGTCTCGTCCTTCGTTGCGCAACCGGCCTGGGGTCGACGGCAACTACTCAGCTGTCAAATGCCCTGGTCTGGGGTCGGGCCGACGCCGTGGTCTGGTTGGACCTGCCGCGATCGAGGTGGCCCGGAGGGTGACAACTCGTACCCTCCGTCGGCTGCGCAAACGCGAGGAGCTGTGGAACGGGAACCGCGAGCCCTGGACCACCATCATCGATCCCCGGCCTGAGCACAACATCATCCTGTGGTCTCTGACCCGGCACGGTCACTACCGCCGCAAGTATGAGCGTCTGAGCGACGACCAAACCTGGTCACACCTGAGGGTGGTTCGGCTGAGCACCCGACAAGAGGAATCTTCATTTGTGTCTGGTCTGGGCTGAGCCGCCATTCAGCCTTGGTCGACCCTGAACTGTGCTGCCCGTGCGTGCGCCTCGAGACCCTCGAGGTGGGCCAGGTGCACGGTGTCGGCGGTGAGGGCACCGGGTTCATCGAGGCGTGACCAGGTGGGGGAGCGGAGGAAGGTGAGCACCGAGAGACCGGATTGGAATCTGGCCCCACCGGCAGTGGGGAGAACGTGGTTGGGCCCGACTCCGTAGTCGGCATAGGCCTCGGCACTCAGCCCTCCGAGGAACACCGATCCGTAGTTGTGGAGGTCTCCAGCCAGCAGCTCCGGGTTCCCCACATGAAGCGCCAGGTGCTCCGGCGCAAGGGCGTTGGCAGCTTCACTCGCCTCGGTGAGTGAGGCCACCACGATGACGAACCCATTCTCCAGAGCGGCAGTTGCCGTCTCCGACGTGGGGAGATCGGCCAATTGCTGGTCCAATGCTTCCTCGACGCGATCCGCGAGCGCAGCGCTGGTTGTCACCAGCGCGGGTAGGGCCTCGGTGTCATGTTCGGCCTGGGCGAGCAGATCGGCGGCGACCAGGTCAGGATCGGCTTCATCATCGGCGATGACCAGGATCTCGCTGGGCCCTGCCAACCCGTCGATGCCGACCTCACCGAAGAGGTGCTTCTTGGCTGCGGTCACCCATCTGTTTCCGGGGCCAACGATTAGGTCACAGGCAGGAGAGACCACACCGAAGGCGAGGGCGGCAATGGCTTGGGCACCGCCCAGCGCGAGCAGCCCGTCGACCCCGGCGATGGCCGCCGCGGCGAGGGTGACCGGAGTGGGACGCGGTGAGGCAGCCCACACCTGCCCCACACCCGCGACACGGGCAGGGATCACCGTCATCAACACCGAAGAAGGCAGTGGGTGACGACCCCCAGGGGCGTAGGCACCGGCGGATCCAACCGGGATCCATCGGTGACCGGCGCGTCCGCCGGTCACCGCCACGTCGATGTCGATGAGAGCATCCCTCTGCGCTTGGGCGAATAGGCGAATCCGGTCCGCCACCCTCTCCAGCACCCCATGCTCCGACGCGGACAGCCGTTCTTCCGCCTGCTGCAGGTGTGACCGATCGAGGACCAACTGCTGACCCGGCTGGAGGTCACCGAGCCGCTCTCCGTGCTCGCGCAGCGCCTCCTCGCCTCGGCCGCGCACGTCCTCGACGATCTCAGCCGCCGCGGTCAGCACTTCAGAGTCGACCGGGCGGCGACGGGTATCGGGGGGCCGGTCGAGGCGTTTCAGTCTCACGTCTCTTCCTTGGCCAGCATCGGACGCCGGGTGACCCGGCGCTCTCGCCGGTCGAGCTCGCGCTCCAGGTCCTCGAGCCGGGTCCCGTCTACGGTGGCCCGGACCAACAAGAAGTACAGGAGGTCGGCCGCCTCATGGGTCACCTGATCAGGAGGGGCCCCGCCTAACTCAGTGGCCTCCTCGACCAGTTTGGCAGCCAGCAAGTCCGGGTCTTGGATCAGCTTGCGGGTATTCGACGCCGGATCGGCCGACTCGGAGATCTGGGTGAGTCGTCGCTGTAGTCGTCCCAAACCGTGGTCCTCGCCCCAACAACTGCGGTCGCCGGTGTGGCAGAACCCCGGGCCGTGCTGACGCACGGTGAAGCGGATGGTGTCTCGATCACAGTCGATATCCACCACGATCAGCTCCTGGGTGGCACCTGAGGTCTCACCCTTGACCCAGGGTCCCCGGGTTCGGCTGTGATAGATGCCGCGCCTCTGGTCGATGGCGGCGACCAGACTCTGGCTGCTCGAATAGACGAGGCCCAGGGCAACCCCTTGTTCGTCGACCACCACTGTGGGCCACAGCCCGTCGGGGCGATCCGAGCTCAGCATCGCGCTCATTGCCGCCCCGAGGGTCAGTTCCCCGGTGTATAGCGCCATCCCCACCTGGGCGTCTGCGCCGAGCCGGTCGAGCACAGCCACCTCCTCCGGTGAAGTGACCCCGCCGGCGATGGTGACCCGGCGAGGAGTAGCCGCGGCGACGACGTTCTTCGCTCTTTCCAGGTCCGTTCCCTGGAGACGGCCCTCCCGCTCGACGAATGTGACCAGGAAACCTCCGCACAGGTCTTTCAGGTCGTCGATCCTGCTCATCAGGTCGCGACCCGTGCTCGCACGCCATCCGTGGCTCAGCACGTCGCCGTCGCGCGAGTCGAGGGCGACGATGACCCGCTCGGGAGGCAGTTCGGACAACAACTCGGGCGACGCCGCGGTGCCCAGGATGACCTTCGCGGCGCCTCGGTCGAGCCAGCGCAGTGCGGTATCGCGATCCCTGATGCCCCCACCCACCCTGATCGGGGCCATGCGACAGAGTTCGGCGATCAACGGCTCGTTCGAACCTTCTCCGCGGGCGGCGTCGATGTCGATCACCGCAACCTCGCCGACCACCGAGAAGCGCTCGAGAATCGGACGCGGGTCACCGGCCTCCAGCGCCAGCGCCTCGCCCTCTACCAGTTGCACGGTCCGGCCTTTCGACAGGTCGATGGAGGGGACGATCACGAGCGCACCGTGAAGCCTTCGCGGGTAAGGGACGCCTTCAGCTCCCCGACCGTGGTGTCCCCGTCATGGAGGATGGAGGCGACGAGAACCGCCGACGCTCCCGCCAGCAATGCCTCCGCCAGATGATCCGCGTTGTCGGCGCCACCCGAGGCGATCACCGGGACGTTGACCGCATCGGCCACGGCACTGACGAGCTCAGTGTCGTAGCCATCCCGGGTCCCGTCACGGTCCCAGCTTGTGAGGAGGATCTCCCCGGCACCGAGCGCCGTTGCCTTGCGACACCATTCCACGACATCGATGCCTGTCCTGGTTCGACCGCTCTCCACGACGACCTCCCATCCCCCCATCCCGTCGATGGCGCCGTCCACAGCGAGGACGGTGCACTGGGCCCCATAGCGCAGGGAGATCTCCTCGATCAGCTCGGGCCGGCGGACAGCAGCCGTGTTCACGCCGACCTTGTCGGCGCCGGCTTCGAGGAGCCGCCCAGCGTCGTCAGAGACGCGCACCCCGCCTCCTACGGTCATCGGGATGGAGAGCACCGACCGCACACCCCTAACGGTGTCGACGGCATGACCGCGACCCTCTGGAGTGGCCGACACGTCGAGGAGCACGACCTCGTCGGCACCCTGGGCTTCGTAGATAGCGGCGGCGGAGACGGGGTCACCGGCGTCCCGGAGGTCCTGGAACTTGATGCCTTTCACCACCCGTCCGTCCTTTATGTCGAGACAGGGGAGGACCCGGACGGCCAGGCTCACGCTGCCTCCCGGGTTGCGCTCAGCCAGCGTCTCAGGACGGCGGCTCCCCACGGCCCGGAGAGCTCGGGGTGGAACTGGACGGCCAGCACCGAGCCGCGCTCGAGCGCCGAGACAAACCTGCCCCCGTACTCGCTCGTGGCGCCGACCCATCCTTCCGGTGTCGACGCGATCCGGTAGGAGTTGGCGAAGTAGGCCCAGCCGGGCTCGATGAACCGGGACCGGCCTTCCGGCTCCACCAGATTCCACCCCAGTTGGGGGACCCGAACCTCGTTCTCGAAACGCTCGACCGCAAACGGGATGACGCCGAGGCCGATCGACCCGGGGCTCTCGGTGCTGGCTGAGCCGAGAAGCTGCATGCCGACGCAGACCGCGAGAGTGGGCCGGCCCGATTCGACTCTTCCCTGAAGTGCATCCCGCATCCCCAGGGAGTCGATGGCTGCCATCGCTGCGCCGAAGGAGCCGACTCCGGGCAGGACCACCTGGCTCGCCTCGGACACGTCCTCGGGTCGGACGGCCTCGACCGGCTCCACCCCCAGCCGGTGGAGCGCTGCTTTGACGCTGGCGATGTTGGCAGTCCCCGTGGGCACAAGCACCACAGCCGTCATCCCAACCTTCCCTTGGTGCTCGGGACCCCACCCTCGGCCGGCGAGACAGCGGCACGCAAGGCCAGGGCCAGGGCCTTGAATGCGGATTCGGCCTTGTGGTGGTCGTTGTCACCCCGGATGAGGTCGATGTGGAGGGCCATGCGTCCCTCCATGGCCAGTGACCTGAGGAAGTGGATGATGTTCTCGGAAGCCACCTCTCCCACCATGTCCCGGGCGAGATCGATGTGGATCTCGGGCCAGGGGCGCCCGGAAAGGTCGACCACGGCCCGGCACAGCGACTCGTCGAGTGGTGCGTACGAATACCCGAACCGGGTGATGCCCGACCGATCGCCGAGGCATTGGTCGAGTGCTCTCCCGAGCACGATGGCGCAGTCCTCAACCGTGTGGTGGTCGTCTACGGATGTGTCGCCGCGGGCGACGAGCTGGAGGTCGAACCGGCCGTGCCCGGCCAGGGCAGTCAGCATATGGTCGAGGAACCCGAGACCGGTTTTCACCTCCGCTGTCCCGGAGCCGTCGAGCTCGAGGAAACCGGTGATGGTGACCTCGGAAGTCTCACGTGCGATTTCCGCTCTTCGTGTCATCTCAGCATCCCTTCGAGGTCGATGGTCCGATCGAGGATTCGGGCGGCGAAGCGGAGTCTCTCTCGGGCGCGATCGGGGTCATCGCCGGGGGCGACGACCCCGATCGGCACGACCCCGGCGGCGCGGGCTGCGACGAGGTCGTCAGGGGTATCCCCGAGCATCCAGGCCCGCCTCACCCCGAGGATCTCCAGGACCCGCAACACCGGCGCCGGGTCGGGCTTGAGCGAACCATCCTCCCGAGTGACCAGGGCGGAGATCCCGTCCATGAGCCTGAACCGGGTCAGGAACTCCTCGGCGTCTCTCCTGGGCCGGCCGGTCACCACGCCAACCGGCAGTCTCTTCGACCAGCGCGCCCAGGTCTCCAGGTCGACCAGTGGGCGTTCAGCCTGTTTGAGCCCGGGCACCTCGGCCGAGCCCTGATAGATGGATTCGAATCGCTCCGTGACCAGTTCGAGCGGCGCGTCCACCCCCCGGCCCCGGCATAGGAAGCGGGTGAGGTCCCAATCGTCGTTGGTGTTGCCCCCCGCCTTCGCCATCTCGATCTCCGTCTCGGTGATCTCCACGCCGAAGGTGCCGGCCGTCTCGATGATCGCCACGATCTGAGAGCGGCTGACATCCGCGAGCACCCCGTCGAGATCGAAGATCAGTGCCTGCGGCTCGAGCGCCGAACGCAGAGTGCCATCCAGTCGGGCGAAGTCATCCTCGTCGCCCGGAACGGTGATCCTGACCACCTTGTCCAGCCGCTCCCTATCCGGGAAGCGGCGAAGTCCGATCCCCAGGGCGGCAGCCGCAGACACCAGCCACTCCGGGTCGGGGCACTCGGTGAGCACGAAGTTCGCCTGGGAGGGAAGCGGTCGTGTGCCCAAGTCGGTCAACAGATGGGTCAGCTCGACTCGCTCCCGTTTCACCTCTTCGACGAAATCCTCGAGCTCGGCCACAGGTCTCTCCAGCCGGGTGTGGGCGAGCGCTCCCGACAGGGCCGACACGGGGTACGGGTTTCCGTAAGAGCCGATCGCGGCGACCAGTCCGGGCGGGCCGAGCAGATAGCCAACCCTCAACCCGGCGAGGCCATAGGCCTTGGACATGGTGCGGATGACAACCACGTTGCCCATCGCCAGCGCGGCCGGGGTGGGGTCGGTGTCGGCAAACTCCACATAGGCAGCGTCGAGGACGAGGAACGACGCCTCGTTGGCCACCGTCCTCAGGTCGGACTCGGTTGCGGTGGCACCGGTTGGGTTGTTGGGGGAGACGATGAACACCGCGTCAGTGTCCATGCCAATCGAGTCGAGGACCTCGGCCGTGGGAAAGGCGCCATCCCACCACGGGATCTCGACGAGCTTCGCCCCCCTCTGCTCTGCATAGCGAGGGATCATCTCGAACGTCGGATAGGTGCTGACCACGGTGCGACCCTCTCCGACTCTCGCCATGAAGCACCGGGCGAGTGCATCGTCACCGCCAGCGGTGACAAGAACGGAGTCCTCGCCGACGCCATGGAGGGCGGCAAGCTGCCCACGCAGCCCCGATGTGTCCGGATAGCGGACGATCAGCCGGTTCGGGTCGCCCACTGATGCGAGCAGCTCGGCGGCGGGGGCCCGCCCTTCGTTCTTCGACAGGTCGAGGTCGATCGGCACGCCAGATCGG
>JBFYOJ010000065.1:0-4060 GCA_041303885.1 Acidimicrobiia bacterium | reverse complement strand
CCCAAGAGTCCATATCGACGGGGGTGTTTGGCACCTCGATGTCGGCTCGTCGCATCCTGGGGCTGGAGCAGGTCCCAAGGGTCGGGCTGTTCGCCCGTTAAAGCGGCACGCGAGCTGGGTTCAGAACGTCGTGAGACAGTTCGGTCCCTATCCGCCGCAGGCGCAGGAAGTTTGAGAGGAGCTGCCCCTAGTACGAGAGGACCGGGGTGGACGTACCGCTGGTGTGCGAGTTGTACTGCCAAGTGCACGGCTCGTTGGCTATGTACGGACGGGATAAGCGCTGAAGGCATCTAAGTGCGAAGCCCACCTCGAGATGAGACTTCCCACCGGGTAACCGGTTAAGGCCCCTGGTAGAAGACCAGGTTGATAGGCCGGACGTGTAAGCACAGCAATGTGTTCAGCGGACCGGTACTAATAGGCCGAGGGCTTGGAATGAATCCTCGACACTTGTGCTCGCTATGGAGTCCTCGGGTTGCCCGAGACTCAGAGATTTGTCCGGTGGCTACAGCGGCTGGGAACCACCCGTTCCCTTTCCGAACACGGAAGTGAAACCTGCCAGCGCCGATGGTACTTGGGGGGCAACCCCCTGGGAGAGTAGGTCACCGCCGGACATAAACGTCGAAGGGTCGCCGACTAGCGTTGGCGGCCCTTCTCTCATTCGGAGCAACCGATGAAGAACCGATTCAAGAGACCAGAGAAGAGGGACAACCGTTGACGGACCGATCCCACAGATACCAGCCAAAAGGCAAGGGGGGAGGGGACAGGGACCGGCGGGGCCGGGACACCGGTCAGCGCGCCCAGCATCAACACCGCACTGTCACCTCGGTCAGCTCCGGTCAGCTCCCCAAGTGGGTGCGGGAGGAGATCCAGCGGTCGACACCCAAGGACCGCCGCGAGCCCGCCCTCAATCATCTGGCCAAGGCGCTGAACCAGTTTGCCGACGAACGGTACGCCGCCGCCTTGCCCGAATTGCGCAAGGCGAAGTCTCTCTCCCCGAGGTCGTCCACGGTCCGCGAGATGCTCGGGCTCTCCGCCTATCACACCGGAAACTGGGAGGAGGCGCTGCGCGAGCTCCGCACCTTTCGCCGGCTCACCGGCGACCTGATCCACATGCCCATGGAGATGGACTCCCTGCGGGCCTTGGGCCGCAAATCGGACGTGACCAAGACGTGGGAGCTTCTCCAGGACCTCGACACCTCGGCGACCGTGGGACATGAGGCGAGGGTGGTCTACGCCTCGTTCCTGCTCGACGAGGGGAAGCCACGGGAGGCATGGCAGGTGATCAAGCCAGGTCGTCTGGTCGCCTCGCCATCACCTGGAGAGCTGCGTCGCTGGTATGTGGCCGCCCGGGTGGCCCTCGAGGCGGGGGACAAGGACGCCGCCCGTCGACTTCTCTCGGCCCTCGACGAGCACGAGACCGACTTCGAAGGTGTCGACGAGCTCCGCGCCGCCCTCGTCTGAATCTGTCACCCACCTCTGGCAAGCTCGCCTGCATCTGCACTTCCCCGTTCTCGAAGAGGGGAGAGTGCCATGGATCTCAATCTCATCGTTCTGTGTGGGCGTCTCGCGGTCGATCCCGAGTATCGGGCTTTCGACTCGGGCACCCGGCTGGTCCGATTGCTGGTCACCGTTCGCAGCGAGGAGCCGAGACGACGGGTCGACGTGGTCCCGGTCACACTGTGGGACCCACCGGAGGAGTTCTACGACGCGCTGCCGATGAAGGGGCGTCGGGTCTGGGTGTGTGGCTCGGTACAGCGCCGGTTCTGGGACGCGTCGGAGGGGCGTCGCTCGAGACTCGAGGTGGTTGCCGAGCAGGTCCACATCAAGGGTGTCGACGTGCTCGAGCCGGTCTCGGTATAGCCCGAGATCATTGATGATTCCCTGGATTGACAGGAGGGGTACAGTGGCCAGGTCCCTGTCCCCCCGTCTTCTCCTGGAGGTTGGCCGTGCCCTGGTACTGGACCGATGACATCGCCCGTGCTCTCATCGATGCCGGTCGGCTCAGTGCCGATGAAGCTGCGCCGATGATCTCGGTCCCGACAGCGATCCGGCGTGAGGAGGCGTCTTTCGAGGCAGCAGTCCAGGCGCTGCTCGACGACGACGAGATCCCACTGGCCGCATAGCCGGTGCGGTGGTTGCTCGCACCGCGTTGGATCATGGCACACGTCGTCGTGCTGATCCTCGCCGTGGTCTTCGTGAATCTCGGCTTCTGGCAGCTGCGCAGACTCGACGAGCGGAGACTGACCAACACTGTGGGTCAGGCGAGGTTCGAGGCCGAGGAGGCAGACATCTCCGAGCTGCTGGCCGCGGCCGGCGATGATGTGGCCAGCCTCGAATTCCGCCGGGCCCGGGCCACCGGCGAGTTCGATCCGGAGCATGAGGTCCTGATCCGCAGCCAGGTGCATCAGGGAGTCGCCGGCTTTCACGTCATCACCCCGCTCGTGGGGGAGGACGGCAGCGCGACTCTGGTCAACCGGGGTTGGGTCCCGCTCGGCCTCGACCAGGTACCCGTGACAGATGCACCCCCTCCCGAAGGCGTGGTGACGGTCGAAGGCTGGGTGCGACCCACCCAGGAGCGCAGCGCGGTCGGGCCAGAGGATCCCGGCGAGGGGCGGCTGGTAACGATGAATCGGGTCGACATCCACCGGATCGAAGAGCAGGTGCCCTTCGATCTGGCCCCTGTCTACCTTTCGATGCTCGGGGAGCAGGAAGAGGGCCGTCCGATCCTCGCACCCGCCCCCACCTTCGACGACGAGGGATCACATCTGGCCTATGCCATCCAGTGGTTCGGGTTCACCGTGGTCGGGCTGGTCGGCTACTTCATGCTGATCAGGCGGACTGCCCGGCGCTCAGGCTGAGACCGGCTGGGCGAGACCCTCGACGACCTCGAAGCCCCCGAGACCGACCAGTTGAGTCGGGTCGAGTCTGATCTTGGCGCTGCGCGACCCGGCCCCGATGATGATCCAATCACAGTCGATGACATGGGAGTCGACCCAGACCGGCAAGGAGTCGGGCAGGCCGAAGATGGTCACCCCGCCGATCTCCATCCCCGTCGTCTCCCTGGTCTGATCGGCATTGGCGAAGCTCGCCTTGCGCACATCCATCCTTCGGCGCACCACCCCGTTGACATCGAGCCTGGTCGTTGCCAGGACCAGACAGGCCACCATGACCCCCTCCGGCCGTCGTGAGGCGACGAGGATGGTGTTGGCCGACTTCTCCATCGGCACGCCATATGCCTCACAGAATTGGGCTGTGTCGGCCAGCTTCGGGTCGCAGGCCATCTCCTCGAAGATGATGCCAAGCGAGCTCATCGCCGCCAGCACCGATGGATCGATCGGCATGGTGGGGGAGAGTAGGTAATTCGCCTGCCACCCGGGCCCGGTGTGCGAGAGTTGGGCGGATGAACGAGTACGACCTGGAAACCTACGGCAACCACTGGGCTCGCTTCTATGACGACCTCTACGTGGACGGCGAAGCAGAAGCCGAGTTCCTCGCACCCCTCGCCGGGAGACCTCCAAGGGCATTGGAGCTGGCTATCGGATCGGGTCGGATCGCAGTGCCGCTCGGCTTGCGGGGCGTCGAGGTGACCGGTATCGACATATCCGACGACATGATCGCGTTGCTCCGGGCAAAGCATGGAGGCGATGAGATTCGAGTCATCATGGGCGACTTCGCCGACGTCGGAGTCGAGGGGACCTTCCCCCTCGTCTACCTCTCGTTCAACACTCTCTTCGCTCTCACCACCCAGGAGCGCCAGATCGACTGTCTCACGAACGTGTCACGAGCCCTCGAACCGGGTGGACGGTTCGTACTCGACGCCTTTGTGCCCGACGTGAAGCGGTTCGACCATTTTCAGACCCGGATGGCGGTCGAGAGCATTTCGTCGACGCAAGCTCACGCCTATGAGCTGTCGATCCACGATCCTGTCACCCAGGTCGTCCGGTCCCACCACGTTCGACGCTTCGAGGACGGGTCGACTGTGGTGCTCCCGGTCACGATCCGGTATGCCTGGCCGGCCGAGATGGACCTCATGGCGAGGCTCGCCGGGCTCGAGTTGGAA
>JBFYOJ010000064.1:0-5209 GCA_041303885.1 Acidimicrobiia bacterium | reverse complement strand
TACCGGACGGTGAGGCGGAGCTCGGGTCATGGCCTGGTAGAGGAGTTCGGGGCGATCCGGAGCCTCCTCGACGACCTCGACTACAGCCATGGATGGGAGTTGAGCCCCAGGGGCGAACGTCTCCGTGCCATCTACAACGAATCGGACCTGTTGCTCGCCGAGGCGATCGAACAAGGGGTCTTCTACGGGCTCGACCCGGAGGAATTGGCCGCCCTGGTCTCGGTGTTCGTCTACGAGCCGAGAAGCGACACCGCCTCCGTCGCAGAGTGGCCCACCGCGCTCCTCGCCGAGCGGTGGGACAACCTGGAGCTGATCTGGAAGGACCTGATCGAACGTGAGCGCGCCTTGCGGCTGACCCCGACCAGGCGGCCGGACCCCGGGTTCGGACAGGTGGCCCATCAATGGGCCTCCGGCGTCGAATTCGACGACCTGGGGACCCGGGGCATGGCCCCTGGCGACTTCGTCCGCGTCTCGAGGCAGTTGGTGGACCTGATCCGCCAGCTGCGCGAGGCCGCCCCGGGGCTGCGCGACGAGGCCGTCGCTTCCCTTCGGGCCATCGATCGCGGCGTCGTCGCTGCGCAGGGTGTGGGCTGATGCCCCGCTGGCAGGTCTTCGTCAACCCCGCCGCCGGCCCTCGTCCCACCGATCCGGCCTGGGTGAAAGGGATCCTCGACTCACTCGGTGTCGACGCGGAGATGGTCGTGCCCGAATCGGCACAGGATGCGATCCGACTGCTCCAGGAAGGGGCACGATCGGGAGTCGAGCATTTCGCCGTGGCCGGCGGAGACGGGACGGTGGGTCTCGCCGCCAACGCTCTCCTTCCTCTCGACCTCGGCTTCCGCCCGGTGATCGGGGTATTGCCCCTCGGCTCGGGATGCGACCTGTTGCGAACATTCGGCATCCCCCAGGACCTGGCCGATGCCGCCAAGCATCTCGCCACCGATGACGTTTACGACATCGACGTCGGTGTCCTCGACGGAGACTGGGGACGCCGTTACTTCGTCAATGTCGCCGAGGCCGGGGTGGGGGCAGCGGCGGTCCAAACCTCGGCGCGGCTCCGTCGCAGTCTGGGTGCGGCCCGTTACCCGCTCGCCTTTGCGGCGCGACTGCCGAGATTCCCCAAAGCGAACGTGAAGCTCACGACCGATCGGCGCACATACGAGTCCGAGGCCCTGGCGGTGATCCTGGCCAACGCGCAATTCTTCGCAGGTGGTTGGAATGTTGCCCCCAAGGCGACTCTGGTCGACGGCGTTCTCGACATCCAGATCTTCAATTGCAGCAAGACTCGGGCGCCGGCGCTGGTGCCCAAGATCATCAAAGGGACTCATCTGGGGGATCCCGCAGTGCGCCGCTTGTCCGCTGCGGAATTCACCCTGGAGACCGAGCCGTCCTGGCCGGTGGAATGTGATGGCGAGCTCATCGGGAATACCACCGTGAAGGGCCGTGTTATCCCGGCCGCGATCAGTCTCAAGATCTGAGTCACACCGACTTATACTGCCGCCGCCCTCGAGGGGTGAGGACGAATCAAGACATGGCAAAAGAAAAAGCAGAAGCGGTTCCCGACGAGCTCGAGGACATCGAAGAGGAAATCGATGAAGAGCCGGATGATGACGTCATGCCCGACCTCGACGAAGTGCTCGAAGAGGAGGACCTCGAGGTAGACCTCGAAGAAGAAGCCTTCGTGGAGGAAGAGGTCGCGGAGGAAGACTTCGAGGTCGAGGAAGAGGAAGCCGAGGAGGAGCAGGACGAGGAGACCACCGAGGCCCTCGAAGAGCTCGAAAGCGAGGAGCTCGAGCTCCTCGACGACGAGGCGGGTGAGGCGCTCCTGGTCGACGAAGTCGAAGAGCTACGCGCCATCCGCCGCGAAGAGCTGACGATGAACGTCGATGCTCAGATGCAGAGGTCGGACGAGTTCGTCTGCCAGTCCTGTTTCATGGTGAAGCGAACCAGCCAGTTGGCCAATCGCAAGAAGATGCTGTGCAGGGACTGTGCCTACTGACCGGGTATCGGTCGTAATCCCCACCTACAACGAGAGGGAGAACCTCCCTCACATCGCAGCGGCTGTCACCCACCACGGTTACCGGCTGCTGATCGTCGACGATGGGTCCCCTGATGGGACCGGTGAGATGGCAGATCGTCTCGCCGCCGAGGACAGCAGGATGTCGGTGCTCCACCGGAGCGTCAAGGAAGGCCTCGGCCCGGCATACGCGGCAGGATTCGACTGGGCCCTTGCCGATGGTGCCGAGATAGTGGTCGAGATGGACGCCGACTTCTCCCACGACCCCGCCGACCTGCCCCGGCTCGTGGCGGCGATCGACGAGGGGGCGGACCTCGCCATCGGGTCCCGATATGTCCCCGGTGGCGCCACCCCAGACTGGCCGATGGGACGGCGGGTCATCTCCAAGGGAGGAAACCTCTACGCCCGGATCATGCTCGGGATGCCGACCCGGGATGTCACCGCCGGTTTCAGGGCGTTCCGGGCCGACGCCCTTCGCTCGCTCCCATACAAGAAGGCTCAGGCCTCCGGATACGCCTTCCAGGTCGAGATGGCGATGCGGGCCCACGAGGCGGGGCTGAAGGTCGTCGAGGTCCCGATCAGCTTTCGGGACCGGGCCCGGGGGACATCGAAGATGGGGACGGGGATTGTGATGGAGGCGATGAGACTGGTCACAGTCTGGGGATTCGGCCGGTTCAAGCGGGGTGTCCGATTTTGGAAGCGCTGAGCATCGCTGCCCGGCTCGCCGGGCCCGACGACATCGGCTCGCTGGTTCGGCTCTACCGGGGGCTGGAGAGGGAGATGACCGCCCTCCACCCGATGTGGCCCCTGGCCGACGGGCTCGCCGAGCCCGCGGAGGTCTCGTTTCTTCGGCTGCTCGACGACCCGGAGAGTCAGGTCGTCATCGGTGAGCTGGACGGCTACCCATTCGGCTTCGTCGTGGCCAGGGTCGAGGAGACCCTTCCCCAGGCCGGCGGTGAGAGGATCGGCTCGATTCGCCTCGTCTATGTCGAACAGGAGGCCAGGGAGGTGGCTCTTGGCGAGACAATGAGGGACCACGTGATGGACCTGCTCCGGGAGCGAGGCATATCCAAGTTCGACGCACACGTCCTCCCCGGGCACCGCTTGGCCAAGAACTTCTTCGAGGCAGGCGGTTTCTCGGCGCGATCGATCATCATGCACCACGATGACAACAGGGACTGAGCAACCCGTGGTCGGCGTCGGCGTGGCCGTCGTGGACGAGGGGAGGATCCTCCTCGTGCAACGTGGCCACGAACCGGGAAAGGGGCTGTGGGCCGTTCCCGGTGGCAAGGTGACCTTGGGCGAGACCTTGCGGGCCGCCGCCGCCAGAGAGGTGCAGGAGGAGACCGGATTGGTTGTCGACATCGGCGAGGTGATCTGGGCCGGTGAGCACATCTCCCATCACGGGCACATCGTCCTCATCGACTTCCTCGGCTCCTGGGTGTCAGGCGAGCTCGAGGCCGGAGACGACGCAGAGCGGGCCGAATGGGTTCCCCTCGTCGAGGCCGCCGACTACCCCCTCACCGGCACCATGTACGAGCTGATCGACCTGCTCCGCGCCCATACCGGGTCATAAGGTGAGGCCATGACCAGCCCTGTGGTTGAGCTTTTGCAACGTCTGATCAAGAACCAGTGCGTCAACGACGGATCGGTTGGCAGCGGCAACGAGAGCCGATCGGTGGCCACCCTGCTCGAATATTTCGGCGTGGAAGGTGAGCTGCACGAGCCCGAGCCAGGCCGTCAGTCGCTGGTCTACCGGGTGGCGGGATCCGACCCCGAATGGCCCTCACTGGCCCTGGTGCCCCATCTGGACGTCGTCCCGGTGGATCCCACCGGCTGGTCGGTCGACCCGTTCGCCGCCGAGATCATCGACGGTTTCGTCTACGGGAGGGGAGCCGTCGACATGCTGAATGTGACCGCGTCGATGGCGACCGCAGTTCGTCCCTATCTGACCGGCGAAAAGGCCCCGCGAGGCGACCTGGTCTTCGCCGCCGTGGCCGATGAGGAGGCAGGGGGGCGGCTGGGAGCGCTGCCCCTGGTCGAGGAGAGATGGGATCTGGTCAGGGCCGACTTCCTCATGACCGAGGTCGCCTATCCGGCCCTGACCGTGGGAGACCATCGGTCGGTCCCGGTCTCGATCGGGGAGAAGGGCGCCTACTGGTCGATCCTGAAGACACATGGGGCCCCCGGTCACGGCTCGGCGCCCTACGGCACCGAGAACGCCCTGCACAAGATGATCGAGGCGCTGGCAGGCCTGGTCGAGGCACCCCAGCCGGCGGACGTGACCGGCGAATGGGTCGGGTTCGTGGAGAACCTCGGGCTCGACCCCGGATCGGTGAGCCGGCTCACCGACGTCGACCAACTCGACGACGAGATCGACCGGATCGCGGCAGAGGACCCCGCACTGGCCCGGTACATCCATGCCGCGACCCATCTGACCATCTCCACCAACGTTCTCCAGGCCGGGACCAAGACCAACATGGTGGCCGACAAGGCCCGCGCCGAGGTCGACATCCGTGGCCTGCCCGGGATGGACCGCCACTTCGTCGACTCGCATCTGAGAAAGGCCATGGGCGCCGCTGCGGACCAGGTCGACATTGTCCCCGTAATGGATGGGAACGCCACCGTCTCTCCTGTCGGCAACGTGCTCTGGGAGGCGATCGGCGATGCCGTCGAGCTGCTCGACGGCCATCGGAACCTGGCCCCGACCCTCATGACCGTCGCCACCGATGCCCGCTTCTGGAGGGCGAAAGGGACCGTCGCCTATGGCGTCGGGCTGTTCGACGACCGGATGGGCTTCTCGGAGATGCTCTCGCTGTTCCACGGTCACGATGAGCGGGTGTCGGTTGCGTCAGTCGACCGGACCACGTCTCTATATGAGACGGTGCTCGACCGGTTCTTCGCCGGGGCATGAACGTCATCTGCGACATCGACGGTGTCATCTACCGGGGGGACCAACTCATGCCGGGGTCGGATCGGGCGTTGCAGAGGATGCTCGATGCCGGGATCGCTCTCTGGTTCGCCACCAACAACAGCACCAAGTCACCTGCCGCGGTCAGCGAGAAGATCACCCGGGTGACCGGGGTGGAGGTTCCGCCTGCTTCGATCGTCACCTCGTCACAGGCGGCGGTGATGATGCTGGGCGATGACAAGGGCCCGGTGATGGTCCTCGGGTCGGAGGGGATCCTCTCC
>JBFYOJ010000063.1:0-3504 GCA_041303885.1 Acidimicrobiia bacterium | reverse complement strand
TTTTGACGGCAAGGTCGAGCCAGAACTCGTAGTCGGACTTGTAATCGCCGAGTGGTTCGACCACCCTGTTTCTGGCCATGAGCCAGTTTCCCGCCCCGGTTCGGGCCACCTCGAACGGATGGTCCGATTCGTACATGGTAGCCACGGGGACCACCACGTCGGCCCAGGGCATGGATGAGTTCTCCATGACATCGATGACCACGAAGAATTCCAGTGCTTTCAGCGCCTGTGCCACTCTCTTGGAGCCACGGGTGATCACGGCGGGCTGGGTACCGGGAGCGATCACGGTCTTGATCGGGTAGGGCTCCCCGGTGAGAACACTGTCGAGACAGCGATAGTAGGCTGAAGAGGTGCCTTCGAGAAAGGGCTGGAAGCAACCCGCTATCTCCGGAGCGACCAGGTCATCTACCCACTCTTGCGTGTACCTCTCTCTCAGATGCACGGGCTTGAGCGGGGGCATCGTGCTCCCGGTGGCGACGATATTGCCGCCGGGCCTATCGAGAGTCCCCGTAATGGCCATCAGGATGGCGACGGCGCGTACGGCGTGGTTCGAGTCCACCGTCTGGTCGAAGGCGTTGCCCGCCAGGATACATGCCGATCCCGCATTCCCGTAGAGCCGGGCGAGATCCCTCATCTGGCCCGCCGGCAGTCCGGTTATCGGCTCCGCCCACTCCGGAGTGTACTTCTGTACATGGGCGGCGAGTTCATCGAAGCCGTAACACCACCGGGAGACGAATTCTGCGTCATAGAGCTGCTCACTCACGATGACGTTCAGCATCGCCAGCGCCAGCGCTCCGTCGGTGCCGGGCCTGATGGGGAGCCAGATATCGGCCTTCGCTGCATCCGGCTGCATCTCGGGCTTGATGACTACGAGCGTGGCTCCTCTCTCTCGGGCGTCCAGGATCCTTCTGAGGGTGCCCATGGGGGTGCCGCAATAGACTGGATTTGCCCCCCACACGATGATCAGATCGGCATGCTCATAATCCGGACCTGCTACGCCGATGTCGGGGACTCCCAGGGTATAGGCAAACCCGAGAGCCCGCTGGATGAAGCAGATACCACTGTGGCCGAAGTTCGGGCTTCCATGCGCGATCATGAACCGGTAGATGTAGTCCTTGTAGCTCCGATGCTGCGGTGACAGGACGGCCAGCGATCGGGGCCCGTACTTGTCTTTCTGTTCCGCGAGCCTGGCGGCGACAGTATCGATCGCTTCGTCCCAGGAGATCCTCTGGAACTTCCCTTCACCTCTCTCCCCAATGCGTTTCAGAGGGTACTTGAGCCGTTGCGGGGAGTAGAGCCACTGTGCGGAAGCATAGGCTTTGGGGCACAGCTTTCCCCTGTTTATGGGGGATTCTTTCATGCCCTCAACCCGTATCAGTCTGCCGTCTTGCACATAGCAGTCAAGACCACACCCGGCCATCGGGCCGCATAACGAGCAGAAGGTGGAGACCATCCTTCCCTCGCGATCTTCAGAGTCTACTGCCTCTGTTCTTTCGTCAGAATATGCTCTTTCTATAGCCATTATCTTTCAACACTCAAAGACTATTTGTCTCACTATTATTCTGCTACTTCGCGTATGACTCACTCTACCTCCTCATCGGTCATCAGCCGCTCGGCGCTCCCCGCGCTTGCGCTGTTCCGCGTCCAGAACGGCCTTGCGGAGACGAACCGAGCCGGGAGTGGCCTCCACGAGCTCGTCCCCGGCTATCCACTCCAGGGCCAGATCGAGGTTCGGCTTGCGGGGGACCTTGAGGCTCACGTCGATGTCCTTCGTCTCGGAGCGGTAGTTGCCCAGCTTCTTGGTCTTGGTCGGGTTGCAGACCAGATCCTCCGGCCGGGAGTGCTCGCCGACGATCATGCCTTTGTAGACGCGATCGCCGGGCGAGATGAAGAGCGTGCCGCGGGCCTGCAGGCTCTCCAACTGGTAGCCGGTGGCGACGCCTGCCTCGATGCTGATGAGCGAGCCGCGGTCGCGCGCCACCACCTCTCCGGCCCACGGCCGATAGCCGCTGACCTGCGAACTCATGACGCCGTTGCCTCTGGTTTCGGTCAGGAACTCCGTGCGGTAGCCGATCAGGCCGCGGGTGGGGATGACGAAGTCGAGGCGGACGACGCCCGTGCCTCCCGCATGCATCCCTATCAGCTCGCCCTTGCGCCGGGAGAGTTTCTCAATGACCGCACCCTGGAACTCCTCCGGCACCTCGACAACGAGGTCTTCGTAGGGCTCGAGAAGGTCGCCGTCCGCGTTACGCCGCGTGATGACCTCGGGCTTCGAAACGCACAGTTCGAGGCCCTCCCGTCGCATCTCCTCGATGAGGATGGCCAGGTGAAGCTCTCCCCGTCCCGACACCTTCACCCCATCGGACCGGCCCAGGTCTTCGACACGAAGCGCAACATTCACCCTGGCCTCGCGCTCCAGGCGGTCCTTGATCTGGCGCAGTGTCACCGCCTTGCCCTCCTCACCGGCGAACGGGCTGGTGTTGACCAGGAAGAACATGGATACCGTCGGCTCCTCTATCTCGAGCGGCGGCAGGGCCGGATCGACGAATTCTGGAGAACTGATGGTATCGCCGATGTGCAGTTCGTCCGGCCCCACGATCCAGACGATGTCGCCCGCGCCGATCTCATCTACCTCCGCGCGTTCCAGGCCTCGGGTGGCGAAAAGGCGCGAGCTGCGAGTCACGACGGCGTCCAGCGATGGGCTGGTCACCACGATCTCCTCTCCGAGCCGGTGGGTGCCCGAGAGCGCGCGCCCGCAGCCGATACGCCCGAGATAGTCGCTCCAGGCCAGCGTCGACACCTGCATTCGGAAGGGTTTGCTTCGGTCGACGTGGGGCTGGGGGACGCTTTCGATGATGGTCTCGAAGAGGTCGTCCATGCCCTCCCTGCAGAGGCTCTCGAGATCTTTGACCAGCCAGCCGTCGAGCCCCGAGCCATAGAGCACGGGGAAGTCTGCCTGCTCGTCGGTGGCGCCCAGCTCGAGGAAGAGGTCGAACGTCTCCTCGAGGGCACGATGGGGATCGGCATGTGGGCGGTCCACCTTGTTGACGACGACGATGGGGCGGTAGCCAAGGCGCAGCGAGCGGCTGAGCACATAGCGGGTCTGCGGCATCGGGCCTTCGTTGGCGTCGACCAGCAGGAGCACCGAGTCGACCATGGACAGCACCCGCTCCACCTCGCCCGAAAAATCGGCATGGCCCGGGGTATCGACCAGGTTGATGCGGTACCCCTTCCAGTCCACCGTGCAGTGCTTGGAACGGATCGTGATCCCGCGCTCGCGCTCGAGATCGTGCGAGTCCATCACCCGCTCCTCCACACGCGCGTTCTCGCGGAAGACGTGAGCGGCCCGGAAGATCGAGTCGATCAGTGTCGTCTTGCCGTGGTCGATATGGGCGATGATCGCCACGTTCCGTATGTGTGCAGCCGAAAGCGACATGTTCGAGCTCGGGGGCCTTTCTGTCGGTAACCGGCGGTGCCGGTAGGGACCGGGGATTATACAGGGTC
>JBFYOJ010000062.1:0-3356 GCA_041303885.1 Acidimicrobiia bacterium | reverse complement strand
GACCGGGAGGGTGACGACACCGACGGCCCCCTGATCGCAGCCGCAGTCCTCCAGGGCAGCGTTGAGGCCGCCCTCGACCGCGGCCAGATCGTCACCGGGAACTCCCCCGGCTCTGAGCTCGACACGTTGTGCTCCCGACCGATGCAGCAGGGACGGCCACAAGTCGTCGACGCGACCGAGGTCGGCGGCTTCCACAACGATGACCGCGTTCGCATTGGGTGCCGGCCCTCGTGCCCCGGGCGAGATCTGACTGGGCGCGGCTACCCGGATGAGCCGCGATGCCAGGTCATCGGAACCCTGCTCAGCCGGCCGGGCCTCGGGAAGAGGCAGTGAGGCGATCGGTGCGGGCGGGGCGATGACGTGGGGTTCCACAGACCGGTGTCTAACCACGCACTATCACCCAGCGCTGAAAGGCCGATCGCGACCGTCGCCGCGGTGTGATAACGGTGAGACCGCGTGGTGATCAGGAACGCGAGGTCAGATGGCTGGCGAGGAGGTGCATCCCTTCGGCCAGCTGGCGCTGAATCGCTGACAGCATCTCGAGCACCTCACGCAGGTCCGGGGACTGCTCGCCCCCGTCCCCGTTGGTGGTGCCCTGCTCGATGACCTTGCAGTAGAGCGCCTCCGTTTCCCGCGACGGCCCGGTGTGGAGCTCCGATTCGAGGATCTTCCTCATACGGCCATACTGACGAAGCGCCAGGGTTCGCCGGCCGGTGTGCTGGTAGGTCTCCATCAGGGCACGGTGCACGTCTTCCCGGACGGGATCCTGATCCAGGATTCGTTCGGCCCAGTACACGCTCTCTTCGGTGAGATCGCGGAGCTGTGTCGTCTTCATCAGCTTCAAAAGGCACTCCTGGTAGGCCCGTGCCAGCCGATCTCTGTGCGGCAAGACCCATTCGGACATCACTCCTTCGAGCAGGTCACCGCGATAAAGCTTGGCGACCCGTCGCAGATCATCGAGTTGAGAGTCGCTCAGGACCTGGTCGTTGCCGGTCTGTACGGTGGACAGGGCCGATTCCAGCTCCTCCACGTCGCAGGAGTAGTCAGCCTCGCGATTGAATCCGATGTACCCACCGGGGTGTGAGTGGAGGTAGGCGCCCCTGGCGTCTGGCTCCATCATCCCGCGCAGCCGCCACAGCGTGGTGTTGAGGTTCTTCCGGTTGCGGTCCGGGTCACCGTCGGGCCAGAGGCAGTCGGCGAGATGATCACGGCTGGCCCTCTCCCCGGGGTGGACGATGAGGAGGCCGAGCAGCTCGCTCGTCACTCCGGTCGGCTCGAAGACTCGGCCGCGTCCATCTATCAATCGAGGTGACCCGAAGAGTGCTACTTGCAGGGTCATCTAGTTTTCCTTAGGCGTAGGTTCTCACCCAGCGCCGCCCGTGTTCGAGCCTACACCCCGACGTCTGAGGCCGTGGGGCCGCCAACCACGGGGACCAGGGCAGCTGGGGCAGGTGTAGGAGGAGCCGTGCCTTCACTCTCGGTCAGGCGTCGGGCAGGTCCTCGAGCAGCCTCATCTCGTGTTTTCCGAGCACCTCGATGATCCGCTCCGCACCTGGCATCTGATCGAACGGCATCGGAGCCAGGGAGGACTCCATCGGGACTCCGATCTCTTCGAAGAACTCGGGCTGATGGATCACCGGGGCGTAGAGGGCCAGGACCTTTCCCGTGGTGTTGCCGACGTTACGGAAACCGTGCGGGACGTTCCCCGCCACGTGCACGGTCGAGCCGACGGGAGCGGCAATGGCGTATTTCTCGCCGTCCTCGCCTTGCCCGTAGACCTCGTATTCGCCTTCGAGAATCCAAAACGTCTCCTGGGGGACGTGGGTGTGTAGAAAGGCGGGTCCGCCACCGGGCACGCTCACGATCTCGGTCAGGAAATAGGCGTTGTCGGATTCGGCCGCGGTCACCTTGAACGTGACCACGTCACCCAATACGAACCAGGCCTTTCCCTCGTTGGGACCGAGCGAGAAGTGCCTTCCCTGGGTGCCCATTCCTGCCTCCTGTTCCATCCGTTCTTCTTGACGGGCGGCACCGCCACGCTACCCGGGCGCCCAACCACCTGGCGGGGACCTCGGCTACACGGACGCATCCCCGACTTCCTCGGGAACGACTTCCGTGGGGAAACCGAACGTCGTGCCGTGACGTGTTGACTTCAGACGTCGCTGAGATCGTCGATCGCCTCGGCGGTCAATGCGATGGTCTGGTCGAAGCCGAACTCCCTGCCCAGGCCGTAGTTGCGTTCGAACAGTTCGTCGCCGAGATCCCGGCGCAGGTCGGCAAGGGCGGCCTCCACCACGATCGCGGCCTCGATCCACGGGACCGTGCCGATCCGTTCGAAGGTGGCACTGGCTGCGCCGAGAAGCGTTGCGGCTCGCTCCAGTCGCCCAGCCCTCAACTCGCACATGGCGATGCCGTCGGCCGTCGACGCCACCCCCTCCTGGTAACGAGCTCCGGCCATGTAGTCGAAGGCTTCGGACCACAGGGCGGCGGACTTCTCCTCCTTACCCATCGCCAGATAGGTCCAGCCCAGATTCCATTTGGCCCAGGCGGTCAGCTCGGGCAGCTCGGTCCGGTGGGCAACCAGCAGGACCTCCTCACGGTGTCGCAGCGCCTCGTCGAGATGGCCCGCCTGCGAATCGAGCATGCTCTGGAAGAGGAGCGCGATCATGCGCAGCGCCGGATCGGAGTCACCGACCAGGTGGAGAGCTTCGTCGAGCAGCTGGTATCCCTGCTCAGGGTCGTCGGCGCCCAGTGACCCGAATGTCAGTGCGAGGGCCTGGCCGAAAGTGTCGTCATCCTCCCGGAAGCCCTGCAGCGCCGCCGGCAGCACCTCGGACAGGATCGGGAAGTCACCTGTCTGGAAGGCGAAGAGCCCGGCTAGGAACTCGAGGCTTGCCGAATGGACCGAACTTCGGGTGCGGCTCACCCAGTCGACGGCGCCGGCGATACGGTCGCCTTTGAACCAGTAGACCCACATCTCCACCTGGGCGCGGGCCATCTCCTCCGCCCGACCGCTGTGCACCACGGACCCCTCGGGCGCCAACGTCTTGGCATAATGACGCCGCCCGCAAAGCCGTCGCCGCAGCCTTGCTGATGACCGGTCACAGGGTGCGCAGTCGGCCGGGTCCCATCAGGCGCTCGCTCAATACGCCAAGACCCTCGCCAAGAAAGACCGGTGAACCGGCCCTCGAGCAGTTCGACCGCCTTCGTCGCGAGAGAAACCGATCCGAATACGGGTCGAGGAGCTTCGGCAAGGCCGAAGTCGATGAGGCCATCAGGTCAGCAAGAGCAATCGTGGAGACCTGCGCACGACAGGCCTAGGTAGCCACGGAGAGTGATGTCAAACGCGATAGGGA
>JBFYOJ010000061.1:0-4527 GCA_041303885.1 Acidimicrobiia bacterium | reverse complement strand
TCCCTATGGCACCGGTCGCGATCGCAGCATGACCCAACGGGCCGACGTGGTATCCCATGATGGGGTCTATCTCCAGCCGCCCGGTTCGATCCTCACCCGGGCCGGCGAGCCGTATCGCGTGTTCACTCCCTTCTTCCGGGTCTGGTCGGATCGACCCTTGCCGCCCATGGAGGTGCCGGGCGAGTGTGATGTCACGAACGATGAAGGCGCCGGTATCCCGATGAGCGAGCCCGCTGCGATCCGGATGGGCGAGGAGCCGGCAACCGAGCGGTTGTCCCGTCTCCTCGGCCACGTCGACCGGTACCACGAGGAGAGGGACCGTCCCGACCTCGAAGGCACAAGCACCCTCTCGATCGATCTCAAATACGGGACGATCGCTCCTCACACCATCTATCGGGCGGTCGGCTCGTCCACCGCCGGCCGTGCCGCTTTCGTTCGGCAGCTCGCCTGGCGTGACTTCTATGCCCATCTGATGGCGGCGAGGCCTGAGACAGTCTCCCGGCCGATGCGACAGGAGTTCGAGCGGATGGAGTGGCGGGACGACCCGGATGAGATCGAGGCGTGGAAGAGCGGGATGACCGGTTACCCGATCATCGACGCCGGGATGCGTCAGCTGGCCGCCGTCGGCTGGATCCACAATCGGGTTCGAATGTTGGTCGCCTCGTTCCTCGTGAAGGACCTGCTGGTCGACTGGCGGATCGGGGAGCGACATCTGCGAAGGCACTTGTTGGATGGTGATGTCCCTCAAAACGTTGGCAACTGGCAATGGGTAGCCGGGACCGGGACCGACGCGGCGCCCTACTTCAGAGTGTTCAACCCGGTGACTCAATCGAGGCGCTTCGACCCGGACGGCACCTACATAAGACGTTGGGTCACCGAGCTGTCGTCTGTCCCCACGCCTGGGATCCACGCGCCCTGGGAGGTGCCTCCGCTCGAGCTCGCCGCCATGGGGCTTCGTTTGGGCGACGCCTATCCATTTCCTCTCGTCGAGCATGACTTCGCCCGGCAGAGGGCGATCGACGCCTACCGGGCGGCAGGGTGAACCTCTCAGGGGAAGTCTGAGTCGGTGATCTTCGTCAGGGCCTCCCACAGGTCCTCGCGGTCTCCGGGTCGCTCTCGCGTTGACTCGGTCAGATGGGTGGGCACAACTGCTCGATCGAACCAGAACCGCCCGGTCGTGGTGCCGGGCGCGTCGGCGGTCGCCAGCCACACAATGGTGTCCGCCCCCTGAGCCGGGGTCCGAAGCAGGGGTGTCATCAGCTTGTTGAAGGTGGGTAGGGACTGCTGTACACCGGCGGTGGCCGCCCACCCCGGGTGCATGGCATGGACCACGACCCCGGTGCCGGCCAGGCGCTCGCCCCACATCTCGGTGAGGATCACCTGGGCGCGTTTGGCCCGCGCGTAGGCAGATGCACCCCGGTAGGAGGTCGCTTCGTATTGGAGATCCTCCGGGTGCACGCGTTCGGTGTACATCCCGCCGGAACTGACATTGATGATCCGCGCCGGGGCTGACTCGATCAGTCGGGGGATCAGGGAGTTGGTGAGCAGGAAGTGGCCGGCGAGGTTGGTTGCCAGCGTCGTCTCGAGCCCCTCTTCGGTCATCGTTCGCTCGGGCAGCAGAACCCCGACATTGTTGATCAGCACGTCGATGCGGTCCTCGCCGTCCCGCAGGGTCGCCGCCAGGTCGCGGATGTCGCTCATCAGGCTCAGGTCGGCCTCGTGTGTTACGACACCGTCGTGCTCGCTCCGCAGGGCCTTCAGCTTCTCCGGATTGCGCCCGATTGCGATGACGCGGGCACCGAGAGCGACGAGCGACCCGGCTGCTGCCTCACCGAGGCCCCCGGTGGCACCGGTGACGACCACCGTCTTACCCGACATGTCGGCCCGTACCGGCTCGAAGTCCCTGGCGTGGAGCCGGTAGCCGAGGTTGGTGAACCCGGCGATGGACAGCTTGTTCATCCGCCCAGAGCCGACACCAGCCCGTCCAGCGCTCTCGTCCCAACCCGACTCAACATCGGTGAGATGAGCGGGACGACGAACTTGACCCAATTGAGGAAGGTGAGGTCGGCCGTGTAGTCGATCACCGTTCGACCGTTCTCGTCCCAGAACCTGATGTCGTCGACGGCCTCGAGGGTGTCTCCCTTCCCGATCAGGACCACCCTCTCATCCGGCTCGAAGACGTCGATTTCATAGACCATCGGAATGGTGCTCGTCCCGAACCGGACATCCAATTCGAACCTGGATCCCTTCCCTACCGGGCCCTCGCCCAGCATCCGCGAGCTGGCGACGCCCGGGTCCCAGTTCTCGATGTTGGAGAAGTCGGCGGTGTACTCGAACACCTCCGATCGGGGTCGCTCCACCGTTCTGCGCTCTTTCAGTCTCATGACTAACTCCTCGATCCAGCTGGCCGGCTCAAAGGGCCAGCGTGCCGGCGAAAACCTGCCATGCCAGCAGGGACTTGGCGACGAGGCTGAGCAGGATGTAGGTCGATTCGCCGAACACGTAGTTCGACCACCTGCCGACCTTCTTGTACTGAAGCACCATGACGATGGCGAAGACGTTGAAGAACACGAACAGAGAGAAGAAGATCCAGTACACGAAGCCGGGTGGTGACGCCTCGAACCCCGGGCTGAACAGATATATGGCGATGGCAATCCAGGGAATCGCCCCTGCGAGCACCCCGAACCAGTAGGAGAGCCAGCTGACCGATTTCCCGGGCGTCTCGTACCTCTCCTGGAGCAGCCCGAACAGGATCATCGAGGCGTTGACCCCGGCGATGGCGATCAGAGCTGCGATGTCGGAGATCCCGACCAGCATCGCGATCAGCACCACCATCACCGAGGACGAGAATGAGTACTCGATCCATCTGGCGTAGTTCCTCTGGCTCTCCAGATTCCTCAGATACCAGGGGAACACCCCGGGCAGAGTGATGGTGAGGTGGGCGACGGCGGACATGAACAAGAAGATCGCCACCCCCCAGGCGATGCTCACATCGAAGAGCGGCTCGATCGACGGATCGGAGGCGCCCGGGATGCCGGTCATGTAGGTCGCCACTACCGGGAGGGTGAAGTCGTTGGCAAGGAGGAGGACTATCACGCCCTGTATGGCGTGGAGCGCTCCCATGCCCAGGTTGTAGCCACGCAGTCTGGCCCGTGGAATTGATGTAACAGTTGTCATATCCACCATTCGTACGCCTCTGCCTGGACGGATGACAGGGGAAAAGGCCCCTATCCCCGGGGGCGTCATCCAGGACCTGCCCCGTCTCCGAACTAACGGCGCGCACCGACAAGAAGGAGACACCATGCGCCGTTCGATATCACTAGCACTGGCCACAGCCATGATCGTCGGAGTATTCGCCATGCCGGCCCTTGCCAGGGGCGGGTCGAAGCCGACCTTGGGCGAGCAGATCCTCGCTGACGCCGACGGCAAGTTCGATCGCCGGTCGTGGGATTACGACATCATCGGCGAGATCGTCAAGGCGATCCTCGACAGCGGGATACCCACACAGTTGGGAGCCTCGGTCGACCCCAATGCCGAGCTGACCGTGTTCCTGCCCAACGACCGTGCCTTCCGCCGGCTGGCCCACGACCTCACCGGGGAGTGGGTGAAGAAGGAGGCCGACGTCATCCCAGCGATCCTCGGCGCCGTCGGCGGAGATCTCGCCCTCGTGAACGCCGTGGTGGAGTATCACGTTGTCGGGGGCAAGATCAAGGCCAAGACGGCATTCCGCTCTGACGGCCAGACTCTCACTTCGATCATGGGCGCCGGGTTCGAGGTCGATGTCAAGGGCAAGAAGCGGGTAGTCCTGATCGACAATGATCCCGATCTCCGCAACCCGAATCTGGTCCGGCGCGACCTGGACAATCGCGCCAGCAACGGGATCTGGCACGGGATCGACCGGGTTCTGCTCCCGATCGACGTCTGATCCCATCGAGCTCCGTGTCGTGTGGGCGCCCCGGTGGCGCCCTCACGATCATGAGGCACCGAGATGCCTGTCGAGGGGCGAGCGGAACCTCGGCACCACCACCCTCTCGCCGATCCATGTCTCCAGCTCGGCGGCCTTCCGCTCGATCTCGGCGACGGCAGCAGAGTCGACTTCTTCGAGCAGCTGCCAGGTGATCTCTCCGGTGCTCCGCTGACCCCAACCGCCGACTATGCGGCCATCGACCCACACCGTCTGCCCCGCATTCCCGTTGTTGTCGAAGAGGCTCGACCCGTGCGGACCGAGGTACCAATCGCGCTCTTTCCAACCCATCGTGCTCGGGTCGAGGGACGGGAGCAACGCCACCCAGCGGCCCGCCGGCTCCACCGGCTCGAGGTCGTCAGGCAGCACGTATGCGGCCCCTGACTCGATACCGACAGCCACGGCCCCGATCGCAGCCAGTGCCTCCCTCACCTGGGTGACCGGCCACCCTGTCCACCACTTCATGTCGGCCTCTGTGCCCGGGCCGAAGGTTTCTAGCCATCTGGTGAGGAGAGCCGCCTGGGCCTCGGCCCTGCCCATTTCCGGCATGGGGCCACCCAGCC
>JBFYOJ010000060.1:0-13214 GCA_041303885.1 Acidimicrobiia bacterium | reverse complement strand
AGCCCTCGCCCTGCAGTGGCGTCCCGGGGACGCCATCGTGGTGACCAGCCTCGACCACGACGCCAACTTCACCCCATGGGCCCGGGCCGCGACCGATGCGGGTGTGGAGGTGCGCGTCGCCGAATTCGACCCGTTGACGGGCGAGCTCGACCCGGGCCAGATAGCCGGCCTGCTCGATAACAGCGTCCGCCTCGTGGCCACTTGCGTCGCTTCGAACGCCATCGGGTCCCTCGTCGACGTCGAGACCATCACCAACCTCGCCCACGAGGCCGGCGCCCGCGTCTACCTCGACGCAGTGCATGCCGGGCCCCACCAGCTCCTCGACGTGAACAGCATCGACTGCGACTTCCTGGTTGCCTCCGCCTACAAGTTCTTCGGACCCCACACAGGTGTCCTCTACGGCAAGCTCGATCGTCTGGCCGAGCTCGACTTCTACAAGGTCCGACCGGCACCATCGGACCCACCGGACAAACTCGAGACGGGTACTCAGAGCTTCGAGTCGATCGCGGGGGTGGGTGCGGCGGTGGACTACCTGGCCGGGCTCGGGTCCGGATCAGGGAGACGAGCACTGCTCGAGAACGCATACGAGCGGATCAGGGAGCACGAGCGACTCCTCTCCCGTCGTTTCCTGGCCGGATTGGCCGAGCTGCCCAAGGTGAGAGTCCACGGCGTCCCGGAGGCCAGCGATAGAAGGGTTGCCACTTTCGCCATATCGGTGGAAGGCGTCCCCGCGGCGGATGTCGCCGCCTGTCTGACCGCTGCACGCATCTATGTCTGGTCCGGGCACTACTACGCGGTGAACGTAATGGATCGTCTCGGGGTTCTCGACACGGGAGGTTTGGTTCGTGTCGGCTTCGTCCACTACAACACGGTCTCCGAGGTCGACCGTGTCCTCGAAACCCTCGAGATGATCTGATCGGGAGGCGCTATACCCCGCCCGGACACTCCACTCGGCCATCTACGGCGTCTCCGGCCCGGGTGCGCATGAAGCCGGAAGCCATCTGTGACCGCCCGGCGTTGTGCGGACCGGGATTCCGGGTCGTGGCGGGTCCGTGGTCCCCTTCGTGGGCTCTGTTGGGGTCGCCTCCATTCGAGGGCAAAGCTAGGTGGCCAACGCCCTTTAGACTCCCCTCCGTGAAGCGACTTTCCCCCGTCATCATCCTCGGCGCTCTGGCTGCCTTCTTGTTGCTGAGACGTCGCGAGACCGACGTCGTGGTCCCTGACTCTGCCTGGAATCCCGTCAAGCCATCGTGAAGGTGGGCGTCCTCGTCACCGGGGACATCTCCGTACGAGCAGCTCACTCGTTGAGCGCCCACCCCGGCATCGACGAGGTAGTCGTCATCGGCCCGGCCCGCAGCCGCAACTTCCGGATCACGTCGAATGCGGGCGAATGTGACGTCCTGATCGGGACCGGGCCTGATGCCCCGACTCGTGCGGTGGAGCTCGGTGTCCCCTTGGTGTGGGATGGCAACGAGGCCTCCGAGGGCATCGCAGTATGGGGTGCCTCCCCGATCGGTTTGGCCCTCGCAATGGCCATCCGTGAGTCTGACCCGAGGATCGTGGCTGTCGCCCACCCCGAGCTCGATGAAGGCTCGGACCACCAGGTCAGATTCCCCGACCCGATCGGGTCGCTCCGGGTCGCCGACGCGACCATTGCCGGGAGGCAGGTCGCCCTGGCCAAGTCACCCAACCAGTTCGCCGCCTGTCTTGCCGTGGGTGCCGAACGTGGAGTGACGATGATCGATGACGGGGCATTCATGTCCGGGATCGCCCTGGCCGCTGGGGTGCTGATCCTTGGGGAGGAGACGATCCCGGTCTGGGAGCATGCTCTGGCCTATCTCCAGACCGCGGCGGCGATGGGTCTGGTCATGGCCGAGGACAGGTAGAGAGGCACGGAGTGTGCGGAGGGGGCTGCCGCAGACCGGCTTCCGTTCCGCCCAGGCAGACGAATTGGCATGGAGCGTGGCCGCGTTGAGAGCCGAGGGCGAAGTCGCCCGGCGATTCAGGGGGTTCGGACCCGGGGGCTTTCCTCGGTGGGGATGTCAGCCTGGTCGGGAGGAGGCGTGATCGACCCGTTCCCGGGCTTGTAATCGGTCGGCGGGTGCAGCACCTGCTGTGGGGCTGCCATCACCGGATTGAGCGTCTCCTCCAGCACGACCACCTCGAGGCCGCCCACCACGTCCGAGACCAGGTTGTAGACGATGGCACCGCCGACGGTGGCTCCGGTCATCGTGACCCACCACACCATCGAGCCGAAGATCATCACCCGGAAGAACTGCTCGACATTGGCGAATGGCTGGGTTCCCTCATCGATCAAAGTGATCTCGACCATGAAATCGGTCAGCTTCTGGGGGATTCCCGCCCGATCCAGCACCGACCAGAAGATGACACCACCGAGCACCATGGCCAGGGCAAGGACGGCCCAAACCACGGCTGAGACCTTCAATGCGGTCCAGGGGTCGATCTTTCGGATGATGCGTCGTACGCGCCGAACGGTTGCCATGGGGGCTCCTGAGTATCTGGAGAGTCTAAAAGACGCTCACGGTTGTCCAACGACAAGGTGAGCGGTGGGGTTCCTCAGTCCTCTTCTTCCTCGGACACGATGGCGAGGGCTGAGAGCTCGTTCCCGGCGCCGACATCGATCACGCGCACTCCCGTCGAGTCGCGCTTCTGCCGGCTGATCTTGGCCACCGGGGTGCGGATCCCGATCCCGGCCGAAGAGATGAGGAACACGTCGACCTCGTCGGAGACGGCCCGTGCCCCAACCAGGCTGCCCCGCACCCGGGTCAGCTTGAACGCCTTCACGCCGAGCCCGCTTCGCTTCTGACGGGGGAACTCGTCGATCCGGGTCCGCTTCCCGTAGCCGGCCGACGTCATCAACAGGACCTCGTCACCTTCGACGTTGGACACCGCTCCGATCACCTGGTCTCCCTCGCGGAGACGGAGGCCACGAACGCCCTGGGTGCCGCGACCCATGCTCCTCAAGTCGGCCTCCCGGAAGCGGATCCCCATTCCTTCTTTGGTGAAGATGAGCAAGTCGTTCTCGCCGTTGGTGGTGCGCACCGAAACGAGCTCGTCGTCCCCGACGAGCTTGATGGCGACCAGAGTCTGGTTCCTGGAGTCGTACTCCTTGAACTCGGTCTTCTTGGCGGCGCCCTGTTTGGTAACCATGACCAGATAGCGGCCGGTCTCGTAGTCCCGGGTGTCGATGATCGCCTGCACCGTCTCATCCGGTGCCAGCGGCAGCACCGACTGGCCGAGCACTCCCTTGGCGGTTCGTGACTGCCGCGGGATGCCGTGTGCCTTGAGCCGGTGCACGAGGCCTTTGTTGGTGAAGAACAGGAGGTAGGCGTGGGCGGTGGTGTGGACCAGATGCTGGATCACATCCTCCCCCTGGACCTCGGCAGCCTTGACGCCGCGCCCGCCCCTGCCCTGGGTGCGATAGGTGGACGCCGGCACCGACTTGATGTATCCGGCCTGAGACACGGTCACGATCAACTCGTCGTCGGCGATGAGATCCTCGAGAGACAAGTCACCCTCGTCCGGAATGATCCGACTGCGCCGGTTCTCCCCGTAGGTCGACCTGACCTCTCCGAGCTCCTCCTTGATGATGTCCCAACGGAGCTTCACATCACCGAGGATCCGCTCCAGCTCCGCGATCAACTGGTGCAACTCGGCCAGCTCGGTGCGCAGCTTGTCGACCTCGAGGGCGGTGAGCCGGCGCAGCGGCATGTCGAGAATGGCATTCGCCTGGATCTCCGACAGCTCGAATCTGGCGATCAGGTTGGCTCGCGCTTCGGGGGTGTCGGCTGAGCCGCGGATGATGGTGATCACCTCGTCGATGTTGTCGACGGCGATGATGAGGCCCTCCAGGATGTGGGCGCGGGCCTGGGCTTCGTCGAGCCGGAACTTGGTCCTCCGCTCCACCACCTCCATCTGATGGTCGAGGTAGTAGCCGACCATCCCGGCCAGGTCGAGGGTGCGTGGCACGCCATCCACCAGCGACACCATGTTGTAACCGAAGGAGTCCTGAAGCGGAGTGTTCTTGTAGAGCTGGTTCAGGACCACCTGGGGGACGGCATTGGACTTCAACTCGATGACGAGCCGCGTGCCGACGCGATCCGAGGACTCGTTGCGGACCTCGGCGATCCCCTCCATCCTCTTGGAGTCGACCAGTTCCTTGATCTTGGCGGTGATCCTCTCGATCGACACCTGATAGGGCAACTCGGTGGCGATGATGGCGGTGCGGCCCTTCCGGATCTCCTGGACGTCGCAGACGGCGCGAATCTTGACCGAGCCCCTGCCCGTGGTCAGTGCGTCCCTGATCCCACCGGTCCCGACCAGAAAGCCACCGGTTGGGAAATCCGGGCCCTTGACGTACTTCAGGAGCTCCTCCGAACTGGCGTCGGGATTGTCGATGACATGGAGACAGGCATCGATTACCTCACCGAGGTTGTGGGGTGGGATGTTGGTCGCCATGCCAACGGCGATCCCTTGTGACCCATTGACCAGGAGGTTGGGGAAGCGGGAGGGGAGCACGGTTGGCTCCTGCATCTCGCCTGAGTAGTTGTCGGAGAAGTCGACGGTGTCTTCCCGGATTCCCTCGAGGAGATGGTTGGACAACTTGGTCAGCCGGCACTCGGTGTAACGGGCAGCACCCGGTGGGTCGTCGATGCTCCCGAAGTTGCCTTGAGGGTCGATGAGCAGGTGACGCAGTGAGAAATCCTGACCCATCCGAACCAGCGCGTCATAGATGGCCGTGTCGCCATGGGGGTGGTAGTTGCCCATGACATCACCGACCACCTTGGAGCACTTCCGATGGGCGGAGGCTGCCGTGATGTTGTTCTCGAACATCGAGTAGATGATCCGACGCTGCACCGGTTTGAGGCCGTCCCGCACATCGGGCAGGGCCCGGGACACGATGACCGACATGGCGTAGTCGACGAAGCTCTGCTCCATCTCGTCGGTGATCTCGATCTGGGGCACGCCCTCGATTGGTGGGTCCTGCTGTGTCATCGATCAGATATCCAGGAAGCGGACATCGTCGGCGTTCTGCTGGATGAATGCCTTTCGTGAGGCCACGTCGTCGCCCATCAGCGTGACGAAGACCTCTTCAGCTCTCGCCCCGTCTTCCATCTCCACCCTGAGCAGGGTTCGGGTCTCGGGGTTCATGGTCGTCTCCCACAGCTCCTGTGCGTTCATCTCGGCGAGGCCCTTGAACCGGGTGGGCTTGACCTTGGGATGCTCCTCCTTGAACTGGTTGAGCTCCGTGTCGTCCTTCAGGTAATGAACCCTGGATCCGACCTTGACCCGGTACAGGGGGGGTTGGGCGATGTATACGTAGCCGTATTCGATCAGCGGCTTCAGGTGTCGGAAGAGCAGTGTCAGGAGCAGGGTGCGGATGTGTGCTCCGTCCACGTCGGCGTCGGCGAGCAGGACGATCTTGTGATAGCGGGCCTTCTCGATGTCGAAGTCGTCCCCGATGCCGGTGCCCATCGCGGTGAAGATGTCCTGTACCTCGGTGTTCTGCAGCGCCTTGGCGAGACGGGCCTTCTCCACATTGAGGATCTTCCCTCGAATTGGGAGGATGGCCTGAGTGACCGAGTCGCGCGCCGACTTGGCCGGGCCTGCCGCCGACTTCCCCTCGACGATGAACAGCTCCGACTCTCCGGGGTCACGGCTGGAGCAGTCGGCCAGCTTGTCGGGCAGGCCACCCGACTCCAACCCGGACTTGCGCCGGGTCAGCTCTCGCGCCTTCCTGGCCGCCTCACGTGCCTTGGCGGCGCCAACGCACTTGTCGACGATGCGGCGGGCTTCCGGTGAATAGCGCTCGAGCCACTCCGGGAGCTTGCGATTGAGTGCCTTCTCCACGTAAGAGCGGATCTCGGTGTTGCCCAGCTTGGTCTTGGTCTGACCCTCGAACTGAGGCTCCTTCACCCGGACCGAAACCACCGCGGTGAGGCCTTCCCGCACATCCTCACCGGTCAGGTTCTCGTCCTTCTCCTTGAGGAGTCCCTTGGTGCGGGCAAAGTCGTTTATCGCCTTGGTCAGCGCCTTGCGGAATCCCTCCTCATGGGTCCCGCCCTCGTGCGTGTTGATGTTGTTGGCGAAGGAGAGGACAGACTCGGTGTATGAGGTCGTCCACTGCAGCGCCACCTCCAACTCAGCGTCGTCGCCGACGTCGAGTATGTCGATTACATGGGCGTGGAGCGGCTCACGCTTGGAGTTGAGATGCTTCACGAAGTCGACGAGACCACCCTTGTAATGGAACGCCTCGGTGCGAGCCGGCTCCTCGCGTTCGTCGGCAAGGCTGATCTGCAGACCGCGGTTCAGGAAGGCCGTCTCGCGGAGACGGGATGCCACCGTGTCGTAGTCGAAGACCGTGGTCTCCTGGAACGTCACCGGGCTCGGCCAGAACCGGATGGTGGTCCCGGTCTTCTTGATCGGCTTCATCTTCTTCGGGTCGCGGGTCTTCGGCTGGCCCTCGTGGAATTCCTGGTAATACATCTGACCACCCCGTCGGACCTCGGCCTCGAGCCGGGAGGAGAGCGCATTGACCACCGACACGCCGACACCGTGGAGACCGCCGGAGACGGTGTATGCCCCCTGTTCGAACTTGCCCCCGGCGTGGAGTGTGGTGAGCACCGTGGTCAGGGCCGAGCGCTTGGTCTTGGCCAGTTGCTCGACCGGGATGCCGCGGCCATCGTCGACCACCTCGACCCCACCATCGGCCCGGAGCGTCACATCGATGCGGGTGCAGTGGCCTGCCATCGCCTCGTCGACCGAGTTGTCCACCACCTCCCAGATCAGGTGATGAAGACCGCGTGGACCAGTGGACCCGATGTACATCCCGGGACGCCTCTTGACCGCCTCGAGACCCTCGAGGACTGTGATGTCCTTGGCTTCGTAGCTGTCACGCGTGGCCGTCACGATCCTCCTTTTGGATCCTCGTGCCCGCCACCGAACGATGACCTGGCTGTGCCTCGAGGGAACTGACCTGAGACCGCCTGAGAGGCAAGTTGCACGGATGTCATTTTACCGGAAATACATGACAAAAACCAATCCAACAAGGGCCTCGTTGCCTCAGCGCGGGGCGGGTGGGCGGACCTCGATCCGGTCGATTATCCCCTGGCCGAGACGGGTTGAGAGCGCCTCGAGGAGATCCGTCGAGCCGTATCTCAAGAAGGCCACCATCGATGGAGAAGCGGCTTCCACGATGAGGGCCTGATCCTGGATGAAGAGGGGGGTGGAACGGCCCGCCCATGGCGGCCCGGCGATCTCGTCCCACTCCTCGGTCAGTCGGGCCATGACCACAGGGTCGGGCAGTCCCAAACGGCGAAACACCTCATCCAGTGACGACCCGAACGATGAGAGATCGCCACCACCGCTCATCGTTCGACTCCTTCCCCCACCTTCCAGACCGAGCCGGACAGGGGGATGTCCTCGGGCCGTGCCGAGCTGATCATGGTCTGGGTGCTATCAGGCAGGGCCTTGGCGAGGGCGGCGGCGCGGTCCGGATCGAGCTCCGAGAAGACATCGTCGAGGAGCAAGACCGGTGGCTCGCCGACCAGGTCGTTGACCGCTCGATGCGCGGCGAGCTTGACCGCGAGCGCCATCGTCCGCTGTTCTCCCTGGCTGGCATGGGTGCGCGCGTCGGTCCCGTCTATCCGAAACACCGGCTCGTCACGATGTGGTCCCACCGAGGTCAGCCTCCGCTCGTAATCCACCTTCCTCGATGTCTCCATCGCGGCGAGGATGGTCGAGGCGAAGTCCGCGGCGCTGCGGTCGAGCGATTCGTCGCTCCCCCATGAGGCCGAATATCCAATCGACGCCTGGTGCCGTTTCTGTGCGATGTCCTCATATGCAACATCGAGCAGCGGGCCAAGCGTCTCCATGACTCGAGCTCGTCGCGCCATGACCCTTCCCCCAGACTGGGCGAGACGGGAATCCCAGACGGAGAGTGTGGCGTCATCTCTCATCCCCGACTTCAGGAAGGCGTTGCGCTGGCGGAGGGCACGGTCGAACTCGGTCTGATCGAGATAGGCGGCCGGCCAGAGCTGGATCGCGACTCCATCGAGGAGATCGCGGCGGTAGGCCGGTCCCCGCTTCACCAGGTCGAGATCCTCGGGAAGAAAGGCGATGACGCGAAGGGCACCGAGGAGGTCGGCCGTGCGTTGCAGACGTGTCTTGTCGAGCTGAGTCCGCCTCGACCCGGTCCTCGGGATCTCGATCTCGATCAGCCGCTCTCTCCCCTGACCGGAGACCCCAGCCCTCATCACGGCCACCTCGGTCTCGTCCCTGATCAGTGAGGCGTCCTGAACCGAGCGAAACGACCGGAGCGTTGCCAGATAGGCGATGGCCTCGAGGAGGTTGGTCTTACCGGCCCCGTTCGGGCCGAGGAGCAGGTTCACCCCCGGATCGGGCCGCCACTCCAGTTCCCGGTACGAGCGGAAGTCGGTGAGAGCGACCCAGTCGACCTGCATTCAGACCCGGACGGGCATCAGCAGGTAGAGGAAGTCGTCATCGGCGCCACTGTCGATGACGCTGGGCTTGAACGCGTCTATCACCTTGATTCGCACTGTGTCCCCAGGGATGGCCGTCACTCCGTCCTGGAGGTAGCGCGGGTTGAATGCGATGGAGACCTGCTCCTCGGTGCCGCTGAACTCGCCGGGCAGATGCTCGGTCTCCCCACCGACGTCCTGGCGGGTGACGCTCACCTCCACACCGCCTTCCATGAGATTCAACCGCACCGGGATGTGGTCTTCAGCAACGAGGCTGACCCTTCCCAACGCTTCGAGCAGCACGTCCTTCTTCAACAGGACCTGGTTGGGGTACGTGTCCGGCAGCAGCGACTGGTACTTCGGGAAGTTGCCGTCGATGAGCCTCAGTCGCAGCATCCCCTTGTCCGATGTGAATACCGCCTCCCGATCCCTCAACTGGGCCGTGATCTTGGTGGCGCCTATGGAACGCGGCAGTTCGCGCAACCCGCGAGCCGGCACCAGACCGCTTCCTTCCAGACCAACTCCCCTCAAGTCGCGCTTGGCCAGTCGATACGAGTCGGTGGCGACCATGCGGAGACCGGAGTCCGAGCTCTCGAACAACACACCGGTGAGAATCGGGCGGGCTCCATCCGTAGAGGCCGCCACCGTCACCTGTGCGATCGCCTCCGCGAACTCCTCACCATCCACCTCCACGCCATCGGAGACCACGTCGTCCTGGATCGGGAAGTCGTCGACGGTGAGCGGCCGGAGCGTGAAGCGGGGCCCATTCCCCTGGATCTCGATATCGGTGTCGCTGACCCCGATCGTCACCGACCCGGCCGGCATCTTCCTCACGGCCTCCGAGAGCAGACGGCCCGGGATGACTGCCCTCCCCTCTTCCATGACCTCCACCTCGGTGGCCGTCCGCACGGTGACATCGAGATCCGTCCCGGTGACGCGCAGGGTGGTTCCGGAGACTTCACAGAGAAGGCCCTGGAGCACGGGCAGGGCAGTGCGGGCCCCGACGGCCCGGTTGGCTCGGGCGAGGACGTCGGCGAGGTCATCTCGCTGCGCTCGGATTCTCACAGGTGGCAGTCCCTTCTTCTCTTGCTATTGAACTTCATCTAAAGACTATTAGTCGTAGTAGGGGGTTGTGGATATGGGGACTGCCGTGCTTTCTCCATATCCCGGGCGGCTTTTCGGTTGTGGACAGTCCTGTGCACCCGGATTGGAGAATCGGGGGGTCCCAGGGGATAACTCAATTCGCTGGGGATATCCCCCCACCTTTCCTCAGGTCCTGTGTGAGTTGTGTGACTCGGTCGAACACGGCCCGATCGGAGCGGAGGATTCTCTTCACCTTGTCCACGGAGTGGAGCACCGTGGTGTGATCACGCCGGAACGCCTCGCCGATCTTGGGCAGGGACAGGTCTGTGAGCTCCCGGCACAGGTACATCGCGATCTGACGACAGAGGACGAGGGGTTGGCGCCGGCTCGGGCTGACCAGATCCTCGACTGTGAAGCCATACGCAGCGGCGGTGGCGCGCATGATCGTGTCGGCCCCGAGTGGCACGGGCTCGTCGGTGGTGACGATGTCCCGGAGCACACGCTCCGCCGTCTCCAGGTCGATGTCACGTCGATTGAGGGCCGACCAGGCAGTGACCCGGGTGAGGGCGCCCTCCAACTCACGGATGTTGTCTGACACCAATCCGGCAATGTGCTCCAGGACCTCGAGGGGAACCGGTCTTGGGGCGAACTCGGCGTTTCTACGCAGGATGGCGAGCCGGGTCTCAACATCCGGTGGCTGGATGTCGGTGAGCAGACCCCACTCGAATCTGCTGCGGAGACGATCCTCGAGTGAGGACAGGTTCCTCGGATGACGATCGGAGCTGATCACCATCTGCTTCCCGGATTCGTACAGGGAGTTGAACGTGTGGAAGAACTCCTCGAGAATCTGCTCCTTGCCCTCGAAGAACTGGACGTCATCGAGAAGCAAGATGTCCACGCCTCGGTAGCGATGTTTGAAGTCATCGGGGCGCTTGCGACGGATCGAGTCGATGAAGTCGTTGAGGAAGTTCTCCGAGGAGATGTACCGAACCACCAGGCTCGGGTACATCTCGAGGGCCTGGTGCCCGACCGCATTGAGCAGGTGGGTCTTCCCCAGACCGGCACCCCCGTAGATGAACAGCGGGTTGTAGTGGGCGCCGGGCTGCTCTGCGACGGCCATTGCGGCGGCCCAGGCAAAGCGATTCGACTGTCCCACCACGAAGCTCTCGAAACGATACCGCGAGATGAGGTTGGTCGACGGCCCGCCAGGGGCGTTCGAGGTGAGGGCGGTCTCTTCCTCGGGCTCGTCCTCTCCCAGGGGCAGGGGCTGCTCACCGGGCTCGGGCTCGACCCGATAGGTGGGTCGGGCGTCGCTTCCGTACGCCTCCTGGTAGGCAGAGGTGATCAGGTCGCCGTGCTTGTCGAGAACCCAGCGGAGATGAAACTCACTGGGAGCGATCAGGACGGCCTCTTCTCCGACGAAATCCGGCTTGAGCCGGGAGAGCCAGGTCTCCCAATTGCCTTTGGACGCTCCGGCTCTCAGGGCATCTTGAAACTGGGCCCAGCCGTTGGGGGCCTCCAACTCTCTTACCAAGACCAACTCCTCCGTGGAAGTTGTCCACAGACCCTTCCACATCTGTGGAAAGACTGCGGGCAGCCACCGGGACACTTTTCGGCTCGTCACCGAGAGCGAGTCCGCCGTTCCGTGAACGGTTTGGGGAAGTCGGTCACGCTCCCAAATTCGAGGCAGGCGAGTATTGGCGGTCGGTCACGTCTCCGTCAAGAACGCGAGAATCGCCGGTGTGGATGACTCATCTCAGGTCTTTCCACAACGAAAGCCCAGGTCGGGTCGGTTTTTTCCAGGCCTTTCCACGGCCCCGAATCGATGCAGACCTTCGGGCAGGGGGTCGGTTTCTTTTCGCGAGTTTGCCCGATTCTTCGCGCACTCCCACGGGACGACCTGGATGATATGCCGAGATCGGTGGCGAGGGACTTTGACATAGGTTCACCGGGATTCGTAACCTGTGGCGACTCACCCCTCGACCCCCTTTGTTCACCCATGAAGAGGACTTATCAGCCCAAGGTTCGAAGACGGAAGCGTCGTCATGGCTTTCGTCATCGCATGCAGACCCGTGCCGGGCGCGGCATTCTCAAGTCGCGTCGTGACAAGGGTCGGAAGCGTCTCGCTGCCTGAGTTCGAATCCCTTAGGTCCCCTCGTGAGTTTCGAAGGGTTCTGAAAGAGGGGACAAGACGTCGCTCTGGGGGCGTCGTGATGGTGAAATGCCCCGGTGGGCCGGGGGTGCCTCGTGTCGGGCTCGTGGTCTCGAAGAGCACCGGCAACGCGGTCACCCGGAACCGGATAAAGCGCCGTCTGCGGCATGCCCTCAGAGCCGTGCAACTGAAACCAGGAACGGATTACGTGATCATCGGCACCAGCCAGGTAGCAGATGCCCCGCATCCCCGATTGATGGGGTGGCTCGAACGTGCCCTGGGGGAGAGCGATGGCTGAGTGGCTTCGCCCCCGGTCATGGGTGGTGGGCCTGATCAGGATTTACCAGAAATTGGTAAGTCCCAACCTGGGAGCCAATTGCCGGTATCAGCCGACCTGTTCCTCGTATACCGCCGAGGCGGTCGGTCGTTTTGGTGTCCTCCGTGGCGGATGGCTCGGGATGAAGCGGATCGGCCGGTGTCACCCGCTGCGACCGGGTGGCTATGACCCGGTACCCGAGCACTGGAGAACTCAATAATGGGCAACCTGTTCAATCTGCTGATCGAGGGTCTGGGCTCGATCCTCAACTTCTTCTACGACATGCTGGATGGGTTCCTGAGCGAGGGTCTGGCCCTCGGTTTCGCCATCATCCTGCTCACCATCTTCATCAACGTCCTGGTGTTTCCCCTCACTCTGAAGCAGACCCGCGCCACCAGGGCGTTCACCGCCATCCAGCCGGAGATCAAGAGGATCCAGAAGGAGTACAAGGACGATCCTCAGGAGATGCAGAAGCGGCTGATGGCGCTGCAGAAGTCGGCGGGGGCGACCCCGGGCGGGTGTCTTCTCCCCCTTCTGGTCCAGATGCCGATCTGGTTTGCGCTTTTCCGTCTCCTCCAGGACGCTTTGACCTATCTCGACCCGGAGAGTGCCCTCGCACTGGCCTTGCAGGACGGGACAGCCGAGAAGTTCCTCGGGATGAACCTCGGCACCAGCCCGGCCCAGGCGATGGCGGAAGGAGTCGTCACCGCCATTCCCTATCTGATCATGATCGCCCTGATGGTCGCCACCCAATATGTGCAGCAGTGGCACTCCACCTACGGACAGGAACGGCCAAGTGGTCAGCCCGGGGCCGGCGCCCAGCAAGCGATCACCAAGATCATGCCTTTGTTCATCGGCTTCATCTCGTGGAACTTCCCGGCCGGTTTGGTTCTCTACTGGACCACTTCCAATCTCTTCCGGCTCGGACAGCAAGCTCTGATTTTCAAGATCGACGGGCGCCCAACCCAGCCGGGTAAAACCGAGGAGAACTCGGATCAGACCAAGAATGCCGACGATGGTGAGGTCAAGAAACCGCAGCAGGGCGCCACAGACAAGCGCCGTCGGCGCAGGAGGAGGTGACGTGAGTTACGTCGAGATCGAGGTCAGGGCGAAATCGGTCGACCTCGCCATCGAGGCCGCGATGCAGGAGTTGGGAGTGGAA
>JBFYOJ010000059.1:0-8681 GCA_041303885.1 Acidimicrobiia bacterium | reverse complement strand
CTCTTCCGATCTCCTGATCGGCCCCGAGGGCGGCACAAGCGATCGCAGCGGCCGTCTCCAACCCGATCACTCCCCGCGGGGCCTGTTCGAAGGGGACGTCCTTCTCGGCGGAGGCGTGGGGGGCGTGGTCGGTGGCCACTGCATCGATGACTCCCTCACGCAGAGCCGAGACCACTGCTTTCCGGTCGGAGCCCGCCCGGAGCGGCGGATACATCTTCAGGTTCGGGTCGAGGTCGGCGAGAGCGGTGTCATCCAGGGCGAGGTGATGCGGGGTGACTTCGGCGGTCACTGCCACCCCTGTGGCCCGGGCGTAACGGATGAGGTCGACCGAGGCGCCGGTTGACACGTGCTGGATGTGAAGACGGGCTCCCGTTGCGCGCGCCAACGCGAGGTCACGCGCCACGATCACGTCTTCCCCCGCTCCGGGCAGCCCGACCAGGCCATGGAGGGCCGACATGGAGCCCTCGTGGAGCTGGCCTCCCTCGGTCAACCGAACGTCCTCGGCGTGCTCGGCAACGACGGCACCGGGCAGGCCGGCCAGGTAGGTCATGATCCGCCGCAGCAACCCGGCGTCGGGGACGGAGTCGCCGTCATCTGTGAACACCCTCACGCCGGCGTCGTACATAGAATCGAAGTCGGCCATCTCGACACCGGCTCGATCTCGGGTGAGGGCCCCGGCCACCTCGACACGAGCGGCCCCTATGGCGCGGGCCGCCCCGATTGCCCTGCGCGCGCTCGGCCCGTCGTCGACAGGCGGGTCCGTGTTGGGCATGGTGAGCACCGCAGTGAACCCGCCGGCCGCCGCCGAGCGCGCTCCCGACTCGAGATCCTCCTTCCAGGTCTGGCCAGGCTCGCGAAAGTGGACGTGGAGATCCACGAAGCCTGGCCCGATCCAGGCCCCGCGTGCATCGATCACCCGCGCCCCGTTCCGACCCGGCGCAGAGCCAACCGCAGTGACGGTGTCGCCCTCGACCGTGACCGTCGCCTCCTCCACCCCGTTGGCCCGGAGCACCCGGCCATTCTCGATGACGATCACGACTCCTCCCCGATAGCCGATTCGAGCACCGCCATGCGCATCGGCACTCCATTCGCCACCTGCTGCAGGACCAGGGATCGCTCACCGTCGGCGGCCGAGTCGTCGAGCTCCACTCCCCGGTTCATCGGCCCCGGGTGCATGATGACCGAATTCGGCTTCAGCATCGACAACCGCTCCTCGTTCATCCCGTAGTGGCGGGCGTATGCCGCCTCGGAGGGGAGCCCCGAGCCGGCGCCTCGCTCTTTCTGGATGCGGAGCAGGTAGATGACATCGAGATCGCCGAGCTCGTCATCCAGTTCGGCGCTGATCCTCACCCCCCAGGGATTCGCCGTCGGTAGGAGGGTCGGGGGCCCGACCAGCGTCAGCTCAATCCCCAGAGTGGGGAGGGCGGCAAGGTGACTGCGGGCCACCCGGCTGTTGGCGATGTCGCCGACGATGCCCATCCGAAGCCCATGCAACCCGCCGAAGTGCTCTCGCAGAGTGAGAGCGTCGATCAGGGTTTGAGTCGGGTGCTCGCGCCTGCCGGTGCCGGCGTTGACCACCGGGACCCGCGACCACCGGGCGGCCAGGTCTGCCGCATCGGCGAGGCTGTGCCGGAGCACCAGCACATCGGTGCCCATCGCGGTGAGGGTGAGGACGGTGTCCCGGAACGTCTCTCCCTTGGAGGTCGAGGATGTCTCCGGTGTGAAGCTCATGACCACGGCCCCGAGTGCCGCAGCTGCCTTCTCGAAGGAGAGACGGGTACGGGTCGATGGCTCGAAGAAGGCCGTGGTGATGGTTCGGCCATGCAGAGTCTGCGGTAGCTGCGAGCCGGCCCTGATCATCCGGCGATAGCGCTGCCCCAGGTCGAGCAAGGACTCGAGCTGTCCTGTAGTCATGCCGCGAAGGGTCAGCAGCCCGTTCACGCCACTCCTTCCCTCTCCCCGAAGGAGGCCGCGCCGCCGGAAGCCGGGACCGGAGCGTGTCTTCTCTCGACCCAGACACCCTCTTCGTGGTCGATCGGGCCCAGCCGGACACGTACGACCTCGTCATGGCTCGTCGGCAGGTTCTTTCCCACATAGTCGGCACGGATCGGGAGCTCCCGGTGCCCGCGGTCGACCAAGACGGCCAGCTCGGTCTGGCGGGCCCTTCCGATGTCGGACAGGGCGTCGAGTGCCGCCCGGACTGTCCTTCCCGTGTAGAGCACGTCATCGGCCACGATCACGTTGCAGTCCGAGATGTCGACCGGGATCATCGTGGTCCGGCCCGTTGCTGCGGCCCGAAGCTGTCGGTCGTCGCGGTACTCACCGATGTCGAGCTCGCCAACGGGGACGGCCACCCCTTCGAACTCGACGATCAGGCTCCCGAGCAGATGGGCGAGATGGACACCGCGCGTGTGGATCCCGACCATGACGACCTGATCCGCCCCGCGGTGACGCTCGAGGATCTCATGGGTGATGCGGCGGGCGGCTCTCCGGATGTCTTCGCCGTTCATCACCTGGGGCATCGGAGGGCCTCCGACACCGATGGGAGCAGTCCCATCTCACTCCTTCCCGGCCTCGCAGGACCGTTCTTTAAAGGTGAGGCGACGTTAGCGTGGATGGTGGGTTGTTCCCAACCTCAGCCTCGGGCGGACCTGGCCAACGCGGCAAGGACTCCGTTGACGAAAGCACCGGACCGGTCTGTCGAGTAGGTCTTGGCCAGTCGGACCGCCTCGGCAACGACAACGGCGGTCGGGGTCTCCTTGCTGTGACGCAGCTCGAAGAGACCGATCCGCAGGATGGAGCGGTCGATCACCGGCATCCGGGCGACGCTCCAATGCTCCGAGGCCGACTCGATCTCGTGATCGAGGTCCTCCTTGTGCTCCAGCACGCCGCGGACCAGGAAGGCCACCCGGCCGGTCAGCGTCTCGACGCCACCGGCCTCTCCCCCGAGCTCGATCTGATAGAGGGTCTCCAGAGCCAGGTCCCGGGCTTCGATGTGGATGACCACGCCGAGCACACCGGCGACGGCGATTGCCAGGTCTGCACCCACCACGTCGTCCGGAGCCGACGGCTCGTCGCGGGCGGAGAGCACTGCCTGGACTTCCACCAGGTCCCGGCCGAGTGCCGAGGCGAGCTGTTCCACCGTGACTCGCGCCGGGATGCTCTGGGTCGCCGCGGGGTCCGGGCTCATGCCCGGGTCAGATACTCACCGGAGCGGGTGTCCACCTTGACCCGGTCACCCTGCTCCACGAATAGAGGGACCTGGATCTGGATGCCGGTTTGAAGGGTGACCGGCTTGGTCGCGCCGGTGCGGGTATCACCCTTGACCGCAGGTTCGGCGTACGTGACCTCGAGCTCGACCGAGGCCGGGAGCTCCACGCCGATCGGTGTGCCCTTGTAGAGCGAGAGGCTGGCGGTCATCCCCTCGACCAGATAACCGGCCGCCTCTCCAACGTCCTGGAGGCTGAGCGCGATCTGCCCATAGTCGTCGAGATTCATGAAGTGAAACCCCACGTCGTCCTGGTACAGGTATTGGTGGTCCTTCCGCTCGATGATCGCCTGGTCGACGTTCTCGTCGGCGCGAAACGTCCGATCGAGCACCTGACCGGTCTCCAGGTTCTTCAGGCGCATCCTCACAAAAGCCTTTCCCTTGCCTGGCTTCACGTGCTGGTACTCGACGATCGTGAACAGGCCGTCGCCGAGCTGGAGGGCCATCCCGGGTCTGACATCATTGGTGCTGATCATGATCGGGCTCTCCGTGCTCGCGGATAAGGCGGGGACGGTAACCGGATCACAGCCCGACGGCGCTCAACCCGAGCGCCAGGTCATGGTCCCCGACATGCTCGATCACGGGCTCGCCGAAGGCGCGGAGCAGGACCATTCTCAGACCCTGCGCGTCTCGCTTCTTGTCGTGGCGGAGCAGGTCCTCGACACGGGCCCGATCGAGCCCATCGACACCGGTGGGAAGACCGAGACCCTCGATGGCCTTGATCATCCGCTCGAAGCCGGTGAATCGAAGGCGATGCTCGGAGATCCGACCGGCCCCGACCATCCCGACCGCTACGCACTCCCCGTGGGAGAGGGGCGACGCGAACTCGATGGCGTGGCCGATGGTGTGCCCGAAATTGAGGATCGTCCTCAGGCCGGCATCTCGCTCGTCCTCGCCGACAACGCGGGCCTTGACGGCTGCGGACCGGGTCACCACCTCCTCCAGAGGGGCATCCTCGCCCTCACGGGCCAGAAGATCGAGCAACTCGGGGTCCCCGACGATCCCCGTCTTCAGGGCTTCTGCGAGGCCCTCCCGGCGCAGGGACACGGGCAACTGCTCGAGGGCCCCCACATCGACCACCACGCGAGTGGGATGCCAGAAGATCCCGACCAGGTTCTTCCCGGCGAGATTGACCCCCGTCTTCCCGCCGATCGAGGCATCCACGGCTGCAAGGAGGGTCGTGGGCACATGCACCACCTCGACCCCTCGCAGCCAGGTGCCGGCGACGAAACCCGCCAAATCGGACACGGAGCCGCCCCCCACACCGACCACTGTGTCGTCGCGCCCGAGGCCGAAGTGTGCGAGTGCCTCATACACGGACTGGGCGACGCTCAGCGTCTTGGCCTCGTCACGGTCGGGTAGGCCGATCACCTCGACACGCAAGCCGTCGGCGCGCAGACGCTGGGCAACATCGAGGGCGATGTGGGTCGCGCCGGGCTGGGTCATGATGGCAGCCCGCTGCCGACCGGCCCGGGGCGGCAAGATCTGGTCGGGAAGCCCATGGCCCACGATCAGCTCGGTGGCACCTGCGACAGTCAGGACGGCCAAGGGCATCCTCCCGAATGAGGCTTCGGGCCCCGAATGAGGCTTCGGGCCCCGATTCATCGCGCGGGACGCCTGTTCAGACCGGTCCGGTATCGATCGACGGCTGCGAGGAGCTCGTCGACGCTGTCGCCCCCGAACTTGCGCTGGAACTCTGCGGCAAGGACGAAAGCGACCATCTGCTCGCCGACCACGGCAGCGGCCGGCACCGCGCACACATCCGACCGCTCCCTGACCGCCTCGGCGGGCTCTCCGGTCGTCATGTCCACCGTCCGTAGCGGCCGCATCAGTGTTGAGATCGGCTTCATCGCGGCTCTCACACGAATGGTCTCCCCGTTACTCATGCCACCTTCGGTCCCGCCGGCCCGGTTGGTGGGACGAGCCAGCCCCGCGGCGCCCAGGACTATCTCATCGTGTGACTCGGAGCCGGGGAGAGATGCCACTTCGAAGCCATCGCCGACCTCGACACCCTTGATTGCCGGGATCGACATGATCGCCCCGGCGAGGAGGCCGTCCAGTTTGCGGTCGTAGTGGACATGGGAGCCGATCCCGGGCGGAACACCGAAGGCGAGCACCTCGAATATGCCACCGAGCGTGTCGCGCTGCTCTTTTGCCTCTTCGATCGCCTCGATCATCGCGGTCTCGGCGGTGCGATCGAGGCATCGGACCGGGCTGTCGTCGATTGCATCGGTATCACCCGGCCCGGGTGGCGAGCCCTCGCTCCTGACCGCACCGATCGAGATGACATGGCTGATCACCTTCACGCCGACCGTCTCGAGGAGGATCTTGGACAGGATTCCGGCCACGGTGCGCGCTGCCGTCTCCCTGGCCGAGGCCCTCTCCAGGATGTCCCTGGCGTCATCGGTTCCGTATTTGAGCATCCCGGCCAGGTCGGCGTGGCCGGGGCGGGGACGGGTCACCTGTTTCTTCGACCCGGCCGGCTCGGGGCTCATCTCCTCCGACCACCGCGGCCACTCGGTGTTCCTGATCAGGACGGACACCGGGGAGCCAAGCGTCTCACCGTGGCGGATCCCACCCAGGATCTCGATCTGGTCCCTCTCGATGGCCATCCGCTTGCCCCGCCCGTAACCCATGCGTCGTCGCGCCAGTTCGGCGGTAATGCGATCCTGCGAGACCTCGAGGCCGCGAGGAAGACCCTCCACGATTGTCACCAGGCCAGGGCCATGGGACTCACCGGCGGTCAAGAAGCGCAACATCGGAGCGATGCTACGTCGGTAGAGGGAAAGCTCCGAGTCCGGCGAGCACGATCGCGATCCAGGCACCGAGGATCATCGAAGGCCCATATGGGAGCTCGACTCTCATCGCATCGCGGATCGACTGCTCGGCCTGCCCGCCAGGCGCTCGCCTGGATCGAGCCTTCGCCACCACGCCAACGAACAACACGATCAGGGAGAGGAGTCCACCGATCAACGCGGTCGTGAACACAGCCCATCCCAGAGTCCCCCAGGAGAAGTAGGCCGTGAACACACCCAGTTGGACCGAGAGCTTCACGTCGCCGTACCCGAAGCCCCGTCCGCCTGCCATCAGGAAGACCAGGTTGGTCCCTGCGAAATAGGCCGCCCCACCCAGCAAGCCACGGATGAAGTCGCCCCCGGACCCATCCAGCAAGGCGGCCAGGCCTAGGGCGCCGATGACGGCGAACGAGCCGCGGAGGTTGAGCCGGTCGACGATTCGAAGAGCGTCGATGTCGGTGATGCCCAGGGCGAGCGTCAAGGTGAGAAACCCGAGATATGCCGCCAGCGCCCAATCGGGCCCGGTCGTGTTGGCGAATCCGACGGCGAAGGCGACGGAGATGACCACTACCAGGAGCTCGCGGCCGACCCGTCGCCCGCAATCCCCACAAACCGGACGAGCCCAGCCTCTCCCGTTGCCACAGTTGGGGCAGGTGCCGGCCAAGGGCCGGAGGGGCTTTTCGCTGAGGGTCTGCGCCGCCAGGTCGTGGGCTATCAATGCTCCGAGAAAGCCAAATGCTCCGGCGAGGATGTTGATCACCGCCGGAGCAAGTTAGTGGACGAGTGTTGTCCCCCGGACAAGGGGGACAACAGCCGCTCAGTCTTCGTCGATTTCCTTGAGCACCGATCCCATGCGGCGCCGGCGGAGCAGGCCATGCCCCTCTTCCTCGACGTCGACCTGTTCGTTGACCTCGAGCTGGGAGAACACCTTCTCGAGGAAGGCTTCCGTGTCCTCTTCGACGCCTTCGGTCTCTGCGGCTGGAGCGGTCTCCTCCGAGGGCTCGTATGCCGGAGCTTCGCCGTATCGGGCCGCCTCCTGATCCTGGGTCGGGTAGGCCTCTGCCGATGCCGGCTCGTAGCTCTCCTGTGACGACTCGGCGGTCTGGGGAGCAAAGGTCGACCGGCTGAACACACCGAACCTGCTGGTCGACTCGGCAGCCGGAGCCACGGTCTCCTCCGCAGCCGGAGCCACGGTCTCCTCCGCAGCCGGAGCCACGGTCTTCTCAACTATCCGGGCCTCGTCGTACTCATCGACCTGAGCCTCGTCCTGGGGCTCGACCCACCACGAATCCTGAGGGCTGACAGATTCCGGCTCGGTCTGTTGCGGTGCGGGAGCGTATTCCTCGACCGCTTCCTCGGTGATGACCAGGAGTTGCTGCTCCGCCATGTCGGCGGCAACCCTGGCGATCCAGAACTCCGTTGTGCCCAGACGCTCCGCCATCGACCTCACCGACGCTCCCGAGCCGAGCTCGCAAAGCAGGCGCCAGGCCTCGCGGCTGATCTTGATCTCCTCACGGTCACCCGGGTCGCGGTTCATGCGAATGGTCGTGTCGAGATCGGCAATGGCACGGTGAACGGTTGCCCACTCCTCGGCGCGGCGACGCGCGTCGTCCAATGCAGCCTCCAGCTCGAACGGCCGGGGGCTTCCGTACGCCGTGATCGCCTCCTCGGCGACCTCGAAAGTGGCGCCCTTCTCGGTCAGGTTGTACAGGCTTTCAATGGTCATCTCGCGAAGCAGATCGATTATCGCGCTCTCGCGATCGCCAAGATCGGCAAACGTCGACTCGCCGGACACGACCTTCCGCAAGAACGCGTCATCGACGTACCCCGAGTTGACCAGATGTTTGTGCAGATCCCGGTCTTCGGCGGTGGTGGCAAGCGAAATGCCCTTCTTGCCGATGAAGATGCGACCACGAATATCTTCGCCCCGGACGTCGACCGACCCCCGCTGGTCGGACCTCATCAAAAGCCGGAGCACTTCGTCCAGAGGGACAAAACCCAGATTTCCTGAAAGAGCCACCTCAACCACTCCTTGCCTGCCTGCCTACTGATACTTCGCAACCAGATCGGCCTATCGAGAAGGTGTCTTTAGAGCTTTCTCGCCGCCTCCAGCATCACCTCGACCGGGGCCTCCACCCCGGTCCACCACTCGAATGACGCCGCGGCCTGCAGTACGAGAAACTCGACGCCGTCCATCACCGGGACACCGGACCCGACCGATCGCAGAACTGTCGGGGTCGGCTCGTCGCCGTAGGGCAGGTCGATGATGCCGGAAGCCACGTCGGTGATCTCTTCCGGGAGGGTTTGTCCCGCCATCCCGAGCGGAGTGGCGTTGAGCACCACGGCACCTGCCACCCCGACACCGAAGTGGACGACATTGGCCGGTACCCGGACCTCATCGACCAGGTCATCGGCACGATGCGCGTTCCTGGCCGCCAGGTAGACGAGGCGCCCGGCGGCGCCGATCAATGCCGCCGCAGCAGCGCCCCCGGATCCGAGGATGAGGACGGGCGCTTCGGAGTCGAACCTCGGGTCATGGAGCGCCGACCTGGACGCAACGACATCCGTGCTGTGCCCCTCCACCAGGCCCTCACGAAACCGGAGGGTGTTGACCGACC
>JBFYOJ010000058.1:0-8726 GCA_041303885.1 Acidimicrobiia bacterium | reverse complement strand
CCCCTCGACCACATCGAGGTAACCGCGGAGAAAGGCTGCCGACAGCCAGGAGGTGACCGAATCTGCCCACCCGGAGAGGGCGGCAGCGTGATCCGGTTCCTCGACTCGCGTCTCCATCGTGGTCCGCCATGCCATTTGTGACGTGTATTGAAAGGAGCGAAGCATGCCGGCGACGTCACGCAGCCCCAGTTGCTTGATCCTCCGCTCCGACAAGGGCCGCAGCGGCTCGCCCTCGAAATCGATCACGATGAAATCGGTGCCGGTGAACAACACCTGACCCAGGTGATAGTCGCCATGGATCCGCAACCGCAATGCTTCGATCTTCTCGGCCGTGATCGAGCGGAGGTCCTGCAACAACTCCTGTTCCCGTGCCAGCACCAAATCGGCCAGCTCCAACTGGACCGGGCTCAGCCTGGCCCGCCGACGGCGGAGGAGGGCGAAACTCGACCGGACCGAGGACCTCAGCGACTGGTAGAGAGATCGTTGGTACAGGGTCGACATCCGTTGCGGAGCGAAGACCGGATCATCGGGCGCCGAGGCCAAGGCGAGGTGCATCTCACCCGTCCTCTGCCCGAGTAGCGATGCCTCGTGCATCGGCACTCCAATCAAGTCGCCGGCCAGCTCGAGCTCGTCCTCGGTGACTTCCAGCGGATGGCGAGGGGCCGGTGCCTGGCCCAGCTCCTCCCGGCGCGCCGTCATGCGCTCGAAGGCCAATGTCAGGAGATCGGTCACGTGCGACCAGGCATCTCCCTCATTGGGCACATACTGCTGGATCACCGCGAGCGCGGCCTGGCCGCGGTCCGAGGTGAGGGTCAGGACACCCCTGGTTCGGGCGACCTTGTCGAACCCGGCCCGCTCGGTGAGGAACCGGCTCATCTCGATCTCCGGATTGGACCCGACCTCCACCTTTCTGAACAGCTTCAAGATGAGGCGATCCCCGAAGACGATCGATGTGTTCGTCTGATCCAGGCCCAACACCCTCACCGGGAGATCAGCGGCCTCTCGACTCAGGGCCGCGCAACCCGGGAGTCGCTCGGCGCTCAACGTGACGGCAGACCCCCTGGCCCGCCGGCGCCCGGCCGCTAGGTCGACCAGGGCGGCGGGGAATGATGGGTCGTGTGCAGCGTCATAGACCACTCCGGTGCCAGAGCCGGAATGAACCTCGGCGATCACCGCGCCGGGTGAGTCTCGGAGCAACCGATCGGCTGTGACATCCATGGCGATCGCGATCGGGATGACATAGATCTCCGAGTCCCCCTCCAGGTAATCGACCTGCAGAAAAGTGACAACCGAATCGGTGCCCGAGAGCTCCACCCGATCGATCAGATGCCCCCCGGTGACCGTTTGCGCCTTGCTCCGGAACCATCGGCGCCCCTGGATGTCGGCGAGGAGGGCACGCTCCAGCTGACTCTTCGCCCGAAACAGGCCGGCGGGATCCCCTTTCACCGTGATCCTGGGCAACCCGGGCTCCTCCGTCGCGGCCTCGGTCCTGTCCAGGGCGAACCAATAGAAGTCGTGGGGCCCGATGGTGAGCAGGTAGGGATTGACTCCGATCACAGGGAACCGGGTCCGCCCGAACACCTCCACCGGCTCGACCCCCTCGAAACGGGAGAGATCGACCTCAACCGGCTGGGTATGACGGGACAGATTGGCCACCACGAGGACAGACCGATCTCCGAGCGTGCGCAAGTAGGTCAGGACCTTGGGATTCTCACCGTGGAGGAATTCCATATCCCCCCGGGCCAGCTCGGGCATGCTCTTGCGGAGCGACAGCGCGCGCTTCACCCACCACCACAGAGAGTTCGGGTTTGCTCTTTGTACCTCGACATTGACCGTCTCGTAGTGATATTCGGGGTCGGTTATCACCGGGAAGTAGAGCCGCTGCGGATTGGCACCGGAGAACCCGGCATTTCGATCCCCGGACCACTGCATGGGGGTGCGAACCCCGTTGCGGTCCCCGAGGTACACGTTGTCCCCCATCCCCAGCTCGTCGCCGTAATAGAGGACAGGTGTCCCGGGGAGGGAGAGGAGCAAGGCGTGCATCAGCTCGATCTCACGGCGGTTGTTGCCGAGGAGCGGGGCGAGACGCCGCCTGATCCCGACGTTGATCCTCATCTGGGGATCGGCCGCGTAGACCCGGTACATGTAGTCCCGCTCCTCGTCGGTCACCATCTCCAGCGTCAGCTCGTCATGGTTGCGCAGGAAGATCGCCCATGCCGACGACTCGGGGATGGGCGGGGTCTGTTCGAGGATGTCGATGATCGGGAACCTGTTCTCCAGTCGCAGTGACATGAACAGCCGCGGCATCAGCGGGAAGTGGAACGACATGTGGCACTCGTCTCCGTCTCCGAAGTAGGCGACGGAGTCCTCGGGCCACTGATTCGCCTCGGCGAGCAGCATGCGCCCTTCGTACTTCGAGTCGACCCTCGCCCGGAGCTTCTTCAAGAACTCGTGGGTCTCGGGCAGGTTCTCGCACATGGTTCCGTCCCGCTCGTAGAGGTACGGGATAGCGTCGAGCCGGAGCCCGTCCACGCCCAGGTCGAGCCAGAAATCGAGGGCATCGAAGACCGCCTTGTGTACCGCAGGGCTCTCGAAGTTGAGGTCGGGTTGATGGGAGAAGAAGCGATGCCAGTAGTAGGCGTTGGCGACTGGATCCCACGACCAATTGGAGGTCTCGGTGTCCTGGAAGATGATACGAGCGTCCCTGTACAGCTCCGGGTCGTCGGACCACACATAGAAGTCCCGTTCGCTACTGCCCGACGGCGCCTCCCGTGCCCTCTGGAACCAGGGGTGCTGGTCCGAGGTGTGATTGATCACCAGTTCGGTGATCACCTTCAGATCCCTCTGGTGTGCCTCACGAAGGAACAGACGGAAGTCGGCCATCGAACCGTAAGAGGGATGGATCGACTTGTAGTCGGCGATGTCGTAACCGTCGTCCCGAAGGGGTGACGGGTAGAAGGGAAGAAGCCAGATGGCGGTCACCCCGAGGTCACGGAGGTAGTCGAGCTTCGAGGTGAGCCCCTTGAAGTCGCCGATCCCATCGCCGTTGGCGTCGTAGAACGCCCTGACATGGACCTCGTAGACGACGGCTTCGTGGTACCAGGCCTCGGCGCCGCGCCGATCCTGGCGCTCAGGCGTAGTGGTCAAAGTTCTCCTCCGACCGGGCTCTCCTCCGCACGGAGAAGACATGAGCGGGGACGCCGGAAGGGTCGAGCTGAACGAAGTTGCGAGAGCCCTCCCACAGGTAGCGCCGATCGGTGAGCAGTTCGTGGAGCTGGTACTGGTGATCGGGGTCGACGCCGATCGCGTCGGTGTCGAGCTCGACCCAGGCCGACTGCTGGTTGGCGGGGTCGAGGTTCAACGCGACCAAGATCACATCACCGACCGCCCGCTTCGAATAGCAGAGGACCTTGTCGTTGTCGGTGCGATGGAAGGTGAGATTGTCGTTGCGCTGGAGGGCGCGATGCTCACGTCTCGCCCTATTCATCTGAGTGATGATCGGTGCCAGAGAGTCGGGGCTGTCGATGTCCCAGTCCCGGACCTGGTACTTCTCCGACGATCGGTACTCCTCTGAGCCGGGGGCGATTGGGATGTGCTCCATCAACTCGTATGCAGGGCCATATATCCCGCAGTTGGAGCTCAAGCTCGCCGCCAGGATGTAGCGGGTGATGAATGCAGGTCGGCCACCTGTCTGCAGCTGCTGGGTCAGGATGTCGGGAGTGTTTGGCCAGAAGTTCGGCCGGAAGAAGTCACGGACCAGATCCAGGTCGCCCATGTACTCGGTCAGCTCGTGGCCGGTGTTACGCCAGGCGAAATAGGTGTATGACTGGGTGAACCCCAGCTTGGCCAGTCGATACATGACCTTCGGCCGGGTGAAGGCCTCGGACAGGAATATGACATCGGGATGCTCCTTGCGGATCTCGGCGATGACCCACTCCCAGAAGGAAAAGGCCTTGGTGTGCGGATTGTCGACTCTGAAGATGAGGATGCCCTCCCCGATCCAGTGGTCGAAGACGCCCTTCAGCGCCAGCCACAGGCCCTTCGGATCTGATGTCTCGAAGTCGAGCGGGTAGATGTCCTGATACTTCTTCGGGGGGTTCTCCGCGTACTGCACCGAGCCATCGGGCCGTGACCGGAACCACTCCGGATGCTCTTTGACCCATGGGTGGTCGGGTGAGCACTGGAAGGCGATGTCCAATGCGATTTCGAGGCCCCGCTCCTTTGCGGTGTCCCGCAGCAGACGGAAGTCCTCGACTGTGCCCAACTCGGGGGCGATGGCGGTGTGACCACCGAACGGCGATCCGATTGCCCAGGGGACGCCCGGGTCGTCTGGCTCGGCCCGCAACTTGTTGTTGGGCCCCTTGCGTGCGGTGGTGCCGACGGGATGGATCGGGGGCAGATAGAGGACGTCGAAGCCCATGTCGGCGACGTACCCGACCTTCTTGGCGAGGTCCACGAATGTCCCGTGCTCCCCGGGATTCACCGACCAGGAGCGAGGGAACAGCTCGTACCAGGTGGAGAAGCCCGCCTTCTCCCGATCCACGATCACATCGAAGCGGCAACGAGATCGGGTGGCCCGCGATCGATCCGGGTTGTCCTCCATCAGGGTCTTGAGCTCCACGGCGAAGGCCACCTCCAATCGCTCGGTCAACTCGAGACCCGAGTCGGCGAGGGTGGCGGAGTATTTCTTGAGGAGGCGCCCGGGCCTTCCCTTCGCACGTGTCGCTCCCGCCGAGACGAGGTCGGCACCGATGAGAAGGTCGACCCGCACATCTACTTCGGCGGCGACCTTCTTTTCGAGGCCGTCCAGCCAGGTGACGAAGTGATCGATCCATCCTTCCACCTCGAATTGCCAGACCCCGAGCTCATCAGGAGTGAAGTCGGCCTGCCAACGGTCATTGCCGAGTGGGGCCATTTGAGTCTCGACCCAGCGTCGCGAACCAGCTTTCCGGTACCGGAGCACCGCCCTGACCTGGTCATGACCGTCACAGAAGACGTCTGCCTCGACCACGACCTGGTCCCCGACGATCCGCTTGACCGGAAAACGACCCTCGTCGACCTGCGGTGACTCCGCTTCGATGACCACCCGTTTGGTGGTCGCCGGGACTTTCGTCATGGGAGGCGAGCCTAACTGCTCGACATCAGCCGGTTCCGCGCCGCGCCGCTCGCAGACTGGAAGTGTCCACGTCCGACCCGCTCTTGGGGTCAGCCACTCACGAAGGGGCTGACCTCCGCCTCGTACACATCCCGTCCGGTCTTGCCCTCCACGTTGGAGGGGGCAGCCTCGAGCCTTGCCATCAGCTGCGGCTCGAAATCGAGATGCAAGGCCCGACGCGCCAGCTCGGTCACCCGACCGGCGTGACGCAGGACGAATACCGCCTCCAAACCGGAGATGTCGTCGAAGAACCAGCCGCAGGAGGTGTACATCAGCATTGCCCGATGCTGCATCTCGAGGAGCTCGATTGCCTGCTTCCTTTGTCCCTCCGATGTCCCGGGGTTTCCGTGCTCGTCGAGGAATTCCTGCTCCGGGCGTCCGAGGATGACATCGATGTAGGCGTCCCTCGCCTCCCATGGTTCGCGGAGCACTGTGGCGCCAACGGCCTCGAACGGGCCGATCAGCTCGTCACGCAGCCAGTCGAGCGCAGCGCGGAGCGGGCTACGCCACCTCTGGTGCCCGGTGGGCTCACGCCCGGTGGCACAGCCGCAGTCGGATCTCCACCGTTCCACTCCGTGCGCACAACTCCACGAGCTGTCCTCGACTATCCCCACCGCCCGTTCGGGTGGGTGAAGCGAGAGGAACTCACCGTAGTTGGTGAGCCTCGCCCTGGCATCGGAATCGACCAGGTCCTGAGCGACCGCCAGCGCCATCTCACCATGCCGGTGATGATGACCGTAGGACTCCCCATCGGTGGCGACATGTGCCAGGTGTGCAGCCTCTCCGTTCTCTCCTGCCGCCTGGATGAGACGCTCTGCAAGGACTCGACCGTCGTTGAGCAGGCCGTTGAAGGCGATCTCATGGGAGACAGGGCCGTTGTAGAAGAACACCGTGATGCTGCGATCACCCGGCAGGTCCACCAGATAGGGGATGCGTGTGTCGATAGCCCCGCCCGACACCTCGCGCCACGATCCGTTCTCATCCTGGACCGTCGCCGCCTGATAGGGGGCGAGGAGAGTGAAGCTGATGCCCTCCCGGGCAAGCACGTCGAGTGTCGCCATGTCCACCGCCGTCTCGGGGAGCCACATACCCTCGGGGATTCGGCCGAAGCGGTGCTCGAAGTCGGCGATCCCCCATCTCACCTGGGTGACCTTGTCCCTCTCGTTGGACAGCGGGAGGATGGTGTGGTTGTAGGCCTGGGCCATCGCCGAGCCGTGACCGTCGAATCTGCCGGCCGAGGCGGTGTCCGCGGCAATGATCGCCTGGTACGTGTCAATTGCATTGTCTTCGAGCCAGCTCAAGAGCGTGGGGCCGAAGTCGAAGCTGATCCGCTCATAGGTGTTGACCGTGCGAATGACCGATCCGGTGTCGTCGAGGATCCGTGCCCTTGCATTGGCGGCGTAGCACTCCTCGGTGATGCGCTCGTTCCAGTCATGCCAGGGCGCAGCGGAGGCTCGCTCGGCAACCTCGCCGGTGAAGGGGTTCTCCCGGGGCGGCTGGTAGAAGTGCCCGTGCACGCAGACGTAGTTGCTCAAAACCGGGACAAAGTTAGGGCCAGGCCGGGTCTACCCGGTCGCTTTCGGTTTTGGCTCGTACCTGAGGATCACGGCAGCGAGGGGCGGCAAGGTCAGGTCCACGCTATGAGGCCGGCCATGATGGGGAACGGCCAGAGGGCCGGTGCCGACTCCGCCCAGGTTCCCCTGACCGCTTCCGCCGTAGGTCTCCGCATCGGTGTTGAGAACCTCGACCCATCTTCCGGCCGCGGGTACCCCGATTCGGTAGTCGTGTCGCGGCACCGGCGTCAGGTTGACCGCGACCAGCACCATCCCGCCATCGGCAGACTTGCGGAAGTAGGCGAGCACGGAATTGGCCGAATCGTTCGGGACGGCCCATTCGAACCCGTCGGGATCGCAGTCGAGGTCATGGAGTGCGGGCTCACCCGCGTACAACCGGTTCAGGTCGGCTGTCACACGCTGGATTCCCTGGTGCGGCTCGAATTCGGTGAGATGCCACTCCAATTGCCCCTCGTGGGACCATTCGGAGCGCTGGGCGATCTCCGCCCCCATGAAGAGGAGCTTCTTCCCCGGCTGGGTGTACATGTAGGCGAGCAGGAGGCGGAGAGTGGCGAACTTCTGCCAGTCGTCGCCGGGGAACTTCTCGAGGAGTGACCGCTTGCCATAGACCACCTCGTCATGAGAGAGGGGCAGCACGAAGTTCTCGGTGAAGGCGTACACGGCACGGAAGGTCAGCTCGTGGTGGTGGTAGGCCCGGTGCACGGGTTGGCGGGAGAGATGGACGAGGGTGTCGTGCATCCACCCCATGTCCCATTTGAGCCCGAATCCGAGGCCGCCGAGAAAGGTGGGCCGCGAGACCATGGGCCAGGCGGTCGACTCCTCGGCCATGGTCTGGGTGTCGGGGTAGTCCAGATAGACCACCTCGTTGAGCCGCTTCAGGAATGCGATCGCCTCCAGGTTCTCCCGACCCCCGAACCGGTTCGGGATCCACTCCCCGTCCTCCCGGGAGTAGTCGAGATAGAGCATCGAGGCGACCGCATCGACACGAAGGCCATCCACGTGATATCGGTCCAGCCAGAATACCGCGTTGCTGATGAGGAACGCCGGGACCTCGGCCCGGCCATAGTTGAAGATGTATGTGCCCCAGTCGGGGTGGAACCCGGAGCGGGGATCGGCGTGCTCATAGAGATGGGTGCCATCGAACATCCCCAGCCCGTGCTCGTCGGTCGGGAAGTGTGAGGGGACCCAATCGAGGACCACCCCGATACCGGCTTGGTGGAGGGCGTCGACCAGCGCCATGAAGTCCTGGGGGGCGCCATACCGACTGGTCGGTGCGAAATAGCCGGTCGTCTGATAGCCCCAGGAGCCGTAGAAGGGGTGCTCCATCACGGGCAGGAATTCGACATGGGTGAACCCGAGGTCCCGCAGATAGCCGGGGAGTCGATCAGCGAGCTCCAAATACGTCAGGTGACGCCCTTCTTCTCCCCGACGCCACGAGCCGAGGTGCATCTCGTAGATGCTGATTGGGGCTTCGAGGGTGTTTCTCCCGGCTCTGGTTTCCATCCACTCCGCGTCCCCCCACTCGTAGGAGAGGTCCCATACCTTCGATGCCGTCTTTGGTGGGGTCTCGTGGTGGAACCCGAAGGGGTCGGCCTTCTCGGCCGCGAAGCGCCGGTTGGTGATCCGGTACTTATACGCGGCGCCATGTGCCGCTCCCTCGACGAATCCCTCCCAGATCCCGGACACGCCGCGAGGTTCCAGGGGGTGAGAAGCCGGATCCCAGCCGTTCCAGTCCCCGATCAGCGACACCCCGTCTGCGTTGGGTGCCCACACCGCAAAGAAGGTGCCATCGGTTGTGAGATGGGCGCCCATCTTCTCGAACAGTCGGTAGTGAGTCCCTTCGTTCCACAAGTGGAGGTCGTCTTCGGTGAGGAGGCTCGGTGATTCCGGGACGCGGCGGGACAAACTCACTTCCTAGGCGGTTGCCTGTGTCTATGCGCCGTGCCCTGGCGCCGCCGGCGTGGAGCTCCCGGCCGAGGCCGGGAGCTCCACGATCA
>JBFYOJ010000057.1:0-12896 GCA_041303885.1 Acidimicrobiia bacterium | reverse complement strand
CCCCTCGACCGGGGGAACCATCCTTCGTGCTCCCCGAATCGAAGACGCTCCCAGAGCACGTCGTCGACCTGCCATGCCGCCCCCAGCGCGCTCAGACCGGTCTCGGTGGGTTGCAGCTCACGGACCACCCCGCCGGTGATCTCGTCTCCGGGCAAACCCACCAGCCAATGGGTGACATCGTGGGCGGCACCGACCACACCCACGACGTCACCGGTGGCGAAGGTCGAATCGACCTCTCCGCCGGGAAGGGTGAAAGTCGGCTCAGACTGAATCGTTGTCGTGCTGGTGCTGGTGGCCGCGACCAATTCCTCCCCGCCGCAGGCGGCGAGGAGAGCCACCAGCGCGAACACCGCACGAATCACATCAGATACCAATCGAGGAATCGCTCGAGACGTCTGTAGAAATGGAGTTGCGGCTCTCTGTGCAACAGACCGTGCCCCTCGGTGGGATAGGTGAAGTACTCGTAGGTGGCTCCGACCCGATCGAGGGCGGCCACCAATTCTTCGGATTGCTTGGGATGAACCCGCTCGTCACGCTCGCCGTGCACTACGAGGATCGGCTTGCTGATCCTCCCGACATCGTGGATCGGGGATGCGGCGCGGTAGCCGTCCCTGTCCTCCCAGGGGCGGCCCATCATTCGCTCCAGGTCCTCGACCCCCTCGCGGTCGCCCTGGGCCCATGAGGTGAGGATGTCGCAGTCGCCGTACTTGGCCACCCCACAGGCGAACGGGCTCTCCTCGCGCACCAGTGAGGCCAAGGCCAGGTAGGCCCCGTAGCTGGGCCCGTAGATCGCGATCCTCTCCCGGTCGATCCAGTCCAGGCCCGCGAGGTGGTGGGCCGCCGCGATGCAGTCGTCCACGTCGCCCCGGCCCCAGTCGTGATGGTTGGCCCGCTCGAAGGAGAGGCCATACGAGATGCAGCCGCGGTAGTTGATTGCCAGCCAGGCATACCCCTTGTCCACGAAGTACTGGGCATGACCGTCCCACTCATCGCCGTACAGCGAGGTGGGCCCGCCAGGTGGGTAGACGACGGCTGGGACCGGATTGGAGGTGTCTGCCGGTCGGAACAGGAATCCCTCGATCTCGAGACCGTCCTTGGACTGGAATGTGATGCGTTCCAGCTTGGCGTGCGGGGCGGTGCGCACCGGCACCGGCGCACCTTCGAAGCGGGTTCGCTGCTCGCCGTTCCCAGTGACCAGCATCACCCGGGGCGGGGAGTCGGATGCTTCGTGCACGGCCACGATGCCGAGCGGCGTGACCACCGGAGTCTGCCAGGTGCCACCCTCGGCCAGGACGGTGACCTCCCCGGCCAGGTCGATCCGGACCAGGTCGGACCGGCCCCGCGAAGTGGCGATCGCAACCAGGCCGGCATCCTCCGGCAGCCAGGCGAGGTCGGAGAAGTCGCGCTCACCGCCGGCCACCTTGTGGTGTTGGCGACCTTGGAAGTCGGTGACGAAGACACCGGCCCGGTCTCCGTCCTCGAGCACGTATGCGATGGACCCGGCGCCAACTACCTGTCCGTTGGCGCGCCGCTGCGCGAATCCGGCCATCGTGACCCAGGGGCCGGCCGGGTCGGCCACGATCAGGTCGGTGCGGCTGAGGTCGTCCTTCGGCCAGAACGTGACGGCAACCCGTCCGTCGGGAAGCCGCTGCGGGCGGGTCACGTCGCCGTCCCCGGGGCCGAAGGGAGAGGGCCACGGGTCGTCGATGTCGATCACAGCCAAGCGCGAGCAGCGCTCCCGCTCCACGGACACCACCAGGTGATGGTCGTCGAGCCATGCCCCTATGGAGCCGGAGACAAGGCGTCGGGGAGGCCCACCGGCCGCAGGAGTGATGCAGACCTTGCCATCGCTGTTGTACGTGAGCATCGAGCCGCCAGGTGACCACAGCGGGGCGGAGTCCTCCCAGTATCCGACCGGCCCCCGGTCGGTGGTTATGCGTTTCAGAGCACCGCTCTCGACGGTAAGGACCCAAATGTCGCTTGTGCCCTCGATATCGAGGACCAGGGCGACCTCGGAACCGTCCGGGGAGGCCGCCAGGTGATGGGGGCGGGCGGTGGCGTAGATCGCGTCGAGACGCCAGTTCTGCGGGGGTCGGCGGTCCGGGCGCGGTTCGCTGGCGATTCCACCAACGACGTCTTTGCCCAGCCAACCAGGCTTGGTCACGGGTAGAGCCTCCGGGGAGCGGTCAATCCAAGATAGCTTCGGCAGGCGAGAATCGAATCTGGAATAGCTCAGATGAACGCGGTGAGCACTGCTATCACGTCCGGACCGAGGGCTGTCAGGTCGTAGCCGCCTTCCTGTACCAGGACTGTGGGTAGATGAAGCGACCGGAGCCGCTCTCCGATTGCGCCATACCCGGCGTTGGTGACCCGGAGCGGGCTCTCCGGGTCGGAGATCCCGGCGTCGACACCGAGCGACACCACCAGGTTGGCCGGCCCGAAGCCCATGACCACCTCACATGCCTGGTCGAGTGCTGCCAGGAACGCCTCGTCGCCACTTCCCGGTGGAAGAGGGAAGTTGCGGTTGGCGAGGACTCCGGCTTCGATTCCGGTCTCCTCGGCGAATCCGCACCAGTGCGGGAACCAGCCTTCTCCAGGATCGACGTGGATCGAGCAGTAGAGGACGTCCCCGCGCTCGTAGAAGATCTCCTGAGTGCCGTTCCCGTGGTGAGCGTCGATGTCGACGATGGCAACAGGACTCGACCCTTGGGCCGCGAGCCAGTTTGCCGCAACGGCCACGTTGTTCAGATAGCACGACCCGCCAAAGTAGGAGGTGCCGGCGTGATGACCGGGGGGACGGACCGGTGCATAGGCCGCGTTCGCCCCGCCCCTGACCAGCGAGGCGGCGGTGAGAGCCCCGTCGACCGCGGCTCTGGCTCCCCGGTATGTGCCCGGGCCGATGGTGGTGGCGGTGTCCATGCAGTACACCCCAGCCATGGCAGCTCGACTCATCGGCTCCCTCGTCGGATAACGGCCGAAGGCGGCTGGATGAGGGAATGCATAGGCGACTACTCGATCGGAGCCGGGGTCGACGGGGTAACCGGCGTTCACCCAACGCTCGTAGGCCGTCTCCAGGTAGTCGATCATGGCCGGTACGTGGACGTCCTCGAGGATCGATCGGTCGTGGACCTCGGCCTCGACCATGGGCACCCCGGCGCCGGCCAACTCGGCGCGGAGGATCTCGGCCCGGTCGGCCTCCTCGTCACCGGGTAGCCGCATGCCGGCCCAGACGAGCCAGGTGGGGTCGTGGGCCAGATAGCCGTCCGACCAGACTGCGACCAGACTCATCCGAGGGCTCCCATGGCCTGAATGGTCCGGTCGACGATCAAGTCGATCTCGTCGTCGAGAACCGTGAGCGGAGGGCCGAGCAGCAAATAGTCGCCGTCGACCCCGTCGACGTTCCCGGTGGACGGGTAGAGGAGAAGCCCGGCTTCCTTGGCCCGATCCAGTACCCGTTCGGTGACCCGATCCTCCCGCGGGAACGGTTTCTGGCTCGCCCGATCCGCGACGAGCTCGAGGCATAGAAGCAGCCCGATGCCTCGCACATCGCCGACATTCGGATGCTCCCCGAGAGCCGATCTCAGGCCGGTGAGCAGTCTCTCGCCCTGGGTCCGGGCCCGGTCGATCAGCCGAAGCTGGCGGATCCGATCGAGGATGGCGAGTCCCACTCTGGCCCCGATCGGGTGATGCGACCAGGTGAAGCCGTGGACCAGGCCCCCGGCTTCGACGATGGCGTCGTGGACCCCACCGCTCGCGATGGCTAGCCCGAGCGGCCAGTACCCGGATGAAGCCCCCTTGGCGGCAACCAGGATGTCGGGACGAAGTTCGAAATGATTCGATGCGAACCACTCGCCGGTGCGGCCGAAGCCGGTCATCACCTCGTCCGCGATGACCAGGACGCCATGTCGGCGGCACACGGCTGTGATCTCGTCCCAGTAGCCACCGGGGGGAACGGTCGCTCCACTGGCGGCGCCCCCGACCGGCTCGGCCACGAATGCGGCCACCCGCCCCGACCCGGTGTCTTCGATCGCCTCTTCGAGTAGTCCGGCGTGGAATCGAGCACAGTCATCAGGATGTCCCGGGTTGGGACAGCGGTACTCGTTCACACTCGGGATCCGAACCGTCCGGCCGAGCCATGGCTCGTAGGGGCGCCGCAATGGCTCTCGTCCGGACACATCTAGGGCGCCAACCGTGTTGCCGTGATAGGAGTGGGAGCGGGCGATGATCACGGTCCGATCGGGCTCTCGACGAGCGAGGTGATAGGCCCGGGCCATTTTCAAGGCGCTCTCGACCGCCTCGGATCCGCCCGACACAGGGAACACCCGTGCCCCAACTACCGGGGCGAGGCCGGCGAGTGCTTCGGCGTATGCCTCGACCGGCTCGGTGGTGAAGGCGGATGCGTGCACCCAGTCGAGCGCGGCCGCCTGGGAGGCCATGACGGCAGCCACCTCCTCGTCACCATGGCCTATGCCCACGGCGATGGCGCCCCCGGCGGCGTCGAGATACGTCTTCCCGGCAGAGTCGGTGATCCACGACCCGCGCGCCGACACGGCCGTTGGCAATGGCCCCCTTCCGCGGGAGAAAACCGAGCTCATGAGCGGAACCCTGTCTGGGAGAACTGGAGCATTGGAGCGCGGCACGATACGCCTCCGGTTACCGTCCCGCCGGTGTCTGACACGTCCCCGCCTCGACCCCGGCCGCGTGGGCTGGGGATCGCGATCGGGACTCTCGAGCCCGGCCCGATCAATGCGATCACGGATGTCCCCGGTGTCCTGGTCGGGCACGCCACCCTGATCCGGGACGAGCCCGAGGTCGTGCGCACCGGGGTGACCATGGTGGTCCCGCGCGAGGGGATATGGACCGACTACGCCTATGCCGGCAGCTACGTCCTCAACGGCAACGGCGAGATGACCGGTCTGGCCTGGGTCGAGGAGTCCGGAATGCTCGGCTCCCCCGTCGGGATCACCAACACCAACCAGGTGGGGTTGGTTCGTGATTTCCTCGTGAAGGAGTCGTTTCGCCTCGGCGTGACAGACGAGTTTCACCTTCCGGTGGTGGCCGAGACGTGGGACGGCTGGTTGAGCACGATCGAGTCGTTCCCGTTGACCGACGCCGAGGCGGGTGATGCCCTTGGCTCGGCGGCCATCGGCCCGGTGGCGGAGGGGTGCGTCGGGGGTGGGACCGGGATGATCTGTCACGGGTTCAAGGGCGGAATCGGCACATCGTCCCGAGTCGTGACGGCCGCGGGCCGGCAATGCACGGTGGGTGTGCTGGTTCAGGCCAATTACGGGGCGAGGGCCGATCTCCGTGTCGATGGAGTCCCGGTCGGGCGGCTCATCGGCAACGACGTAGTGCCTTCGGCCTGGGACGAGCCTCCAAACGGGGGCTCGATAATCGTGGTTGTCGCCACGGATGCCCCCCTCCTCGCCGACCAGTGCAAGCGTCTCGCTCGAAGGGCCACGGTCGGGCTCTCCCGCGCGGGCGGCTACGGGCACGATTCCAGCGGCGACCTCTTCCTGGCCTTCGCCACCGGGAACCACCTGGAACGCAGACCGGACAAGCCGCGACAGGTGCTCACTCTCCCCAACGAAGGGATGGACCCGCTTTTTCACGCCGTGGCCGACGCCACCGAGGAGTCGATCGTCAACGCCCTGTGCGCGGCCGAGACGATGACGGGCCGCCAGGGCCGGGTCGCCCACGAGATGCCGGTTGAAGAGATGGTTGATATCGTCAAACGTCATCGCGGCGTGGCGGGATGAGAGGTCGATTCGATTGAGCCAGTTCAGATTCACCGCTCGGGAAGAGGCAGCCAGGGCAGCCGCCGGGAAGAACGATCCATATGCGGTGACCCTCCGCAGGGGCACCCTGGAACTCGGCTACTACGCACCTGTCGAGGTCGACTTCCAGCAACCTCACGAGCAGGACGAGGTGTATGTGATCGTCTCAGGGACGGGCCGGTTTCTCAATGACGGGGTAGAGACCGAGTTCGGCCCGGGTGACGCTCTCTTCGTCCCTGCCGGTGTGGAGCATCGATTCATCGACTTCAGCGACCACACCGAGATGTGGGTCGTGTTCTATGGCCCGACCGGTGGCGAGGTGCGCGACATCTGACCTCGGGTCGCAGTCAGATTGCGCCGGATGTCCCTAACCTGCGCGGCCAGATGGCGTCCATCCTGGGTTTTGGCGGTTACGTGCCCGAGCGAATCATGACCAATGACGACTGGGCGGAGTTGGTCGACACGACCGACGAGTGGATCACGCAACGGACCGGCATCAAGCGGCGGCGTGTGGCTGCCGACGACGAAACCACTCTCACCCTCGCCGTCAACGCGGCAACCGCGGCGATCAAAGACGCCGGCCTGGCCCCGGACGACATCGACGAGATCATCGTCGCCACCGATACGCCGGAGATGTACACACCCGACACCGCGGCACTGGTCCAGGACATGCTCGGGTGTCGCAACATCCCGACTTATGACCTGGGAGGATCGGGATGTGCCGGGTTCATCCAGGCCCTCGACGTAGCTCGGGCCAGGATCGCATTCGAACCGAAACGCGTGCTGGTGATCGGGGTGGAGTTGATCACGCGTCTGATGGATTGGCAGGATCGGGCCACGGCGGTCCTATTCGGCGACGCGGCCGGCGCGGTAGTGCTCGGCCCGTCATCTGGCCGGGCAACGCTGCTGGATGTGGTCAGCGGGACCGACGGCTCGGCCGCCGGGATCCTGACCCTGGCCGCGGGCGGGACCAGAAGCCCATTCAACGCCGAGAGCCTCGAGTCGGGTGACTACCGGCGGATCATCATGGACGGCCGAAGAGTGTTCACGGATGCGGTGATGAGGATGAGCGACGCTGTCACCGAGGTCCTGCATCGCATCGACCGGTCTATCGGAGATGTCGATCTGCTGATCCCCCACCAGGCCAATCTCAGGATTCTCGAGGCAGTCAGGAGGAAGCTCGGGATGGCCGAAGAGCGAGTCTATGTGAACGTCCAGGAATACGGGAACACCGGCTCCGCCACAGTCCCATTCGCAATGTGGGAGTGCAGCCGGACGGGGCGCTTCGAGGAAGGGAACCTGGTGGTGCTCACCGCGTTCGGCGCGGGCTTTCACTGGGCTGCAGCCGCCCTCCAGTTCTGACCGGCCATCGACAAGCCCCCGTCATGCGACGGGGGCTTGTGGCATTTCCAGAAAGCCGTGGTGGCTTCCTTCTCCCCTCCGGGATGTGGCTCCGGGAGGAAGGTCTCCTCGACCCACCCAGGGCATTGATACAGGAGATGGCACCGCCTGTGAATAGGGGAAGTTCCCTACTGCGATGGGTAACGGCCTTCGGCCCCCGGCGAGGGCACGACTGAGCTCGTCTCCCCCGTGGGCCCCCTGCCAGGTGTCTCGGCCGAGCAGTCGGTCCGCCACAGCTGCCCCTGATGGCGGGTCGAACGACCCGGGGTGCGGGGTTCAGCGCTCGTCGTCCGGTCGGAGATAGCCCTCTTCGTAGGCGAGGGCGGTGAGCTCGTGACGGCTGGCGACGCTCAGCTTGTCGAAGATGTGGGCCATGTGGTTCTCCAGGGTCTTCACCGTGATCCCCATCCTCTCCGCGCTCTCCCGGTAGGTATAGCCCCGTGCGATGAGGTTGACCACCTCTCGCTCGCGCGGGGTGAGCCGGGATATTGCGGACTCCGCTGCGATCTCCTCATCGATGTCGAGCAGGTACGCAGCAACGTCAGGTGACACCGGCCGGGCACCGACATATGTCTGACGAATCAGGTCGGGGAGGTCCGCCCCGAGGGTGGTCTTGGTTATGTACCCGTCCACGCCGGCGTCCAACAGTCGAGCGACATCTTCCTTCGAGGTCGACACGGTGAGGGCCATGAACCTGATGTCGGGAAAGTCCTTCCTCACAGCGGGGATCACCGTCGCCCCTCCGCCACCGGGGAGTTTCACATCGAGAACCACCAGGTCGGGCAGCCGTTCCCTGATGAGCTCGATCGCACTGTCCACGTTGTCGGCCTCGCCGACGATCTCGAAAGATGGGTCGAGAATCGCCCTCATGCCGGCCCGAACCACGTCGTGGTCGTCGACGATGATGATGCGCAGCCGGCTCTCGGTCATTTCCCCACCGTGATCGTGACCTCGGTGCCCGAATCGGGAACCGTGTCGATCTCCACCAGGCCGCCGACGCCCTCGACCCGCCGGGCGAGCCGCTCGTGGACGCGATTCCGCATGCCGTCGTCGACGAAACCGGAACCACTGTCGCGAACGTGGATCTGGGCGTGCCCGTTGACGAACTCGGAGTACAAGGTGATGTTCGGCGATCCCGAGTGCTTGGCCGCGTTGGCCATGGCCTCCCTCGCTGCCTCGATCGCAGCGCTGAGATTCGGGTTCATCTGAGCGTCGTCGCGGATCACGGCTTCGATCTCCACCCGATGAGTGTCCTCGATCTCGTCCCGCACCGCCATCAGATTGGCCCGGAAGCTCTCCCGGAATTCGGACCGCCACTCCTCGATATTTCGACGCAACTCCCGCTCCTGACGCCGGGCGAGGTAGCGGGATTGCCCTGGGTCGTCGGCGCCCATCCTTATGGCGTGAAGTGTCTGCAGAACCGAATCGTGTAGACGGTCGGCGAGAGCGGCCCTCTCCTCATGGAGCACGACCGCGGCCTGCTCCTTGGCGAGCTCGTCCTGGGCCGCCTGGCGGGCAAGGTCGTAGTCACGGAGCTTGTCGAAGGTCCAGCCGACGATCGCTCCGACGACGAAGAAGATCACACTGCCTGCTGCACGGACTGCCCCGAGGTCGGCGATCACGTGGACGGCGAATTGCTCGACACCCAGGAGTACGGCTGCGATCAGGGATCCGGGAAGGCCACCGAGCAGGGACCCGGTGAACACCAAGGACAGGGGGAGCCCACCGTGGAAGAGCTCATCGGCGCCTGCCGCGACAGATGCGGCGCCGATCGCCAGCATGGCCAGGCTGTCGAAGGTGAACCACCACCAGCCCGCCATGAAACCTGGCCGGGTCTTCGCCACCAGCCAGGTGAGGAAGGTCCAGACCACGGCCAATGCCACTGCTCCCCAGACGATCCAGGTTCGCGGTGGGGGGTTGGCCACCATCGTGACCGCCACCAGGATGAGCATCCAGATGAGCCCGAGGAAGCGAAAGACGACCACCATCCGCCGCAGGGTGGCCTCCAGCTCGGGACTCCCCCGTTTGGAGAAGCTCGACATGGATCCGGAAGCTAGCGGTTCCAGAGCAGGGTGGGCCTTCGAGGTCGGGATTGGTCGTTGGATGGTGTCTCTTCCGAAACCGGGGGACCGCAAGGCAGCCCCCCGGTCGGTCCCCATTGTCGCTTCCAGGGACGGAGTGACGCCCCGAAGTCCCGGTTGCTCAATCTTCGGCACTCGCCGGCTACCGGCCAATAGGGGTTTTCCCCTCCCTTGATCTGGAAACGACAACGGCCACCGTTAGCCGGTGGCCGTCATCCGCAGGGCGCCGGGGCCGTTGTGGCCCTTCGCTTCACCTGTTCAAAAAGTCTGCCCGACGTAAGGCACCGCGACCATGATCGCGGCCAGGGTGGTCAGTCGGACGAGGCTGGGCTTGGCGGCGGCTCGCACCGAAACCGCTGCCAGTGCTACACCGAGCAGGACCATGATCCAGGTCGCCTGGCTGTTCATCGTGGCGACGAGAAGCACCAGTACGGCCGACATCAAGCCGAGGACGGCAACCGCCGCTCGTGCGACCTTGCCGAGCGGGTGCACAGCCCATTCGTCGATGCTTGTGATTGTCGAAACGGTCATCGTGCCGCTTATGTCGGCAGGACGCCGGAATTCCTTTAGCCCACGGGGATAGGGCGGCCGAACCATCGCTCGAGGAGGCAGCCCGGCCTGATCACCACCTGGTGAGAAGCCACAGCTCCGGCTCGAGGACCCCGGCGTCGATCTCGGCGAACAGCGACACCGATCTGGTGAGCGAGTCACGGGCCTCGGTCTCCCGACCGGCCTGGTGATGGAGATCGGCCAGGTGATTCCAGAGGGCAGCCTCCCGATGGCGGTGTCCGGTCTTCTCCGCGATGGCGATCGCCTCGAGCACGAGCCTGCTCGCCTCTTCGCCATCTCCCATCTCGGCAAGGAGCAATGCCTGGTTGTTCAGCGCCGCCATGCGGAGCAGGTCGGCCTCACCTGCGAGACGAAGGGCTTCGCCAACATGAGCCAGGGCAGTTCCGGCATTCGGAGTGACCACTCCGAGGATGTTGCGCACGCGGGACATCTGTGCGGCATCGCCCTGCTCCTCGGCGGCTCTTCGTGCCTTGTCGGCCAGTTCGATTGCCTTCCCGGCATCGCCGGTTCGATGTGCAAGGAGCGCCCAGTCGGCCAGGACTTCTGCGGCTCGCTCCTCGTCGGAGAGGGCGCGCTCGAAGTGCTCCTCGGCGACCTTGAACCTTCCGAGGAGCCTCTCCACCTCGCCGAGGCGGTGTTCGATCGCACCGATCGAAGCCGGGGTCGCGTTGGAAGCGGCGACTGTCAACTCGTGACGAGCCCGTTCGTAGTCGCCGGCGGCCATCGCCAACTCTCCGAGTGCGAGCCGGACTGCAGCGACATCAGGACTGCCGAGGGCCAGGCAAGCCTCGTAGAAGTCGCGAGCCGAGTCATGCGCATAGATCGCCTTGGCGAGGTCCCCTGCGATGCGATACCAGCCGGCTGCCTCGGGATCGCCTGCCGCTCGATACTGGGCGGCTATGGCCCCGGCGAGCCGCGGATCTGTTGCCGCATGGCCCCGATCTGCGAGAGCCCGTGCCGCCCGACGATGCAGCAGACGTCTTCGAACGAGGGAGATCGAGTCGTAAACGACCCCCTCCAGGGTGTCGAGGGTGAAGCCGAGGGCATCCGAGCCGGGGACTTCCCGAAGAAGGCCCACCGAAATCAGCTCTTCGACCGCCTCGACCACTTCGTCCTCGCTTCGCCCGCTGGTGGACCTCAACAGGGATGCGTCGCAGATCCCATCGAGGACAGCCGCCGCAGTGAGGATCTGTCGGCTGAGCTCAGTCACCTCTCGCAACCGGGACTCCAGATAGAGGAGGATCCCAGGGACCTCCTCCATCCCCTCCTCGGCCGATCTGATCGCCTCACGCACCAGAAGGGGGACCCCGCCGGTCTGTTGCAGGATCTGCCTTGCTCTGGTCTCGTCACCCATCGGGTTCATCAGTTCCTTTACGGTGAGCGGGCCGAGAGCGATCGAGTGGTCTGCACCGCCGATCAGTTCGGCAATGGCGGGATGCAGCCCGATCCCGGATCGCGCCGACACGATCATCAGCACCGGAGACCCCGAGATGCGACGGGAGAGGTAGGAGAAGGCGGAAGCCGAGGCAGCGTCTGCCCAGTGGGCATCGTCGAGGATCAGCACCACTGGCCGCTCCGTGGCGAGGGTCGTGAGAGTCGTGTGGATGCCTTCGAACAGCCGCAGCTCGCCGAAACGGTCCGGCAGGCCGGCTTGCTCCGCTGTCTGGCTCGCCGGGAGAAGACGTCCGATCTCGACTCGTGCCCAATCCGGGACGGCCTCCGGAGCGGATTCGATGTGCGGAAGGGCGGCGCGCAGTACCTGGGTGAGGACGCCGTAGGGGAGCTGTTGCTCCATTGGAAACGCCCGCCCGATGAGCACGACGCGACCCAGCCCGTGGGCCTCGGCGGCGATCTCCTCCAGAAGCCGTGTCTTCCCCATCCAGGCCGATCCAGTGATAGAGATCAGCCGTCCCCTCGCCGAAGCGGCGGCGAGCCCGTCCCTGAGCGCTTGAAGCTCTTCGTCACGGTCGATGAGCTCGGTGTCCAGCCTGCTCCTGGGGGGTGCAGCTGCCCTGATCCGCCTTCTCGCCCCGGGGGCCGGGGGCAGGTCCTCGTCGAGGATGGCCTCATAGAGCTCGGTCGTCTCATGAAGAGGGGAGACACCGAGCTCGTGATCGAGGATGGCGACGCACTTGCGGTAGGCCTCGATTGCGCCGGGACGATCTCCCGCCCAAGCGTGGAGCAGCATGAGGAACCGATGGGCCGGCTCGTGCAGTTGATCGAGGTCGATCCACTGCGAGACGACGGCGATGGCAGCGGGGTACTCGCCGTTGGCGGCGAGCGCCGTCCCCAGGCGATTGAATGTCGTACCGACGCGAAGACGCAACGACTCGGTGACGCTCCTCACCCAGTCGTCGAACTCGGGAGAGGCTTTCACCGAGAACCCTTCGAGGAACTCACCCCGGTGCATTGCGGCCGCTCGTTGCAGATGGGGGATGCAGCGCGGGCACACGTCACCTTGGTCGTGGTCATGATCGCCGGTGGCGGCCAACTCGTCATCGAGGATGTCGATGTCGCAGGAGATCTCCCCCACGAGTGAGATGACGCTGCGGTCGGCGTCGAGCAAGTCCGCTCCGGTTCCGCCGCGGAGGGCGGACAGAGTGCGGCGAAGGGTGGCCCGGGCGCGCTGACCGGGTGAATCGGCCCAGAACAGGGCGGACAGAGTGTCCCGAGTGGCCGACTTCTCCACGACCAGGTAGGCGAGCAGGGCGATGGCTTTTCGGGTATCGACCTCCACGGGTGTCCCATCGAGGGTGATCTCCGGAGGCCCGAGAAGCCGGACTTCGAGCATCATGCCACCTTAAACCAGCGTTACGAGCCATCGCTGTCAGGAATCTCGGAACGATGCGCCCATTCCGAATTCGCGCCATCCGTTGCGCTTGCTCAGCGAACCGGTATCAGAATGCGTCTCAAGGCCAACGTCGCTATTCCGTTCGTCCCGTACCTTTCACCTCGTAACGATTTCGGGACGATTGAGAGTTAGAAAGGGGGCCATGGTTCAGCTGATGAAGCGACGCAAATCCGAAGAAGCCGCGTCCGGTTCACCTGACGCGCAGCCGGTGGATTC
>JBFYOJ010000056.1:0-5060 GCA_041303885.1 Acidimicrobiia bacterium | reverse complement strand
GATGGCAAGGGGTTGTCGGTCTGACCCTTCGGCCGCTTGACCAGGCGCTCCCCATCGGCCGGGGTGTCGAAGAAGCCCCCTTCCTCGTCGGCAAATCGCTCGGGAATCCCGAGGGTGAGGTCCTGGGCGGTCAGATACCACTCTTCTTCGCCGGTGGCCGCATAGAGGGCGAACAGACCGAGAGCGAGTGCCGCGTGATCCTCGAGGAATGCGCTCACGCCTGACTGTCCGTCTCGCCAGGACCGGCAGAGCTCTCCGTCGACCATCATCTCATCGAGAAGGAATCGCGCCGTGGAGCGGGCCACGTCGAGGTACGTGTCGTCGCCCAGCGCCGCGCCTGCCTCTGCGAAAGCGCGGATGGCGAGCCCATTCCAGGAGGTGATCACCTTGTCGTCGAGGCCGGGCCGGACACGGGTCGATCGGTGCTCCAGGAGACGTGACCTGATCGACTCGACGCGGTCGCTCCACGGATCCGACGTCGGGCGATGAAGGATGTTCGAGCCTTCGAAGTTCCCGTGCGGGGTGGCCCCGAAGTAGCGCGCCGCCTCGGCGGCATCCTCGGGCCCGAGGACCTGTGCGAGCTCGTCGACGGTCCATACATAGAACTTTCCCTCCACACCCTCGGAGTCGGCGTCCTCCGACGAGAAGAATCCACCTTCGGGATGTCGGAGGTCGTTGGCCAGATAGCGGAGCGTCGATCGGGCCACTTCGACCAGCCTCGGCTCCTCGAGCTCGATTCCGGCCCATAGGTTGAGGCGGGCTAGCTGGGCGTTGTCATAGAGCATCTTCTCGAAGTGTGGGACCAGCCATTGGTCGTCGACCGAGTAGCGGGCGAAACCACCGGCCAGTTGGTCATGGATTCCTCCGTCGGCCATCTCGAACAGGGTGACCCTCAGCATGTGGGCGGCGCGGGGGGCCCAGCTCTGCTCATGAGCCCGGAGGAGGAACTCGAGAACCGGCTGCTGTGGAAACTTGGGGGCGCCGCCAAAGCCGCCGTTGACAGGGTCGAAGCTCGACGCCAGCGACTCGTAGGCGCTCTTCAGCATTTCCCCGTCGGGGACGGTGTAAGAGGTCGGGATGGTGCGGTTGATCGCGTCGGTGAGTCGCTGGGACTGCCCGAGAACCTCGTCGCGTTTGGACAGCCACGCCCCGGATACGGCTTCCATCACGGAGCGGAACGAGGGCATGCCATGGCGATCCTGGTTGGGGAAGTAGGTGCCCGCATAGAACGGGCGGCCGTCCGGGGTGATCCATACGGTCATCGGCCACCCTCCACGGCCGGTCATTGCCTGGACGGCCTCCATATACACGCTGTCGACATCGGGCCGCTCTTCCCGATCGACCTTGACGTTCACGTACAACCGGTTCATCTCGGCGGCCGTCTCCGGGTCCTCGAACGACTCATGAGCCATCACGTGACACCAATGGCACGCCGAATAGCCCACCGAGAGGAGGATCGGCACATCACGCGCCTTCGCCTCGGCGAACGCCGCCTCTCCCCATTCGTGCCAATCCACCGGGTTGTCCTTGTGCTGGAGGAGGTAAGGGGAGGTGGCCCCGGCGAGACGGTTGGGCATGAGGGCGAACGTAGTCTCTCCGGCGCGGACAGGCCTTATCGGTAGCTTGGCTCGATGATTCTCCCCTTGAAGGTCGTCCACATCGCGGCGGCCGCCATCTGGCTCGGTCACAAGATCCTCATACCGCGGGACGTCCGCAGGTCGATCCGCGATCCGGCCTCCGTGCAGTCGTTTTTCAGTCGAATGAAGAGGGCCGAACGGCTCGGGATCGGATCGGGCGTGGTCACCCTCCTGTCCGGTGTCGGGCTGGTTCAACTGGTGTGGGGCCTCACCAAAGCGCCGTGGAGGATCTACGTGGGGCTGGTTGCGGTCCTGGCAATGTTCGTGGTCGGGGCTGTCCTGGCACGCCCGGCGTGGAACCGGATCGAATTCGGGGCTGAGGTCCGCCGACATCCCCGCTGCCGCGTCCGGTGAGGCGAGGTTCGCTCGGGCCCTGGCCTTGGAGAACCTGCTCTGGCTCCTCGCGCTGGGGACGATGGTCGCCTGAGCCCGATTATGGTCGCCGCTCACCCGCGTCAGGAGGACCGATGACCGACAGAGACATCCAGGCGCTCTATCTCTCAGCGGAGCAGCGGTGGATGGAGGGCTGGCTCGAAGGGCCGACGCTGGAGGGGCAGCCGGCTCGACGCGGACAACAGGCTCCTATCGTGGACCTGCTCGACGAGAGCGGTGCCCGGGTGTCGCTCGACTCGGTTTGGAGTGAGCGCCCCGCGCTGGTCCTCCTCTGGCGTCATCTCGGCTGCGGATGCGGTCTGGCGCGGGCCGAGCGCCTCAAAGACGAGGTTCCCTCGTATGCGGAGGTCGGTCTCGACGTGGCGATCGTCGCGCCGGGTGATCCCGAGCGGGTGGCGGCATACAGGGAGAGGTACGGGATTCCGGTGCGCATACTCGCCGACAGGGACTACTCGGCCCACCGTGCGTTCGGGCTCGGGCACTGGTCACTCGAGCAGGCGCTCTACGACGCCCCGGATGAGTTCTGCCAGCACTCGGAGGCGACCGGGGCTGGCTTCCAGGCGGACCGGAGGTCACAGGGGCGTCCCCTCGTCGACGACCCCTGGATGCAATCTGCCGAGTTCGTCGTGGCCCCCGACGGGGTGATCAGAGTGGCATATCTGTACAACTACTGCGCCGATTACCCGGATCCGAGGGTGTTCACCACGGCGGCCAGGCTGATCTCGTAGGTCGCCGGGACATCGATGAGATCCCTCCTAATGATGCGTCATGCCAAGTCAGACTGGGAAGCAGACTTCGGCTCGGATCACGATCGGCCCCTCAACGACCGCGGGGTGCGCAGCGCCCGATTGATGGGAAGAGTGCTGGCTGCACAAGGGCTTGCCCCGGATCTGGTCATCAGCTCCACCGCAATCCGGGCCCGGTCGACTGCGGAGTTGGCGATCGAGGCGGGAGAATGGGACGCCGCGTTGCAGCTCGACCGCTCCCTCTATGAGTCGGGGCCAACGGGAGTGATCGAGACGGCTTCCACCGCGCCCGATGTGGCCAGGCTGATGCTCGTCGGGCACCAACCAACCTGGTCCATGGTCGTGACGACGCTCACCGGGGACCCTGCCGTGATGAAGACCGCGACTGTCGCCGTGATCGACCTGGACCTGGCGTCGTGGACGAGCTTGCCAGGAGCCAGGGGATCGCTCTCCCGGGTTCTGACACCCGGGGAGTTCGCCGGCTCCGAGTGGGACCGGGAACGCTGAGCTACCGGGCCTCCGAGGCGTCTGTCTCCGCCATACGAGCCTCGACCAGCCTGGTCACCAGTTCTTCCGGAAGGGGACTGCTGGCCGGGAAGCGGATGGTCCCCTTCGAGGTGTCGTAGCCCTCGAGCTCGTCCGCGAATGTCAGCATCACCTCCGGGCTCTGGACGTAGAAGGCGCAGTGGTGCTTGGCAGCACCGAAGGAAACCAATGGCCGCCCCTTGTAGTAGAACGCAGGGACCCCATATCCGATCTTCTCGGTGGCATCCGGTGCGGCCGCCCGGATCGTCTCCCGCAGCTGGGCGAGGGTCGCTCGCGCGTCGTCGGGCACGGTGGCCAGGAATGCCCCCACATCTGTCGCTGGATCGTTCACCGACGCTCCTCCTCGCCTCGGCAGCAACCTTACGAGACCGCCGCGGCGATTGCCCACCGGGGGAACAAAGCGACGGCGTCATGTCGTTGTACACATAGTCCCAAACTCCAAAACGACCGAAGATTGTTGAAAAGAGGGGGGTTCACAAACCACCCCGCATGTGTCATAGTTGGACGTTCGGGAACGCCCATTCCCTGCCCACCGGGCCCCAGGAGGACAAGATCTAGATGGCTGCCGTCGAAACGCGTACCGACAAGACCGAAAAGCCCCGTATCAGACTTCACTCGAAGCTGACGGATGAGCGCGGCCGTCTCACCACGGATCTCGTCTCCCAGTACCTCACCGCGATCGGCGAGTACGACCTGTTGACCGCCGAGCAGGAGGTCGAGCTGGCCCAGAAGATCGAAACGGGCGAGGAGGCAGCCGAGAGGCTGGAGAAGGGCGATTACAACGGCAAGCGCGAGGAGATGGAACTCCGTCGCTTTGCTCGTCGCGGCGCCCAGGCCAAAGACGACTTCCTCACCGCCAACCTCCGCCTTGTTGTGGCGAATGCCCGCCGGTACGCCAACACCTCGGGAATCGACTTCCTCGACCTGATCCAGGAGGGGAACCTGGGTCTCATCCGCGCCGTCGAGAAGTTCGACTGGCGGAAGGGCTTCAAGTTCTCCACCTACGCCACCTGGTGGATTCGCCAGGCGATCACCAGGGCCATCGCCGACAAATCGCGAACTGTCCGGATCCCGGTGCACCTCCACGACACGCTCGCCGCCGTTCGCGCCGCCCAGGCCTCCCTGAAGGCAGAGCTCGGTCGCGATCCCCGACCGGAGGAGATCGCAGAGGAGGCGGGTGTGACCCCGGACAAGGTCGAGCTGGCCTTGAGCGTTGCGGACACAGTCTCCCTCGAGCAGCCGATTGGCGAGGATGGCGCCCAGCTGGGCGACTTCATCGAAGACGAAGACGCCGCCGACCCGGTCCAGATGACCGAAGAGATGGATGTCGCCAACTCGCTGAGGGTCTCCATCGAGAGGCTTCCCGAGCGCGAGGGCCGCATCCTGGCGCTCAGATACGGCTTCTACGACGGCGTGCCCAGAACGCTCGAGGAGATCGGTGACGAGTTCAACCTGACTCGAGAGCGGATCCGCCAACTGGAGAAGCTCGCTCTTTGCCGATTGCGGCACCCTTCCTTCGGAATCCGAGAGGCAGACCTGGTCTGACTCGAGCCTGACATCTCGAAGAGGGAAGGCCCGCCGACTCGGTGGGTCTTCTTTCTATCTAACGTGTCCTGCGATGAGACTCGGTGATCTGGTGGGCGATGCTCCACATGTCTGTGGCCCGGACACGACTGTGCTCGAAGCTGCACTGGCCATGGAGGGCTCGGACCTCGGGTCTCTGGCCGTCGTCGAGGGC
>JBFYOJ010000055.1:0-16516 GCA_041303885.1 Acidimicrobiia bacterium | reverse complement strand
AGCTCGGCGGCAGCATCGCCGATTATCTCGGAGGCAGATATTCCGGCCTCGACGAGGTCCCTGCTGACCACACCAACCAGGGCCCCCTTCCCCGCATGTGCCGCGCCCAAGACGACCACCGATCGGCCGGAGACGCGGTCCCTGACTCCCAGGGCCAGCTGGCGAAGTGCGTTGACATCCTGATCCGGTGCTGTGGCCACCACCAACGCGACATCCCCCACCGTGGCCGCCTCCGAGGCCAGCTCGGCAGCGAGCTCGCCCCGCCGCTGAGACCGAATCGTCTCGAGGTCATGCTCGAGGTTGACCACTCGCTCCAACAACGCCTCGACGCGGCCGGGCACGTCGACCCCCGCGACCTTGAGCAGACGACCGCTTCGGTCGAGGCTCGAGCGCATCTCGACCAGGTGGTCATATGCGGTGAGACCGGTGAGAGCCTCGACACGGCGCAGGTTGGAGCCGATCGACGACTCAGATGTGATCAGGAGCGGGCCGACCTGGGCCGAGGTGTGGGTATGGGTGCCGCCACACAGCTCGGTGGAGTACCCCCCAACCTGCACGACTCTCACGGTGTCCCCGTACTTGTCGCCGAAGAAGGCGATGGCGCCCATATCGAGCGCATGCTCCTTGCTGGTGACCGTGGTGGTGACTCGGTCGTTGGCGATCAACCGCTCGTTGGCCTCGGCTTCGATCTCGGCCAGTTCCTGTGGGGCGACCTGGGAAAAGTGGGAGAAGTCGAATCTGAGTCGCCCCGGCTCGACCAGCGAACCGGCCTGGCTGGCGTGATGGCCGAGCACGTCACGCAGAGCCCAGTGGAGCACGTGGGTCCCAGTGTGGCTCTTTCTCGTCGCCTCCCGCCTCGGGGAATCGATGGCTCCTCTTGCCTGCTGCCCGACGGCGATGAAACCGGACTGGACGCGGAGCCGATGGCCGTGGAGCCCCTGAATCGCATGCCGGGTGTCCAGGACCACTGCGGTGCCGGTCTCGGTGTCGATCGTCCCCGAGTCGCCGATCTGGCCGCCCGACTCTCCGTAGAACGGTGTCCTGTTCAGGAACAATTCGACCTCACGGCCCTCGTCGGCGCGTTCGATGGTCTCACCATCGGCGACGATGGCAAGGACCAGCCCTTCGGCGATCTCGGTCTCGTAACCGACGAAGTCGGTCAGCCCTGCGACATCGAGCACGGAGCGGTAGACATCCTGAGCAGCCACTTCGTCGCCACCCTTCCACGCCGCCCGGGCCCGGCGACGCTGCTCGGCCATCTCGGCCTCGAACCCGGCGGTGTCGACCTCGATCCCGTGCTCGGCCGCGATCTCCCTGGTCAGCTCGACTGGGAAACCATAGGTGTCGTGAAGCTTGAACACGGTGGCGCCGGAAAGGGTCGTTTCGTCCTCCCTCGACAGCTCGACGTCGAGCAACTGGTGACCGGAGGCGAGCGTCCGCCGGAACCGCTCCTCCTCCCGGGTGACGACCTGGGTGATGAAGTCCTGCTTGTCCCCCAACTCGGTGTACCAGTCCCCCATGGCGTCGACGGTCGCCCCGACCAGACCGGGGAAGATCAGGCCTTCGCCCCCGTATTGCCAGGCGTGACGCACGGCACGGCGCAGGATCCGGCGGAGCACATACCCACGGCCGTCGTTCGACGGGATCACCCCATCGGCGATCAGAAACGTAACCGCCCGTCCGTGGTCGGCGAGGATGCGGAGAGACACGTCGTGCATCTCGTTATCTCCGTAGGTGAGCCCGGTGTAGCCGGCCGCAACGTCACGGACCGGTTTGATGATGTCGATGTCGAAAACCGAGGGCAACCCTTGCAGAATGGCCGCCACCCGATCGAGACCCATCCCGGTGTCGATGCTCTTGGCCGGCAGGTCCCCGATGACGTGATATGGCTCGTCCTGGATGTTCTGCATGAACACCAGATTCCATATCTCCACGAAGCGATCCTCGTCACCCAGGGCCGGGCCTCCGCCCTCCCCATACTCGGGGCCTTTGTCGAAGAAGATCTCGGAGCAGGGCCCGCACGGCCCCGGAACGCCCATCTGCCAGAAGTTGTCTTTCTCGTCCCGTCTTTGGATTCGGTCGGCCGGGGCGTGTCTCGCCCAGATCGCGGCCGCCTCGTCGTCTGTCTCGAACACCGTGTACCACAACCGATCCGGGTCCAGCCCCAGTCGCTCGGTGACGAACTCGTACGCCCAGGCGATGGCGTCTTCCTTGAAGTAATCCCCAAAGCTGAAGTTGCCCAGCATCTCGAAGAAGGAGAGATGACGCTGGGTAGTGCCGATGATGTCGATGTCGATGGTCCGGACCACCTTCTGTACGGTGGTGGCCCGCTTGAATGGCGGCTGCTCGTCCCCCAGGAAATAGGGCTTGAACGGGACCATCCCGGCATTGGTGACCAGCAGAGTCGGGTCGATGGGAATCAGGGAAGCCGAAGGGCGAACGACGTGATCCCTCTCCGCGAAGAAGGAGGTGAACGCGGATCGTATCTGGTTGCTGTCCAACGAAATCGGCCTCGGTGGGGTGGAGGCGAGGTTAACGAGCCTCGGGCGTCTACCCGCCCCTATTAGGCCTGACCGCGCGTGCCGCCAGATCGAGGAGGTCTGCCCCGGTGGCCATGGCCGCTTCCCTCAATTCACCCGGGGTCGGACGGCGTCGAAGGGCACGGACAGTCACCCATCCCCCGGCGATCACGCCGGTCAGGAACCACCACATCCTGTCGAGCACCACCTGACCCTACCTATCGGGCGCGTCCGTCGCGACCCAGGATCCGGTCGATCTCGGCCAGCCGGGCCCGGATGCCCGCCTCGTCCCCTCGCTCCCCGGGCTGGTACACCACCTCGGCCGGGACACCATCCGGGAAGTACTGCTGGGACACCACGCCACCGTCGAAGTCATGGGCGTACCGGTATCCCGACCCGTGGCCGAGCTTCTCCGCCCCCGAATAGCCGGTGGAACGGAGATGGGCCGGCACCGTTGGGGCAGGACCCTCGTCGACCATCTGCCTGGCCTTCGCCATCGCCCCGCCCACCGAGTTCGATTTCGGGGCAGTGGCGAGATAGATGGTCGCTTCGGAAAGGTGATACGCAGCCTCGGGAAGCCCTACGTAGGCCAGTGCTTGCGAGGCTGCCACCGCCAGGGGGAGGGCACGCGGATCGGCCAGACCCACGTCCTCCGCGGCGAGGATGATCAGCCTGCGGGCTATGAACTCGGGGTCCTCCCCTCCCTCCAACATGAGGAACAGCCAGTACATGGCAGCATCAGGGTCCGAGCCACGCACGCTCTTGATGAATGCTGAGATCACGTCGTAGTGCTGGTCGCCGACCTTGTCATAGCGAACGATGCGTCTCTGCAGGGCCTCGCCGACGTCATCCAGGGTGATCGTCGTCCTGTCGTCACCAGAAGCGAGCAGGGCGGCCACCTCCAACGCGTTGAGCGCTTGACGTGCATCACCACCCACCCGATTGCCCAGCTCTTCGAGGGCATCCGCCTCGATGCCGAGCCCGATGTCACCCAATCCCCGCTCGTCGTCGGCGAGTGCCCTCCTCGCCAGTTCCGAGACTTCCTCTGCACCCAGGGAAACCAATCGGAACAAGGTCATCCGGCTCATCAAAGGCGAGTTCACCTCGAAGAAAGGGTTCTCCGTGGTGGCACCGATCAGGATCAGGGTCCCGTCCTCTACGCCGGGAAGCAGGGCGTCCTGCTGGTTCTTGGCGAAACGATGGATCTCGTCCAGAAAGAGGACCGTGCGCCGCTCCTCCATCTCCAAACGGGTCCTGGCCGCGGCCAGGATCTCCCGGACATCCTTGACCCCGGCCGAGGTGGCCGAGAGCGTCTCGAAGACGGCGTCCGCCTGTGAGGCGACCAGCCGGGCGAGGGTTGTCTTGCCGGTCCCGGGCGGGCCCCACAGCAGCATCGACACCGGCCGCCCCGATTCCACCAGGCGGCGAAAAGCGGCATCCGGGGCCATCAGGGCCGGCTGACCCACCACCTCATCGAGTGACCTCGGTCGCATCCTCGTGGCAAGGGGGGCCGCACGGGCCGCAGCGTCGTCGGCACGCGCCGAGAACAGGTCGCTCATCGGCGCCGACGGTAACGGGTTCTGCCCGCCCTATCTCACCCGAAGGTCCTGCCTCATCGAAGGCAGGAACGGGAGCAGGAGCAGCGCGAGGCCGATCGCCCCGTACATGATCTGGAGCAAGGACAGTTCCGGCAGGTATATCACCTCGAGAGCGATCCAGAGCAGATGCCCCGCACCGAGCGAGATGGTGGCCAGCCACGACCAGTGGTACCCGGTGGCCTCTTCCACGAACTCGAGCCAGCCCCAGTGCGACCGGCGCAACATCCCATATCCGGTGATCAGCGAGCCGAGCCCGAAACCGATCCCCAGCACCAGACCGGGAACCACCCAGCTGTCGATGACCGGGATGCTTTCCAGCCAGTCGGCCGGGAGCATCAGCTGGTCTTCCCCGAGCCCGAAAACCATGGCGACGCCACCGGCAAAGGCGGTCACGCCAAGGAAGAAGAGCACGGAGATGGTGGCGACCTCTGCAAGAGGACGATGTGCCCGGACAGATCCGGCAACAAGCGTCATCACGACGCCTCCTTTTCGTCTTTCCCCAGCATCAGCCTGCGTCGTGCCGGCTCACAGAGTCCAAGGTCACAAGTGGAGGGGTCTGTCAGTCTTGGTCGATCTCGTCCCGCCGTTCCAGCGCAGCGGGGCCGAGGGCCACCCCCAACTCGTCGAGTTGGGCTTCCTCGACCCAGGTCGGGGCCCCCGTCATGGGGTCGACACCACTCTGTGTCTTCGGGAACGGGATCACCTCGCGTATCGAGGTCTCGTCCTGTAGCACCATGACGAGACGGTCGATCCCGAAGGCGAAACCGGCATGGGGTGGAGTGCCGTAGCGAAGCGCCTCGAGGAACCAGCCGAATCGTCTCTCCGCCGTGTCAGAATCGATCCCGAGGATCTCGAAGACCTGGCGTTGCACCTGAGGGTCGTGAATCCGCACCGAGCCCGACCCGAGCTCGACTCCGTTGAGCACCGCGTCGTAGGCCTTCGACAGTGCCCCGGTCGGATTGTCCCGCATCTCCTCGATCGACGTCGGCGAGGTGAACGGGTGATGCGAGAAGGTGATCGAGCCGTCTTCCTCCTCCTCGAACAAGGGGAAGTCGATCACCCAGAGAAACGCCAGCTCCTCGTGCCCATCGGGGCGGAGGAGGTCGTTGCGAAGACCACCGAGCACCTCGACCGCCACCCGCCAGCGATCCGCCGCGATGAGGAGCACATCCCCGGGCGCCCCATCCATCGCCGTCTTGATCCCCGACAACTCGGCATCGTCGAGGAACTTGGACACAGGGGAGCGAAGCGAGCCGTCCTCCTCGACCACGATCCACACCAACCCCTTTGCCCCCAGCTCCCGGGCCCGCTCGGTCATGCTGTCGGCCCGGGTCCTCGACCATTCCTGAGGACCGACGTTGAGCCCGCGCACGGTGCCACCTGCGTCCAGAGCGCCCTTGAACACCCCGAATCCCGACCCGGTGAACAAGGTCGAGAGGTCCACGATCTCGGCCTTGATCCTGAGGTCGGGCTTGTCGATGCCGAACCGGTCCATGACCTCGTGCCAGGTCAAGCGGAGAAACGGCTGCGCCACATCGACGCCGCGCAACTCCTTGACCACCGCCACCAGGACCCCCTCGATGGCGTCGAGAACATCGTCCCGATCCCAAAACGAGCCTTCCAGGTCGAGTTGGGTGAACTCGAGCTGTCGATCGGCCCGGAAATCCTCGTCCCGATAGCAACGGGCTATCTGGAAGTAGCGCTCCACGCCGGAGATCATCAGGAGCTGTTTGAAGAGCTGCGGCGATTGGGGGAGGGCGTAGAACTCGCCCGGGCGGAGACGAGAGGGAACCAGCATGTCCCGGGCCCCCTCCGGAGTGCTGTTGATCAGGGTCGGCGTCTCCACCTCGAGAAACCCCTGCTCGTCGAGTGTGCGTCGGATCGCCGCCACCGCCCGGGAACGCGCCCGGAGGTTGGCCGCCATCCGGGGTCGTCTCAGGTCCAGATAGCGGTAACGGAGCCGTGCCCGCTCGTCGACATCCACCCGGTCGTCGATCATGAACGGGAGGGTGTCCGCCGGCGCCAGCACCTGGACGCTCTCGACTCCGATCTCCACCCCGCCGCTGGGAAGGTCCGGGTTCTCCGTCCCTTCCGGGCGGGCACGCACCACACCCACGACAGAGACGCAGTACTCCATGCGCAACTCGGCGACCTGCTCGTGCTCGGAGGGGTCGGCCACCGCCTGAACGACGCCGGTGGCGTCCCTGATGTCGAGAAAGGCGATCCCGCCATGGTCACGACGACGTTGCACCCACCCGGCGATGGCCACCTGCTCGCCGATGTTCGCCTCGCGTAGCGAGCCGGCGCCATGGGATCTCATCCGAGCCGCCCCATCAGCCAGGATGCCAACTCCGGCAGCGGCACGTCGCCCCGCTCCTCTCCGACACGGGCATCGACCAGGGCGCCTCCCGCCCTGAGGACGACCACGGCTCTCGCCTCCGATCGTGAGGCAGCCTTGATCTGCGCCTTCACCGATCTTCCTTCCGTATCGAAGTCAACTCTCAGCCCTTTCTCTCTCAAGCGCGACGCCGCCACCAGAGCGTCGGCCGGCGTGGTCTCCGAAACCAGGTACACGTCGACCTCGGGCTCGGGCACCAGGTCCGAGGACAGGATGATGCGGTCGATGCCAAGGGCAAAACCCACCCCAGGCGTGCGACGGCCACCGATTGCCTCCGCCAACCCGTCGTACCGGCCGCCACCACCGACCGCATTCTGTGCCACGGTGAGGTCGGTGGCGATGTACTCGAAGGCCGTCCTCGTGTAGTAGTCCAGACCCCTCACCAGCCGTGCGTCTTCGCGAAAAGCGATTCCGAGGCCGTCCAGGGCGGATTTCACCTGCTGGTAGTGGGTCGCGCACGGGTCACACAGGTGGTCCTTCATGGCCGGGGCGTCGGCGAGGACCGGGGCGCACACCTTGCAGTCGAGGACCCGCAGCGGGTTGACCTCGATCAGGGACACCGAGTCATCACACAGCCGGGAGCGGCGCTCCTCCAGGTAACGCCGGAGCAGGTCGACGTACCCGGGACGGCACAATTCGTCGCCGAGCGAGTTGAGCAAGAGCTCGAGACCGGTCACCTGCACCGCGCTCAGGTAGCGATAGCCGAGCTCGATGACCTCGGCATCGGCGGCCGGGCCTTCCACGTCGAGATACTCCACCCCAACCTGCCAGAACTGACGTCTCCGCCCGGCTTGGGGCCGTTCATACCGGAACATCGGGCCCGAATAAGCGCCCTTCCACGCGCCACTGGCACCGGAGTTGAGGAAGGCGCGGACCACTCCCGCGGTTCCCTCGGGGCGCAGTGTCACCGAACGGCCACCCTTGTCGGTGAAGGTGTACATCTGTTTGGTGACGACTTCGGTATCTCCCCCCACTCCCCGCTGGAACAGCTCGGTTGCCTCGAATATCGGGTTCATCACCAGCGGATAGCTGTACCGATCGGCCCAGTGCTCCCACTCGCGCAGGACCGCGCGCCAGAGATGCGATTCGGGCGCGCCGATGTCGTCGGTGCCCTTGGGTGGCTGGAAGCTCATCGAACTGGGCAGGTTAATGGGGGTGACGGAAGCCACGGCGAAGGCCCCGAGCCGCGGCGGCCGCCGACGGTCAGAGAAACGGGTTCGTCATCCGCTCCCGGCCGATCGTGGTCTCCGGCCCGTGCCCGGGAAGGACGCGGGTGTCGTCGGGCAGGGTGAGGACCTTCTCCTTCATCGAGCGGATCAAATCGGGGAAGGAGCCATAGGAGAAGTCGGTCCTGCCCACCGACCCGGCGAACAACTGGTCACCCGAGAAGAGAGTCTCCTCGTCCTCTGAGTAGAAGCAGCAATGGCCAGGGGTGTGCCCTGGAGTGTGTCGCACCTGCAGCCGGAGACCGGCCACTTCCACAACTTGGCCGTCGCTCAAGTGTTCGAATCTCTTCGGGACGTCGTATGAGCCTGGCGGGAGCATGCCGAACATCGCCATCACCTGCTCGGTGGGGTGCAGGGTGAGGAAATCGTCGTCGGGATGCACGTAGACCGAGGCGCCCGTGTCCTCCGCCAGGCGACCGCTTCCCCCGGTGTGGTCGACATGCCCATGGGTGAGCAGGATCCCGGCGAGCGAGAATCCGTTGTCGACCAGGGCAGCGGCGACCAGACCAGGATCCGGTGGGGCATCCACCACGAGAGCGGGCCTACCCCGCTCCCTGGCAACGATGTAGGAATTGGTCTCGGCCAGCCAGGCCGGGACCCGCACGACGATCATCAGGGCAAGGGATCCGTGGCCAGGCGGAACGACGAGAACACGCCATCGATCCCGCGCAGGTCGGCGAGCAGCTTGCCCAGTTGGCTCGGGTCGGAGAGCTCCACCTCGTAGCGAAGGATGGCGATGCGGTCCTCACCGGTATGCGTCGACGAGGCGGTGATGTTGCCACTGGTATCGCTGATCACGGCGGTGACATCGCGGAGGAGCCGGGTCCGGTCGAGGGCCTCGATCTGGATCCAGACCACGAAGGCCCCCGTGCTCGTGGCCGGCCAGGACACCTCCACGGTCCGCTCCCGACGTTCCGACAGCGACGAGACGTTTGTGCAATCGGAGCGATGCACGGAGACGCCGCGGCCGACGGTCACGTAGCCGACGATCTCGTCACCTGGCACGGGTGAGCAGCAGCGGGCGAGATGCACGAGCATGTCGTCCTGCCCTTCGACCACCACGTTGGCGCCGCCGGTCGGCCGGCGTCGGCGAGGATGGAAGAAATCGTCGGGGACCTCGGGCTCGAGGATCCGGGATAGCCTCGTGGACACGGAGTCGATCGAGACCACTCCTTCCCCGATAGCTGCCTGCAGCGATTCAAGGTCTCTCTGCCCCAACTCGGAAGCAATCGACTCGAGCAGCTTCTCCCGCTCTCCTGGCGGGACCTCTGCGGCTTCCCTCTTGAACAGGGTCTGCAGCGCCTCCTTCCCCTCCGCCAGAGCCTGATCCCGCCGCTCTTTGGTGAACCACTGCCTGATCTTCGCCTTGGCCCGGCCCGTCCTGACGAACCCGAGCCAGTCACGGCTCGGCCCGGCATCCATCGACTTCGAGGTGAGAACCTCGATGATGTCGCCGGAGTTGAGACGGGTCGAGAGCGGGACCAGTCTTCCGTTCACCCGGGCGCCGACGCAGCGATGCCCCACCTCGGTATGGACCGAGTAGGCGAAGTCCACGGCGGTCGATCCGGCCGGGAGGGGCTTGACGTCGCCTCCGGGGGTGAGCACGAACACCTCGTCCTGGTAGAGGTCGAGCTTCAAGTTGGCCAGGAACTCCTCCGGGTCCTCGTCCTCGCCCCAATTGGCGAAGTCCATTCGCGGCAGCTGGCCCGCCTCGCCCTCCTTGTAGCGCCAGTGGGCTGCGATCCCGGCCTCGGCACGCTGATGCATCTCCTCGGTGCGGATCTGCACCTCGAGCGGCTTGCCGTCCGGCCCGATCACCGTCGTGTGCAGCGACTGGTAGAGGTTGATCTTGGGCATGGCGATGTAGTCCTTGAAACGCCCTGCGACGGGCACCCAGTGGCTGTGGATCAGACCGAGTGCGGCGTAGCAGTCCCTCATGGTCGGTGTGATGATCCTGATCCCGATCAAGTCGTGGATGTCCTCGAAGGGGCGGTTCTGCTCGCGCATCTTCCGGTAGATCGAGTACTGGTGCTTCGGCCGCCCGGTCACTTCAGCCCCGATCCCAGCATCGGCGAGGATCCCGGAGACCTCGCCGACCATCTTCTCGATGAAGGCCTCGCGTTCCGGTGCACGTTCAGCCAGCTTGGTGGTGATCTCTGCGTTCGGGCCCGGGTAGAGGATGGCGAAGCAGCGGTCCTCGAACTCGTGCTTTATCTCTTGGACTCCCAGCCGGTGGGCCAGCGGCGCGTATACGTCGAGGGTCTCTCTGGCCACCCTCTGTTGCTTCTCATCGCGCAGCGCGTGGACGGTGCGCATGTTGTGCAGACGGTCGAACAGCTTGATGATCAGCACCCGCACGTCCTGGGCCATGGCCACCACCATCTTGCGGATGGTCGCCGCCTGCGCCTGCTCCCGATTGGAGTAGCGGACCCGGTCCAGCTTGGTGACCCCGTCGATCAGCCGGGCGACCTCCTCGCCGAACTCCGACGAGATGTCGCTCAACGTCAGGTTGGTGTCCTCCACGGTGTCATGGAGGAGGGCAGCCGCCAGGGTGGGCTCGTCGAGCCCGTATTCGGCCAGCATCAGGGCGACGGTGACCGGATGGGTGATGTAGGGGTCACCGGTCTTCCTGAACTGGCCTTCGTGCGCCTGCCGGGCCAGTTCGTAGGCACGACGCAGCAGATCGACGTCACCGTCGGGGTGATGGACCCGGAAGGCCGTGACGACGTCGTCGAACTCGGCCCGTTTCAGTTCAGTCGTATGTGACGAGGGCATGTAGGGGTACACCGTCCAGCATGTCGGCGCCGTTGAGAAAGCCGAGCTCGATGAACACGGCGAATCCGACCACTTCTGCGCCGATCCCTTTCAACAACCTGATCGCCGCCGCAGCTGTTCCACCCGTGGCGATCACATCGTCCACAAGGAGGATTCTCTCGCCCTCGTGGGCGGCGTCGGTGTGGATCTCGAGGGCATCGGTGCCGTACTCGAGGGCGTATTCCTCCCTCACAGTCTTCCACGGGAGCTTTCCGGGCTTGCGCACCGGGATGAACCCGGCTCCCAGCCGGTTGGCGATCGGGGTGGCGAGGGTGAAGCCCCGAGCTTCGATTCCGGCGACCTTGGTGACCCCGGAGTCGTGAAACGGCTCCATGAGCGCGTCGATCAGGGAGGCGAATGCCTTGCCGTCGGCGAGAACCGGGGTTATGTCCTTGAACACCACACCGGGCTCGGGGAAGTCGGGGATGTCGCGAATCAGCGAGGTGAGATGTTCCACAAGGGAAGTCTACGGTGAGATCAGCCCTCGTCAGCCCCTATCACTGAGCCGATGGCCCGACGAGAGACCCGGATCTTCCCCTCCTCGACACGAAGGACGACGCTCTCCTCGTCCACCGAGACCACGGTGCCGTGGATTCCCCCAATGGTCCGGACTTCCTGCCCGGCTGACAACGAGGCGGCGAGCTGCTGCTGCTGTTTGGCGCGGTTTCGCTGTGGTCTGATGATGAACAACCAGAAGACGACCACCATCAGCCCGAGGAATATGAAAGAGGCCCACGGGCTGCTCCCCGTGGTTTCCTGAGCTAGGACGAAATGGCTCAATGGGGCCCTCCAGAAAGATGGAACCAGGACGGCGCGAGGTTAGGCAGCGCGACCGGCCTACTGCCAAACGCCGGAGCGCCCCTCCCGCACCCCGGCGACATACCCGTCGAAGGCACCGCTCGCGATCGCCTCGCCGGCGGATCGAACCAGGTCGAGCGTGTAGCGGAGGTTGTGGATCGTCAGGAGACGATGTGAGGAGAGCTCTTTCATCCTCACCAGATGGCGCAGATAGGCGCGGGAGTAGTGCCGGCAGGTGTGACATGCACAGGAAGAGTCGATCGGCCCATCGTCGGCCTCGAACTCCGAGTTGCGCAGGTTGAAGTCACCTTGCCGGGTCAGGACCTTGCCATGACGGGCAAGACGTGTCGGCAGGACGCAGTCGAACATGTCCGCCCCCCTGCGGATCGCCTCGAGCAGGCCCTCGGTGTCACCGAGACCCATCACGTAGCGAGGCTTGCCCTCAGGCAATTCGGCGATGGCTGCCTCCAGCGCGACATCCCTCTCCTCCGCCGACTCCCCCACCGACAGCCCACCGATGCCGAAGCCGGGGAAGCCGAGCTGGGCGGTCCTGCGTGCGCTCTCCGCCCGCAGGTCAGGCTCGACACCGCCCTGGACGATCCCGAACAAGGCCTGGTCTGCCCTGGTCTGTGCCTCCAGACATCGCGACGCCCAGCGCAGAGTCCGTTCCATCTCCTGGTCGACCAGCTCTCGCGAGGCGGGCAGGCCGACACAGACGTCGAGCGCCATCGCGATGTCGGCCCCGAGCTCCTCCTGGATGCGGACCGCCTCCTCCGGGGACAAGCGAACCATCGCCCCGTCGTATACCGACCTGAACCGCGCCCCATCCTCGTCGATGTCAGGCTCGAGCGAGAAGATCTGAAAGCCGCCGGAATCCGTGAGGATAGGTCGGGGCCATGCCATGAACTCGTGAAGACCTCCCAGCCTTGCCACCAGCGAAGCTCCAGGCCGAAGCATCAGGTGATAGGTGTTGGCCAGGATGATCTCTGCGCCGGTCCGCTCCACATCGCCGGTGTCCACAGCCTTGACCGCGGCCCTCGTGCCGACCGGTATGAAGGCCGGGGTCCGGACCCGTCCGTGCGTCGTGTCCAGCCACCCGGTGCGAGCCTGGCCGTCCTGAGCCTCCATCGTCCAGGTCACCGCCGCCATCCGGGATTATGTCCTTTCCCGCTCTGCGTACATCGCGTCGCCGAAGGAGAGGAAGCGATATCCCCTGGCCAGGGCCAACTCGTAGGCCTCCCGCCACCGCTCCCCCATGAAGGCAGCCACGAGGACGATCAGCGTCGAGCCCGGGACATGGAAGTTGGTGACCAATGCGTCCACGACACGAAACGAGGACCCCGGTTTGAGGAAGATATCGGTGTCCCCCGCGCCGGCCTCGACGGTCCCGCCCTCGCGAGCCATCGACTCGAGGGCCCGCACCACCGTGGTCCCCACAGCCACCACCCGCCCTCCCCGCTCCCGAGTCTCGAGAATCGCATTGGCGGTCACGTCCGGGACCGAGCACCATTCGGAGTGCATACGGTGGTCTTCGATATCCTCCACCGCGATGGGCCGAAACGTGTCCAATCCGACATGGAGGTCGATCGTCGCGATCTCGATCCCGCTCGCCTCGAGACCGAAGATGACCTGAGCCGTGAAATGCAACCCGGCCGTCGGAGCAGCTGCCGACCCGACCACGCGTGCGAACATCGTCTGGTATCGGTCCTCATCCACCAGGTTCCCCGTGAAGTAGGGCGGAAGGGGCACCTCACCCGCAGCTGCTATCGCGGCGTCCACATCCGCAGCGACGAGGTCGACCACCACCAGGCCCTGCTCCGGGCCCTCCACGATCGTGGCCGTGAGCCCATCGAACGCAACCTCCACCCCGGGTCGCAGTCTCCGTGCCGGCCGGGCCATTGCCTCCCACAGCCCGTCTGGCCGGGCGTCGAGGATCAACAGCTCCACGTCTCCCCCGGTTCGTACCCTCTGCCCATGTAGTCGGGCGGCCCTGACCCTGGTTTCGTTGACCACGACCAGGTCGCCCGGACGGAGCAGGCCGGGAAGGTCCAGGAAGCGGTGGTCGCTCATGTCCCGCGTGTCGAGTAGCCGGGAGTCGTGTCGCGGCTCGATCGCCTCCTGGGCGATCGCCGACTCCGGAAGGGCATAGGTGAAGTACTCGACCCGCATGGGTCGGAGAGGGTATCCCCGACATGACGACTGCCCACCGAGCCGGGACATCTGCCCGCTCCATCGGGCAGAATCGCCCGCTTGAGCCAACTGGAGATACTGCCGCTCACTCCCGGCCGGATGCCTGACCTGGCGGCCTTGTTCGAGCAGGGCGGCGACCCCAATTGGTGCTGGTGTGCGTCGTTCCGGTTGCGTAGTGCCGAGTTCAGGAAGGCGAATCGGGACGCCAACCGGCGGGTACTGGAAAAGGCTGTGACGACGACGGACATGGAAGACCGGGCGCCCGGCCTGATCTCATATCGCGACGGTGAGCCGATCGGGTGGGTGAGCCTCGGCCCCCGTGAGGACTTTGCGCGTGTCTCCAGCACTCGCGGTTGCTGGCACCCCTCGACCACGAGAAGGTGTGGTCGATAGTCTGTTTCGTCGTGTCGCGGCGGGCTCGAAGAACAGGGGTTGCCTCGGCGCTGCTCGACGCCGCCGTCGATTACGCCCGTCATCACGGCACCGTCATGCTCGAGGGCTACCCGGTGGAGAACGACGGGAGTCGCCTCCCCTCGGCAAACGTGTACATGGGGACTCTGAGCATGTTCGAGGGGGCCGGGTTCGCGGTGGTCGAGCGCCACCGGGCCAACGCCACCAGTGTGACCCGGCCGATGGTGCGCCGGGCGCTCTGACCCTGGATCAGAGCAAGGTGCCCTGAGGGTCCGCGGGCAGCTCCTTGCCGAGATGCGTGTAGGCGCGGGATGTGGCCATCCGGCCCCGCGGGGTGCGCTTGATCAGACCCGACTGGAGCAGGAATGGCTCGTAGGCGTCCTCGACGGTCTCGGGCTCCTCCCCGACCGCAATGGCCAGTGTGGAGAGGCCGACCGGGCCGCCGCCAAAGCGCTCGACGATCGACTCCAGGATGGAACGGTCGACTTTGTCCAAACCCAGGTCGTCGACCTCGAACACCCGCAGCGCCTCGTCGGCGACATCGGGATCGATGACACCGGAGGCCCGTGCCACCGCGTAGTCACGGACCCGAGCCAGAAGGCGGTTGGCGATTCGCGGTGTCGACCTGCTGCGGTGGGCGATGATGCCGGCCGCCTCATCGGAGATCACGACACCGATGATGCCGGCCGAGCGCCGGATGATGACGGTGAGGTCCTCCGGCTGGTAGTAGTCGAGCTTCTCCTCGATCCCGAATCGATCGCGCAAGGGCGCGGTCACAGTGCCTTTGCGGGTGGTGGCGCCGACGAGCGTGAACTTGGGCAGATCCAGCCGTATCGACTGGGCGGTCGGCCCCTTGCCGAGGACTATGTCGAGTTGGAAGTCCTCCATGGCGGGGTAGAGCACCTCTTCGACTGCCCGGGGGAGACGGTGGATCTCGTCGATGAAGAACACATCACCCGAATCGAGGTTGGAGAGGATGGCGGCGAGATCGCCGGGGCGATCGAGGGCGGGACCGGAGGTGACCCGCATCTTGACGTCGAGCTCATGGGCGATGACTCCCGCCAGGGTGGTCTTGCCCAGCCCCGGGGGCCCTGAGAAGAGGACATGGTCGAGCGGCCGACCCTCCTTGCGTGCGGCCTCGAGCGAGATGCGAAGGCGCTCACGAACGCGATCCTGGCCGACGAAGTCGTCGAGCCGCTTGGGTCGGAGAGTGACCTCCTCTTCCGACTCGACGGTCGGGTTGAGCAGGCTGTCTTCTCGCATCGCTACCCCCTGCCCAACGCCCGCAAGGCGGTCTTGATCTGAACCTCGATGGTGGCGCCCGGGTCGAGCTCGCCCATCACACCGTTGATCTCCTCGGTGGTGTAGCCGAGACCCTCCAGCGCCTGGCGCACGGTTATGGTGCTCGGCGAGCCAACCACATCGGCATCGATCCCGGCCAGCTTCGGGGCGAGCTCGAGCACGATTCGCTGTGCCCCGCGTTTGCCCACCCCCGGTACGACCGTGAGCGCGTCGGCGTCCTCGGTCGCGATCGAGCGGACGATCTCCTCATGACTCATGGTCCCTGAGATCGCCATGGCCAGCTTCGGCCCCACGCCACCGGCCCCGAGAAGGATTCGGAACAAGTCCCGGTCCGGCTCTGAGCCGAATCCGAAGAGACTCATTTCGTCCTCCCGGACATGGGTGTGGATGTGGACCACCACCTCCTCGCCGACCCCGGGCAATGCAGCCACGGAGCGCGGGGTCATGGTCACCTCGTAGCCCACCCCTCCGACTTCGACGCAAACCACCTCGCCTCGCCTAGAAACCAGCACCCCACGGAGACGACCAATCATCGGCGCACCTGTAATGGCGCCACCCGGAGGTGACACAAGGCGATGGCCAGGGCGTCCGCTGCGTCGGCGGGCTTGGGCGGCTCGGTCAGCCGGAGAAGACGGGCAACCATCTGCTGGATCTGTTTCTTGGAAGCGGCGCCATCGCCTGTGATCGCCGACTTGACCGCGGTGGGTGCGTACTCGGATACGGGGAGACCGGCTTGGGCCGCGGCGAGCAGCGCCACTCCGGAGGCACGACCGACCGAGATGGCGGTCTGGAGGTTCTGGTTGGTGAAAACCGACTCCACTGCGACTTCGTCCGGTCTCGCCTCGGCTATCACCTGGGTGAGACCGGTATACAACTCGGCGAGACGCACCGCCATTGGTGAATCGGGGTCGGTACGTATAACGCCGGCCAGTACGGCGGCGGGTGGATGGCCGCTCTCGACCGCGCCGTAGCCCGTGGCCGAGAGCCCGGGGTCGATGCCCAACACGAACATATGTTTGGTGAGGTTAGGCGACCAAGCGACAGAAGCGGAGCCTTTACCGCGATGCGACAATGATCCAATGGAGCAGAGGATCAGCCTGATCACTCTCGGGGTGGCCGATCTCGGACGGGCCCGAGCCTTCTACGAGGCGCTCGGGTGGAGTGCTGCGGCCCGGCCGGCAGATGATGTAGTCTTCTTTCAATCCGGAGGCATGGTCGTCGGGCTTTGGAGCATGGCCGAATTGGGTCTGGACAGAGGGG
>JBFYOJ010000054.1:0-2574 GCA_041303885.1 Acidimicrobiia bacterium | reverse complement strand
GCACCCTGGCCCCGAGCCCAGGTAGGGAGGGGAGCAGACCGTGTCGGTGTATTCGAACCATCCCGAGGGACCCGACGGCCCGGGCCGGCAGGCCGCGGGGCTGTCGGCGTCGCCTTCACCGCAGGCGACCGCCATGGAAAGCGACAGGAGGAAGAGCGAGGTGGAGGGCTTCATCTCGCTCCACGCTGTTTGCAAGGCTCGTACCGACGCTCGTAACGACGAAAGATCGGCCCCCGGAGAGGCTATTCCGGCCGCCGACCTCCGAAAGGCTGATCCAGATGTCCTGGAGCCGTCGCGGACGCGCGGAGCTGATAGACTGACGGTCCTGTCATCGGGGGACACTAACCATGACCCAGCTTCGCTTGGCCTCGCCCGCCGTGCTCGTTCTACTGTCCGTGTTGTCTGCCTGTGAGGGAGACAAGGTCTTGGAGCCGACCGTCGATGGGGGGCCGGATCTCGGCGAGTCGGCGGATCTCGGCGCCGACCTGCTTTACGCCGATGCACCTGCTTCGATCGACGGCCCGACCTCGGCGCTGGACCTCGCCGCCGACGTGCCGATCACCTCCATCGACGCGCCCTTGGCCAGCGAGGTCGCGCAGCCCGTCGCCGACACGGCGGATGCCGAGGCGGAGACCGGCACCATCGACCTCGGCTCGCCGGGCGATTGCATGCACGTGGAAGGTGGCCCCCACCTGGGAACGGTTACGATGGGCGCGATCGGAGCGGAGGTACGTTTCGAGGTCTGGAGCTCGTGCGGTGCTCTCGACACCGGCCCCATCTCGGCAAGCATCGACCACCCCTTCATCCGCATCTCGACAAACACCTGCGCGACCGCCGTCAATCCCAGTTCCACCGCGCCGTGTACGGTCGGGCTGCGGCTCACGCCACCAGCAGGCGCCGCCCCCACCACGGTCACGGCCGTGCTGGCCGTTCGGTCGAGCCTGGGTGGCGCCAGCATCAGCGTGACCGGGATCGCTACGACCGGGGGAGGCCCGCACACCGATCCGTCGTCCGTCAACTTCGGAATCCTCCCGATCGGTGAGTCCGCTACCCGAACCGCAACCTTTACGAACGTCTCCAGCCAGACGACCGCGCCGCTCTCCGTCTCCTTGAGTGGAGCGGGGGCTGCCCAGCTCTTCATTCTCGAGACCACCACCTGCAAGGGCTCCCTCGCCTCCGCGGCCTCGTGTCAGATCGTGGTCCAGTATCGCCCAACCGACAGGTCTGGCGTGAACGCCTCCGTTCTCCTGACCGATGGCGCCTTCACGGTCGCAATTCCCGCGGTCGGAAGCGCCATCCCGGCCGTAACCCCGTCGACGACCTACCAGGCCGCTCCACCATCCATCGACTTCGGAACCGTTCCAATCGGTCACTCCTCCACCTTGACGGTGACTGTGACGAACATGTCGTCGCCACAGGGCCCGCTACCTGTCGCCATCCTGAGTGGCGCCGGCGCGGAGCAGGTGTCCATCGTCGGCCCCGCGTCGTTCGGCCCGCTTGCTCCGGGGGCGTCCTTTCAGATCGTCGTCCGCTATCTTCCCAGAGACACTTCGGGCGTGGACGCCCGCATCATCGTGACCGATGGCCAGGCGAGCTTTGGCATCTCCATGGTCGGAAGCGCCGTGATGCCCACGCCCCTCGACGCAGCCATCGAGGCGGGACCAGATGTAGGGGGAGGCTGAACGGTCTGGCGACGCTCTTCGTCGCCCACCACCTATCGGCCGCAGATGTCGAACTGAAAGGCTGCCCCACACTGGACTTGACCGGTGGGGTCCACGGCGATCCCGAGGTAGGTTGCATCGAACCCGCAGTAGTTGTGCTCGGGAAGATGGACGGCGCAGACGCCCAGCTCGGTTCCCTCACGCAGGATCCGGATGGTCACGTTCCGTTGGGCGGGACCCAGCACGTACGCCTGTGTGCAGGTCAGCCCCACGAGATGGTCCAGGCAGTGGCAGTAGCCGGGCTCAGGGGGACCGCCGTCCCAGTGGGGACCGCCGCCGTCCCAGTAGCTGGTGTAGTTGTCCGTGACCATCTCGACACCGATGCCTCCGGCGCCGCCATCGACGCCCCCGGGTACGATGCCAAGCACCAAGCGGGGCCACGCCGGGAGCCTGCAATGGGTGTTGCATTGGGGGCAGTTGTCCGTGCCCCCGCCACCACAGGCCGCGAAGGCGACGGCGGCCAGCAGGGCGGAGACGAACGTTCTTGCGCGTCTCATGAACGCATCATCAGCCCACGTGCCCGAGGTGGCAAGTCTCCCCGATCCCCGACCGCCGATCCGCCTGCCAATGCTAGACGGTTCTCGCGGTTCATCCCCTAGATTGGTAGCCTCTTGGGGGAGGAGCCTCCGCCAGAAGGCCGGCGCCTCCCCCGAGGAGTTTCATGCGTCACGATTTTGTCGCCGCTCTCGCACTCGCCGCCGCCTGTGGCTGCGGTGAGGAGGTGGTGACTCTGCCCGGTGTTCAGGCGTCGTCCGCCCATTTTCGCTATTTCGCCTCTTCCGCGGAACGCATCCCGCCGGGGGCCCTCGACCGTCTGGAGCGCCATCGGCAGGATGTCCTTGGCTATTTCGGC
>JBFYOJ010000053.1:0-20900 GCA_041303885.1 Acidimicrobiia bacterium | reverse complement strand
TCTGGGTCAGATGGCTCATCGTGGACTCGCCACCGTACGACTGCCAGTTGGTGTTGGTCATGAAGCTGACCGCGGTGTTGAAGGAGAGATGCGGGACCACGCCGGGTAGATCGGCGGGATTGAGCGGCAGCGACCCCTGCAGCCGCTGCAACCCATAAACGACGAGAAACGAGAGGAGACTGAAGCCGAGCAGCGAATAGGCGTAGGTGGTCCAGCGCTGCCCCCGGGAAGGATCGACCCGGCAGATCCGGTAGATCAACCGCTCGATCGGAAGGAACAGGCGGTCGCCTGGAGCACTCCCCTCGTCCCCGTACACGCGGGCCATGTAACGGCCCAGCGGGACCGCGGTGAGAAGCGTGGCCGCGACGAGCGCGATGAATTGCAGCCAGCTCGCGACGGACATCAGAATTTCTCCGGAAAGAGCAGGGCGGCCACGAGATAGCCGGCGAGCAGGACGGCGAGGACGAGGCCGACGATGTTGTCCCAGCTCAAGGTGTCGTCGTCTCGTGCTTCAACTCGACCTCTTCGGATGCGCGCACGATGCGATCGAGACCGCGTACGTATGCGACGCACAGAGCGAAGAAGATCAGAGCGACGGCTATGTAAACGATGTCCGACATTGCTTCACCTCCAGGCTGTTTCGACGGCGGGTTCCTTTCATTTCTAATCGGGGTCACCATCCAGAATCGATTCCTTGACGTGTTCATGGCGGCGAGCTCGGGCTTCTCAACGGTCTCTTAGCGCGTGTCTGCCAGGGGACCTCGGTGAAGGACAGGAGTCTCTTGCCTGGACAATCGGGTCGCCCGGCTCGGGCGGCGGGTGCTAGCGACCCGGAAAGAAGGTGGCCCGTCTCGCTAAGAACCCGTCAGGACGGCATGCCTTGCCCCCTCTCCTCCTTAGAGTTTGTGCCGGAGCACCAGATGTACGCCGTGAGCGAAGCACCCACACTGAGGATCGACCTCTTCCCGTTCGCGATCTCGATCGCGCTCCTCGTGTTTGCAGTGGTCATGGGATGGAGCCTGACCCGCGAGATCAACCAGCAGCGCGACGAGGAAGCCACCCTGTCCCTCACCCTGAGGTTGACCCTGGTCGTGGTGGTCGGGGTTGCCGGGCTGGTCCTGCTATTCGTCGGGCTGTTCGAATGAGCGACCGGCCTTCGCCACGTCAGGACACCTCCCGGGTATGGCCTCTCCTGATCCGGGTCTTCGCCGGCATCGGTATCGGCACCGCCCTGACCTGGGCCTTCGTCCCCGCCGAGGCGGCCCAGATGGTGGTTGCCCTGTCCATACCGGTGGTCTCCGCATTCGTGGGGTTTCGGGGTGGGCGGGTCATGGGGGCCACCACCGCCGTTTCTGCTGCGCTCTGGTTCGGCTACGCCCATACCGAGCCTCGCTTTCACACCGAGATCGCCGCCCGCGCCGACGTGATCCTCACCCTTGCCGTGTTGGTCGTCGCTGTGCTGGCCAGCGAGCTGGCCGACGCCCGACGCCAGTTGAGGTCGGGCAGCGCCGCCAGCGGTGGCCGATGACCGGGGGAAGGCTCCGGGTATTCCTGGGCGCCGCCCCGGGCGTGGGCAAGACCTATGCCATGCTCGAGGAAGGGCACAGGCTGCGTCGTGAAGGTCGTGATTTGGTCATCGGGTTCGTCGAGACCCACGGCCGGAGGGACACCGAAGCACTAATAGGCGACCTCGAGACCGTGCCACGGCGCCGTGTCGACTATCGAGGGTCCATCTTCGACGAGATGGACCTGGACGCGGTTCTGCGCCGGGCGCCCGAGGTCGCCCTGGTCGACGAGTTGGCGCACACCAATGTTCCCGGGTCGCGCCATGCCAAGCGCTGGGAGGACGTAGAAGTTCTGCTCGAAGCGGGCATCGATGTCTTGACGACGCTGAACATCCAGCATCTCGAGTCGCTCAATGACGTCGTATACGACATCACCGACATCGTCCAACGCGAAACCATACCCGACCAGGTGGTCAGACGGGCGGACGAGATCGAGCTGGTCGACCTGACCCAGGAGGGGATACGGGAGCGCATGGCGGCGGGGAAGATCTATCCCGCCGAGCGCATCGACGCCGCCCTCGGTAACTACTTCCGTCCCGGCAACCTCGGTGCATTGCGCGAGCTGGCGTTGTCGTGGACAGCGGACCGTGTCGACGAGGCCCTCGCCCGGTACCGCAGCCTTCACGGGATCGAAGACCAATGGGAGACCAAAGAGCGGGTGGTGGTGGCATTGGCCGGGGCCGCCGGTGGGGATGACGTGGTGCGAAGGGCGGCCCGGATGGCGATGAGGTCTCGAGCCGATCTCCTCGGAGTGTTCGTCCGGCCCACCGACGGACTTGCCGACGAGGCCCGTACCGCGCTGTCGGCCCAGGTCGAGTTGCTGCACGATCTGGGCGGTCGCTATCACGAAATCGTTGGTGACGATGTCGGCGGCGCCCTGCTGGCCTTTGCCAGGGAGGAGAACGCCACCCAGCTGGTGCTCGGGGCCTCACGACGCTCCCGTTTCGACGAATGGATCCGTGGTTCGCCGGTGGCCCGGGTGATTCGCAGGGCAGGCGACATCGACATCCACGTCATCTCGTATGAGGGGGCGTTCCGCCCTTCAAAGGCTGCAGCTTCCTCCCACCGCCGAGTCCTGAGCCCCGTGCGCACGATCGTGGCCTGGACGCTCGCGCTACTGGTTCCCCTGCTCCTCACCTGGGCCCTGGTCTCGTGGGTCGATGCCCCCCTGCACAACGTCCTGCTCGTGTACCTGTTGGCCGCGGTTGGCGTCGGAGTGGTGGGTGGTGCCCTGCCTGCCGCCGCTACAGCTGTGTCCGGGTTCCTCCTCGCCAACTGGTACTTCACGCCGCCGATCAGGACATGGAGCATCAGCAGCGCCGACGACCTCTTCTCTTTGTTTGCGTTCCTCTTCGTTTCGATCGCCGTGGGCTCCCTGGTCGGCACGGCGAGCAGGCGGACCGCCGAGGCGCGCCGGGCCAGGGCCCAGGCAGAAGCGCTGGCCGCGACCGCCACTCCAGGTCATCCCGTGTTCGGGTCGGACGAGTCGGGCTTGGTGCACCGGATAAAGGAGGTGTTCTCCCTGGCTGCGGTGAACATCCTCCGCCGCGACGGCGAGCGGTGGGAGATCCTCGCCTGGGATGGCCAGGAGATCGTCTCCCCCGAACAAGGCGACGAAGTCATCGACCTCACCCCGGACACGGTCCTCGTGCTTCTCGATGGCAACCTGACCACCGACGATCGCGCGGTGTTGCGTGCTTTTGCCGCACAGATAGTCCAGGCCATAGAGCGCGAGGACCTGGAACGTGAGGCGGGGTCGGCCGAGGCCATGGCGGAGACCGATCGGTTGCGAACTGCGCTGCTGGGGGCGGTGTCCCACGATCTGCGGACTCCGCTGGCCACGATCAAGGCCTCGGTGACGAGCCTGCTCGAGACCGGGGTCGACTGGACTCCGGAGCAGACCAACGCCTTCCTTCAGGTGATACTGGAGGAAACGGAGCGGCTCGATCGACTGGTCGGGCGTCTTCTCGATGCCAGCCGGGTTCAGGCCGGTGCGGTACACGTCTTCTTCCGACCAGTCGGCCTCGACGAGGTCGTCACCTCTGCCGTCTCCGGCTTGGGCGCTGAGCAGGGGCGGGTGATCATCGACATCCCCGAGTCATTGCCCGAGGTCCAGACCGATCCGGCGCTTCTGGAGCGGGTCGTGGCCAACCTGATCGAGAACGCCCTGGTCTGGTCCCCGGCTGACACGTCGGTAAGTGTGACCGCAGGTGAGATCGCCCGCAGGATCGACCTGAGGATCACGGACCGGGGCCCGGGTATCCCCGCGGGCGCGAGGGACACCGTGTTTCAGCCGTTTCAGAGACTCGGTGACTCGCCGCGCAGCGAGGGCGTTGGCCTTGGCCTGGCCATTTCGCGGGGTCTGTTGGAGGCGATGGGCAACGAGTTGGTGATCGAGGACACCCCGGGGGGCGGGACGACCATGGTCATCGGCTTCAAGATCGCCGGTCCGATCGACCTCCCCAACCAGACCATCGCCGGAGCCACCAGTGGTTGACACCGGGCGAGTCCTCATCGTCGACGACGAGCCGCAGATCCTTCGTGCACTTGCCATCAACCTCAAGGCGCTCGGGTATCGGGTCGAGCCCGCCAAGAGTGGGGAAGAGGCGCTACGCAAAGCAGCAGAGACCCGTCCCGACGCCGTGATACTCGATCTCGGCCTGCCAGGTATCGACGGCGTAGAAGTGATTCGAGGGCTACGAGGATGGTCCGACGTGCCGATCATCGTGCTCACCGTGCGCGAGTCGGAACGCGACAAGATCCTCGCCCTTGACGCAGGAGCAGACGACTACGTGACCAAGCCCTTCGGCATGGGTGAGCTCCTGGCCAGGCTGCGTGCGGCGCTCCGCCGCGCCGCTCCCGACGAGACAGGGGGGCCGGTGGTGGAGACTCCCCACTTCACCGTCGACCTTTCCGCCAAGCGTGCGGTCGGTGTCGACGGCAAGGAGATCCGGCTCACCCCGACCGAATGGGGCATCGTGGAGGCCCTGGTGCGCAATAGGGGCAAGCTGGTCAGCCAGACCCAGCTCCTGCACCAGGTGTGGGGCCCCCAGTACGGGGAGGAGACAAACTACTTGAGGGTGTTCATGGCTCAGGTGAGGCGGAAGCTCGAGCCCGAGCCAGGCAAGCCGCGCTATTTCATCACCGAGCCGGGAATGGGCTACCGATTCGAGCTGCCCGAGACCTGACTTCGGTTTCGTTCTGTCAGCCATCGGGTAAGGGCGGGATCCCAGCAACCAGTGAGTTTTCCCCGGTTTGGAAGTCACCAACGATGTCGGGGCGGACCAGGGTTTCGCTCCCGCCTCCATCGGCGAGCAAAGAGCCCCCACGCCGCCCGGTCCGCCCCGGCCCTTGACTCCCGGCGCCCGGTTCTGCTCTGATTGCCCAGGACGCGGACGACCCCTGGGAGGCGTGGCTCATGTGAGCCGACGCAACCGAGGTATGTCATGAGCGCCGATCCCGGGATGGCCGAGACCGAGTTCCGCGCCACCCTGCGTGGCGCCCGCGCCGGGGAACAGCGTGCCTGGCGCGACCTCTATTCCTGGCTGGCGCCACAGGTTCTCGGATTCCTCCGGGCCGGTCGCGTGACTGATCCCGAGGATGTCCTCGGTGAGGTGTTCCTCGAGGTCGCCCGCCGAATCCACTCGTTCCGGGGCGATGCTCGCGGCTTCAGGGCCTGGGTCTTCACGATCGCCCGGGCCCGACGCGTCGATCTGATCCGCCGCCAAGCGCGACGGTTGGAGGAGCCGGTCGACCCCGCTGCCCATCTGTCCATTCCATCGGTGGTGGATGTCGAAGACGAGGTCCTGGCGACTGTGCAGCTCGAGGAGCTTCTCGTGCTCCTCGACCAACTGACCGACGACCAGTGCGAAGTGCTGATCTTGAGGGCGCTGGGCGGCTGGACTGCCCGGGAGGTGGGCGAGATCACCGGCCGGACCGTCGGTGCCGTCGAGCAATTGCAGCACCGCGCCACACGTGCGCTTCGGGCGTTGATGGAGAGGGCGTAAGGAACAAGCGGTCCCGGACGATTCCATGCTCGTGCGCCAGCCAGAGCCGAACCGCGACTCCGAAGCCTTCCTTTCGGCTCTGGCTGGCGAGATCTCCGTCCTCCCCGACGAGCTGACCGCCCGGCGGCACATCACAGCGGCAGCATCCGCCGCCCGCTCGGCCCGGAGCAGCCGCCGCTCCGCAGTCGTGCGTTGGGTCGCGGCGGTGACCGCGGTGTCGACACTGTTCGGCTCCGGGGGCATCGCCTTGGCAGGAGGCCTTCCTGCACCGTTGCAGACGGTCGTGGCCGACATGGCGCGGGCTCTCCCGGTTCCGCTCGGCATCCCTTACCCAACGATCGCGGGGCAGGTGATTGCCGGCGACAGGCCGGCCAATCGCCTGCTCCGACCCGAAGACGGAGAAATCGAGATCGATCCATATCAGCCGTCCGCCGCGACGACCGGGGCCGCCTCGTCTCCGGCTGCCGCCTCCACCGCTGTCGAGCCATCGCCCGACCTGCGCGACGGGGACCTCGATGAGGGCGTAAGCCCCGCAAGTTGCGATCTCGAGGACGAACTGGAGAACCGTGACCGTCTCGACCGGGAGGAGCTGCGCGAGCTCCGTTTCCGGATTCGCCAGGTCTGTGGTCTCGAGTTCGTCGATCCGCCCCGCTTCGCCACGGAGGACGGACAGGGACGCGACCACGAGAACGGCGGGGAGGACCGCGATCGTCGGGATGGCCAACAAGGCGACGAGGACAACTCGTTCGGTTCCAGGGGATGGGAGGGCTCGGACCGATCGATCGACGGAAGCGACCGCGATGAACAGGAGGGCCGCAACGACCACTACCGCGAACGGTCGTCGGACGACGACCCTGACTGAACGACGAGCTCTGCAAGGAGATGCCTATGAGAGTTGGAGACCGACGAAAAACGCTGATCACCACGCTGGTAATGGCCGTGATGATCGCCGTGCCAGGAGTCGCCCAAGCCGGCGATACGAAAGACCAAGCCACCGAGGAAGAGACGACCACCACTTCCGTTCCTGAGCCCGAGGTGGCGGAGGTCGTGCAGTCGCTGCCTGTGCTCGGATCGGGCATGTCCGTGACGATCACGAGGGGCGAAGATGGCGCAATCGCCTCGGTGGGTCTCGACGATGCCGGCGCAACCACCGTCAAAGAGACGGACCACAAAGTCGTCTTCCTGCTCAGCGACGGGAGCACCGAGGTCGTCGTGAAGTCCAAGGGCGGGTTCGTCCAGACCAAGGTGAAGGCAGAGGCGACCGCCGATGTGACAGGCCCTGGCTCCTGGGCGGCGGATGTGTTCGGCAACGGGATCGTGACCATTCCCTACGACGTGTCGTTCGACGGGAACAATCCCAACATCACCATCGGCACCATCGGACTCCCGTCTGGAGTCACTGCCGAGATCGGTGAGCCAAAGACTCGCACCTCGGACGACGGGAACAAATCGTCGTTCAAGGTCAAGGTGAGACTGACATCGGGCGAGGAAACCGCGAAGGTCAGCTTCATCGCCAAGGTCAGGATCAACGACGAGGGTGAGGTGAAGGTGGCATTGGCGGTGACCTTGTCCTCCCACGACCGGGTCAAGTGCTGGGACGGGGACGACCGGAATCGCGACCGCTGGGACAAGGACGACGGCGACAACGAGCGCGCCGACAGGAACCGTGACGACGACGACGGGAACCGGCGCGATGACCGCGACCGTGATCGTGACGGCCGTGACGGCGACCGTGATCGTGACGGCCGTGACGGCGACGGTGATCGTGGCGACGGCCACAATGGTGACCGTGACGGCGACGGCGACGGTGGGGACAACTGAGACGACGTCCGATCAGGCTCGGGTCTGATCAGAATGCCGAGAGGGGAGGGCCCGGGTTCCGGGTCCTCCTCGTCTTGCTGCTGCTGGCGGGTTGCGCGACCGATGGCGGCGCGGGCAGCACAACGAATGTGACCGCCGCTTCAACGACCACCTCATCGACCTCGACGACCTCGACCCTGCCGTCGACGACGGTTGCCCCGACCCAGACCACACTCCCTCTCGATGCGGTGGCTGTCGTCACCGACAGCCTGGCGGCGAGTAGTGCCAATTACAGGTTCACTTCGGTGGTACTCGTCGGCGAGCGGACTCTCACGACCATGACCGGGGTGGTCGACGGCAGCTCGGTCGCAGCCGAGATCGTCACCGGGACGAGTGAGGTCGCCTACGTGAGGACTGCTGATGGCGAGTGGGCAACGGGGCCGGACGGGGAGTGGGTGGAGCTCGAGGGCACGCCCCCGGTCGAAGCACCCCTCGCCGGCTTGACCGATGCCACCGACCTCGTTCTCGAGTCCGGTGACGCCGAACAAGGGGTGTTCACCGGCGCGCTGGGGCCCGCTGCCGGCGACGCGGCCGGGCTCGCCTTCACCCTCACCCTCGAAGATGGCCTCGTCACCGAGATCCGCTACCAGGTCGACACCGGGGGCGAGCTGGCGCAGGTCATCACGACGCTCAGCGACTTCGGCTCCGCCGGCACGGTGAGCAGGCCCGAGGGCGTCTGACTAGTAGTACTCGAGGTACTCGGCCAGTTCCCAATCCGTCGTGTGCGCCATGAAGCGGGCCCACTCGGCTGCCTTCACGGCCAGGAACCCCTCGACATAGGCCGGGGAGAAGTCCTCGACGAACTCCTTGTCCCCTCTCAGCGCGTCGAGCGCCTCGCCGAGGCTCAGAGGCACGGTGACGTCGGTGTCGACACCGGTGACGCAGTCCTGGCTCTCCGGTGGCGGGCAGCCGAGTCCTTTTCTCACCCCGCGCAGTGACGCGACAAGGGTGGCTGCCGCGGCGACGTGGGCCGATGCCGCCCCGTCGGCGAGCCGGTGCTCGAGCCGGGTCCCGGGGCCACGACTGGGAGGGACCCGCACCGCGGTCCCGCGATGGTCCAGGCCCCAGTTGGCGTAGTAACCGTTGAGGGACCCGGGGCGGAGGCGCTTGTAGGCGTTGACGGTCGGGGCGACCAACGCCGTCATGGACACATGGTCTGACACGACCCCCGCGATGCACTGACGGGCGAGCAGGCTCAACCCGTCAGGGTCGGTCGGGTCGGAGAAGGCGTTGTTGCCGTCGCTGTCCATCATCGAGAAGTTGACATGGACGCCGTTGCCGCCCCGATCTGTGATCGGCTTCCCCATGAACGCGAGGAGATAACCCCTCTTCGCCGCCACCTCCCTGGCCATCACCTTGAACAAGAAGGCGTCATCCGCGGCCTGGAGGGCCTCTCCGTAACGAAGGGTGAGCTCGAACTGGCCGTCGTCGTACTCCGAGTTGACCGACTCCAGCTCAATGCCCATCGCCGCGGCCGTGTCCATGATCTCTTCGATGGTCCCGCTGGGGTCGACCGCAGTCCCAGTCCCGTAGACGTACGAGCCGGGAGTGTGGATCGGTTGCCAGCCCCGCCGGCCATCGGGCTCGAAGAGGAACGCCTCGAGCTCGAAGCCGACCATTGGTGTGTAGCCGAGCTCGCCCCACTCGCCGACGACGCGGGCGAGGATGGATCGGGGAGCCAGCTCGACCGGTGCGCCGTCCTTGGTGATCGAGGCGACGACGACACCTGTGCCATCCTCCCATCCCGGCCGGATGCTCTCGATGGGGAAACGTGCCTCGACGTCGGGAAAGCTCTCATGATGGGCGCCAGGATGGGGGATCATCACCCGGTTGAGCTGAAGGGAGAAAAGGGCGACGCAGTGATTGCTCCCTTCCTCGGCTCGGGCTGCGGAAAGGTACTTTCCCCGGGCGAGACCGAGATGATCGGGCCAGAGGAAGCGCACTCGATCGTAGGTTGTGTGGCTCAGAGCCCTCTCCTTCCCACGCAGGGTCGCCGCGTAGCCGTTCGACCTGACACAGTACCGACCGAGTCTGCCCTGTGTTCCCCAGGGTTAAGCTCGCCGGGTGCGCGCCTTCGTCGTCGAACACGACCCGCTGTCCACCCCGGAGCGGGTGGGTGCCCATCTCGAGAAGCGAGGGTTTGTCCTGGAGCCGTTCGTCGTCGTGAAGGACGTCGGCGACCCGGAGATCGAGGCGAGTTTTCCCGATGGTGAGAGCTTCGACCTGGTGGTGCTGATGGGCTCCCCATGGTCGGTCTATGACCACGGCATTCGGGGATGGCTCCTACCCGAGCTCGAGTTCATCGAGCGGCAGATGGATCATGGGGTGCCCATTCTCGGGATCTGCTTCGGCGCTCAGGCGATATCGGCCGCACTCGGTGGGAGGGTCACCATGTCGCAGCGGCCCGAGTATGGATGGGTCACGATCGACTCGCTGGTCGATGAGATCGCAGCCGGTCCCTGGTTCCAGTTCCATCACGACGAGTTCACGCTTCCGGAAGGAGCTGTCGAGAGGGGTCGCAACGAGTCCGGTCTCCAGGCGTTCACGATCGGCCGCAGTCTCGCTGTTCAGTTCCATCCCGAGATGAGCGGGGAGCTGATCAAGTCGTGGTGTGAGGCCGGGGGAGATGAGGAGCTTGTGACGGCGGGCGTGGATCCGCACGAGCTGATCGAGGAGAGCTACAGGTTGGCGGTCGACTCGCAGCCGGCGCTGGAGCGGATGCTGGACTGGTATCTGGACGACGTCGCCGGCGGTCATTGACCGGTGCAGAGCGATCCGCTGTAGCGAGCCTCTCCACCGAGCTGCGAGATCGGCAAACTTCGATGATCGTTTGGGCGCCAACGATCCCGTCGGATTGCTACCTTCGCGCCTCGCCTGCCCAAAGTCGATCTTTGGTCTGCGCGCGTGGTCGTGGTCGGGGCGCGATCGACCGGATGCTGCTCACTGCCGAGGAGGCCTGATCGGATCGTGATCGGCCAGGACACGAAACACCGAGTGCCCCGCTCCTACAAGGAGGGGCGTCTGCTCGGTTTGCTCGCCGTTGATCTGCCCGGGCATTGGGTTGAGCAGGCCGGCGCCGGGCGGGCGCGCTTCGTGCCTGTGAACGGCGGACCCGTCATCGACGTCACCGAACGGGTGGATCGTCGCTTCCTCGGGCACAACGAAGTCGCCCAATTCGAGGCTCGCATCCCGGCCTCGGAGGCCGGGCCGGCCCGACTGAAGCTCCGTCATACCGGGCGGTTGAGACGGGACGGGGTGAAGGTGACCGTCATCGAGGGTGAGGCGGCGGCGGTGACCCTGGCAGGTGCCATCGAAGCCGATGCGCCGTTCGTGAAGGCAGTGCTCCCGCTCGACTTCACCCGCTTCGATATCCGCAGGGGAGAGGGGGAATGGGCCTCGATCGTAGAGCTGATCGGGGCATCGTTCGTCAATCTGACCTTGCCCCCCATGCGCAGCTATCAGCGGCTCCAGCCGGATCAGCGCGTGGCGCTGGTCGACTCGTTCGCCGCCCTTTCTTCGGTGATCAGGCGGATCGGCTGAGCGGCTCTTCGGTGAAAGCGCCACCGGACACCGGATCGGCCGACGGGAAGTAGAGATCGGCCATGACCTCTTCGAAGGGGAGGTCGAGCTCCAGCAGGAACATGGGGGCCCTCGGCCGACGCCGGCGTCGTCGGAGTTCTCTGAATCGCATTGGGTCTCTCCTCAGTTGCGAATTGCTACTCACCACTCTATGCGAGTTAGTAGCGCATTGCAACTCACCACCGCTACAATCGCGGCATGTCGAGAAAGTCCCTGCAGCACCTGGAGTGCGCCGTGGCCAACACGGTCGAGATGGTCAACGACGCCTGGACAGTCCTGATCCTGCGTGACGCCTTTCTCGGGGTCCGCCGTTTCGACGAGTTCGTCGATGACCTCGGGATCGCCCGCAATGTTCTCACCGATCGTCTCGAGCGTCTGGTGGCAAACGGGATGATGGAGACCAGGCTCTACCAGGAGCGCCCTCCCCGTCACGAGTACCGGCTCACCGAGCAGGGAAAGGACTTGTTCGATGTGCTGATGACCCTGTGGAGCTATGGAGAGCGCTGGAAGCCGCCGGCGGCCCCGAATCGCCAGAAGGTGATCCACGTCGCATGTGGCCAGGAGGCCCACGCCGTCGCCCATTGCGGGCAGTGTGGAGAGAGGCTGAGCCGGCGCGACGTCCGGATCGAGCCGCCGCTCGGTGTCGTGAGGAACCGCACCGGTGAGACCGCGGTGGTAGGCGCATGACATCGACGGCTTACAGGAGCTGCCCCCTCTGCGAGGCGACCTGTGGCCTGGAGATCACCCATAGGGATGAGAAGGTGATCCGTATCCGTGGCGATCGCGACGATGTCTTCAGTCACGGTTACATCTGCCCGAAAGGGTCGACACTGGGCAAGCTCGACGAAGACCCGGACCGTCTCCGCTCACCGTTGGTGAAGCGGGACGGCAAGCACGTGCCGGTGACCTGGGACGAGGCATTCGCCGTCATCGAGCAGCGCTTGACCCCGATCCTTGCCGAGCACGGAAGCGACTCCGTTGGCGTCTACCTGGGGAACCCCAATGTCCACTCGATGTCGGGGATCCTCTACCCGCGCGTCATGCTGAGGATGCTGCGGACCAAGGCCATCTTCAGTGCCTCCACCGTCGACCAAATGCCAAAACATGTCTCCGCCGGTCTCATGTTCGGCCATCCAGACCTGATCCCCGTGCCCGACATCGATCGCACCGCCTATTTGTTGATGCTCGGGGCCAACCCACTCGAGTCGAACGGCAGTCTCGCCACTGCGCCCGACTGGCCCGGGAGGCTCGAGGCCATCCGGGCTCGGGGTGGACGGGTCGTGGTCGTCGACCCGAGACGGACCAAGACCGCCGCGGCCGCTGATCAGCACCTGCCGATCCGCCCTGGCACTGATGCCCTGTTCCTGTTCGCCCTGGCCAATGTGTTGTTCGAGGAGGGCCTGACCGACCTGGGCGACCTGGAAGGTCACGTGGCCGGGGTCGAGGAAGTCGCCGTCGCTGTCGAGGCCTTTACCCCGGAGGTCGTGGCCGAAGCCTGTGGCATCGACTCGGCGGAGACACGTCGCATCGCCTGCGAGCTCGCCGCGGCCGACTCCGCAGCCGTCTACGGCAGGATCGGCACCCACACCGCTGAGTTCGGGACGATGGCCTCGTGGATGGTCGACGTGCTCAATGTCATCACCGGGAATCTCGACCGGTCAGGCGGAGCCATGTTCTCCAACGCTGCCCATGAGCAGCCACGCGCCCGGCGCGGGTTTCAGGTAGGCCGTTGGATGAGCCGGGTCAGGAACCTCCCCGAGGTGAGAGGTGAGCTGCCGGTGGCGACACTGGCCGACGAGATCCTCGAGCCGGAGCCGGGGCCGGGGCGGCTCAGGGCGATGATCACCATCGCCGGCAACCCGGTGCTGTCGACTCCCGACAGCGACCGTCTCGATGAGGCGCTGGCGAGCCTCGAGCTCATGGTGTCGATCGACCTCTATCTCAACGAGACCACCCGACACGCCGACGTCATCCTCCCCGGCGCCTCGCCGCTGCGGCGACCGCACTACGACTTCGCCTTCAGTCAACTGTCCGTGCGAAACGTCGCCAATTACTCGCCGGCCCTGTTCCCGCTTCCCGAGGGGACGCCCGACGAGTGGCAGATACTGCTTCGCCTCGGCGCTGTGCTCTCCGGTCAAGGGCCTGCGGCGGATCTCGACGTGCTCGACGACGGGGTGTTCGGACTCATGGTGGGCTCTGCGGTCGCCGATCCATCTTCCCGGATCCACGGACGGGATCCGGAGGAGGTCTTTGCCGCCACGGGAGGCGGGCGCGGCCCGGAGCGAATGCTGGACTTCCTGGTTCGGACCGGCCCGTATGGAGATGGCTATGGCACCGACCCCGATGGTCTCACCCTGAGACGGTTACAGGCTTCACCGCACGGCATCGACCTCGGACCACTTCGGCCCCGCCTGCCCGATGCCCTGTGCACCCCATCCGGGATGGTCGAGCTGGCTCCGGATCTGCTTCTGGCCGACGTGAGCAGGTTGCTCGCCGCAACCAATCGCAAGGTGAACGGTGGATTCGTCCTGATCGGACGGCGGGATGTGCGCTCCAACAATTCTTGGATGCACAACATCGACGTCCTGGTCAGCGGGAGAGAACGCTGCACCCTCCAGATCAACGGGGATGACGCCAGGCGGCTCGGGGTGGCGCCCGGGCAGATGGTCAAGGTCTCCTCACCGGCGGGGATGCTGATCGTCCCGGCCGAGACGACCGCCGACATCATGCCCGGCGTCGTCAGCCTGCCTCATGGCTGGGGTCACGACCTCGAGGGCGCGGAGCTGTCCGTCGCCTCCGTTCGACCCGGGGTGAACAGCAACAGGCTGTCGACAGGAGCCACCGATCCGATCTCCGGCAATGCCGTGCTCAACGGGATCCGCGTCGAGGTCGTCCCGGCCTGAGCGCTAGGTTGGCCCGATGGAAACATGGGACGCCATCAGGGCCCGTCGGGCAATTCGCGAATACGACAACACGCCGATCGAAGACCGAGACCTGGTCCGGATCCTCGAAGCCGGTCGTCGCGCACCGTCGTCGCGCAACGACCAGCGCTGGGATTTCGTCTTGATACAGGACCGTGACGCCCTGGAGAAGATCTCTCACGTCTGGCGGGGCGCCGGCCACATCGCCGACGCGCGGGCGGCCGTAGGGCTGGTGGCTCCCACGAGCGAGGACCCGCGGGAGATCGGCTCGATCAACTACGACCTGGGGCAGGCCGCGATGTCGATGATGATCGCGGCGGCCGACCTCGGCATCGGAAGCCGGACGGCATCTGTGCATGACTACGAGCTTGCCGCCGAGATCCTGGGGCTTCCAGCAGATCGACGTCTGACCTGGCTGCTCGGGCTCGGCTATCCCGCCGACCGCCCGTTGAACCCGATCGAGAAGCCTGCTCGCCGGCCGTTCGATGAGGTGGTCCATCACGAACGCTGGTGAGGCGCGACGGGTCCCGATTCTCGGGGCCCTCGACCTCAAGGCCACACTCCACCCGTTGCATGGCTGGTTCCGGGACGACGGATGGTGGCTCACCGCCCGCACCCCGCAGGGGCCTGTGTCTCTCAGGATCACGCGGACCAGGGAAGAGCTGATCGGCGAAGCGTGGGGTGACGGCTCGGCCTGGGCCCTGAGCAGGCTCGCAGCCGTGGGTGGCCTCGAGGACGATCCAGACGCGTTCCACACCGATGTTCGGATCGTCGGAGAGCTGCATCGACGTAACCCGGGATTGCGGTTCGGGCGGACCGGCCTTGTCTTCGATGCCCTGGTCCACGCAGTCGTCGGTCAGAAGGTCACCGGTCAGGAGGCCGGTGCGGCCACACGAGGGCTACGCGAGGAGTTCGGCGAGCCGGCTCCGGGCCCATCGGGTCTACGCCTGCCTCCCGACCCGGGCCGCATGGCCGAGGCGCCCTACTGGGTCTATCACCGGCTTCACGTGGAGAGGAGACGCGCAGAGACCCTGCGCCGGCTCGCGGCCGCCGCGGCGCGGATCGATGATCTGCGCAACACGGACTCGACCGAGGCGGCTGCCGCCCTCACCGCCTTTCCAGGGGTTGGGGTCTGGACGGTTTCCAAGACGCTCTCCGTCTCCCATGGGGACCCGGATCAGGTCGACGTCGGCGATTACCACCTGAAGCACATTGTGGTCTACCACCTCACCGGTCGCCCCCGGGGCACCGACGAGGAGATGCTCGAGCTGCTCGAGCCCTTCCGGCCCCATCGAGGGAGAGTCGCCCGCCTGCTCCACTCGCTGGGTCACGAGCCGAGCTTCGGCCCGCGGGTGGCGCCGCGGGACATCACCCGGATGTAGCCAGGTGCCTGCCCCGCCGACGGGCGGGCAACTCGGGCGGGAGGAGGATCGAGAGCACGCTCAACAAAACCATCGGGGCGATGGCGATCAGGATGCTCGATGGCAGGGATGCACAGATCATCATCCCGGTCCATCCCAGGAACCGGCGGCTTCGAGTCCGGTGGTGGGATGGGCCGTCGAAACTCATGAGAAAGAGCACGGCACCGACCATGCCCGTCATTCCCAGCCCCAACACGAGATACAGACTCCAGACCGGGTTGTAGGTGGAACCCCCCCAGGCGCTGACGAGGTTCACGAAGAAGACAAAGGCGGCGTAGGCGAATGCCGTCAAGCCGACGAAGCGGGAGAGGGTGGTCGCGATGGCCTTCACCTGGACAATCTACCCTCGGGGCATGATCTCCTATCGCATCGGGAACGACATAGACCTCGACGCCATGATCGACGTTTACATCGACTCGACACTCGGCGAGCGTCGGCCCGTCGATGACAGGGAACGGATGGCCCGGATGCTGGAAGAGGCGGACCTGGTGGTGACAGCGTGGGAAGGGGACCGGATGGTTGGGATCTCTCGTTCGATCACCGACTGGGTGTACTGCACCTATCTCTCCGACCTGGCGGTCCGACTCGGATACCAGAGTCAAGGGATCGGCAAGGAGCTGATCCGCCGCACTCGTGACATGACCCCGCAGGCGACGGTGATACTTCTCGCTGCGCCAAGGGCCGTCGACTACTACCCGAAGATCGGGATGACACAGCACAACAGTGCCTGGGTGCTCTGGCCCGGCGAGGAGCCGATCTAGACCGTCATCGCTCCAGCCAGGTGATGATCAGGTCACCGACGAATTCCGGGTCGTGCATGTCGTTGTGGCGGGCGCTCTCGACAACCTCGACCAGGGCCTCCGACCCGGCTTCGGTGAGGGCGTCGGCGAAGTCGGTGGCGAAGCTCAGGTCGACGAAGCCGTCCTCCTCGCCGTGCATGATCAGGCTGGACAGCTTGGTGTTGTTCTCCACCTGGAACAATGGATTCCCTGCCGCCCAGGTCTGGGGATCCTCGACCGGGCTGACCCCGAAGAACGGGAACATCAGCGGGCCGAGACGGGCGACGTCGTAGGGGCCCGCCAGGCCGATGAGCCGATCGGGTATCACAGGGTCGGTCAGTGGGCAATTCTCGCCATATCGACCATCGTCGAGAGCGACAAGGGCGGAGAGATGGGCACCAGCGGAGTGGCCGATCACGGCCACTGTCCCGTCAGCATCCGGATGGGAGCTCGCGTATCTCACCGCGCACGCCACATCGTCGACGGCGATCGGATACCCGGGGATGTCGTTGGACAGGGTGTAGGCGGTGTTGACCGTGAGATACCCCTGATCGGTCAGGAACCTGGCGAGGTCACTCATCAATTCCGGTGAGCCGGCCACCCACCCGCCGCCGTGCACCAGCACCGCCGCGGGAAAGGGCCCATCGCCCTCCGGGACGTGGATCTCGAGCCCTATGTCGGTCATGGTGGTGACGGTCGAACCGGGCGGTACGGTCGTCGAAGGCACGTCGGTCGTGGATGGGGCCGTTGTCGTGGTTGTCGACGACGTGGTGGAGGTGGCGATCGTCGTCGGAGGCCCGTCGGTCGTGGTCTGGACCGGAACCAGACCGGCCGCGCATGACGTCAGCAGAGCTGCGACCAGGGTGATCGACAAGGTCAGGCGAGAAGGGTTGCCGCGTCCCGATCTACGTACCACTCGACCTCCGCATCGCCCTGGCCCAGCCTTCCCGCCGGCGTGTCGTCCTCGAAACTCGCCTTGAGCGCCTCGGCCTTCCCTCCTCCGACGACGAGCACCATCAGCAGGCGAGCACTCCAGAGCAGGGGGAGAGTCGCGGTCAGCCGGTCCTCACCCAATTGCGGGACGTGGTTTGCCACGTACCAACGTGTGCGCTCCTGGAGGGCGACGGTTCCCGGGAACAACGAGGCGGTGTGCCCATCGTCGCCCATCCCGAGCAGGACGAGATCAGGGGGTCGCTTGCCATGGATCGAGCGGAGACGCGCCTCATAATGGGCGGCGGAGTCCTCCGGCATGATGAACTCTCCCCATCTCGGCCGTTCCAGGGTCGCGTCCACGTGATCGAACAGGACGGTGGCGGCCATGTGGCCGTTCGACCGCTCATGGTCCGGTGCCACCCAACGCTCGTCGGCCAGCCACGCATCCACCCGATCCCAACCCCCGCCAGCCGAGCGGAGAGCCCGGTAGGTGGCCTCTGGGGTGGACCCTCCCGCCAGCCCCAGCGAGAAGCGCCCCGACGTCCCAGTGAGGAGGCCTGCAACCCTCGTGGACGCGGCTTCGCTCACAGCCTCCGGACTGTCGTGGATGAGGAGATCCATACGGCCACGGTAACTGCTCTACATTGGGTCGATGGATGAGATGGTCGTCATGACACTCCCGGGAGGGGAGGTATCGGGCCGGATCTCCGGGGAAGGCGACATTGGGATCCTGCTCGCCCACGGTGCCGGCACCAACCAGGACCACCCGTTCATGGTGGGTCTGCGCCATGCCCTTGCCGATGCCGGGCACATGGCGATGACCTTCAACTATGCATACACAGAGCGGGGCTCGAAGCGGCCCGACCCCACCACGAAGCTCGTCGAGGTGCACCGGGCCGCGGCCGACTTCCTTCGTGAGCGGGTCGACGTCCTGTTCTTGGCCGGCAAATCGATGGGCGGGCGGATGGCCACCTATCTGGCGGCGGAGGACTACCCGGCAGCCGGGGTGGTGCTGTACGGATACCCGCTGCACCCGTCCGGAAAGCCGGACAGCCTCAGGGTCGCTCACTTCCCGGATGTGCGTGTTCCACTCCTCTTCATCCAGGGAACTCGGGACGCCCTGAGCCGAATGGAGCTGTTCGATCGGCACATCCGCACCCTGCCCAATGCAACCGTCGAGCTGCTGGAAGGTGCCGACCATTCCTTCCGGGGTGGGGGGTGGAAACCGGAGTCGGTGATCGAGAAGCTCGCGACGGCCACCTCGAAATGGGTCGAGGTCGTTTCGTCTGGCGGAAGCATCGAGACCCGGCCATAATTGGGAGCTCACCCACCTCCCCAAGGAGTCTCTTCAGATGTCGCAAGTCACTTTGCGCGCCGAGGCGGGCCGTGCCACCGGCTCGCGCGAGTCGCGCCGTCTCCGCAAGACCGGACGGGTCCCGGGAATCGTCTACGGCAAGAAGATCGACCCGATCAACGTCGCCGTCGACGCGCACGACCTGCACCTCGCACTGCACACCGAAGCCGGCTCCAACGCCCTGATCAACCTCGAGATCGAGGGCAAAGACGTCGTCCTGACCATGGCCCGGGTCATCGAGCGCCACCCATTCCGCAACGAGTACAGGCACATCGACTTCGTGACCGTCTCCCTCGACGAGACTCTCCGCGCCGAGGTCGTCATCCACTTCGAAGGCACCCCGATCGGCGTCCGCGATGGTGGCGTGTTCTCACCGAGCAAGACCCACGTGGAGGTGGAGACGCTCGCAACCTCGATCCCTTCGGGAATCGAGCTCGACATCTCCGGTGTGGAGATGGGCGGTGCCCTTCGCGTGGCCGATCTCCCGCAGCTCGAGGGTGTCGTGTACATCGACGATCCCGAGACCGTCTTGATGAGCGTCACCGCCCCGGCGGCTGAGGTCGAAGAAGCCGAGGAGATCGAGGGCGAGGAGGGGGCAGAGGCCGTCGAGGGCGAGGAGCCGCATGGCGAAGAGTCTCAAGGGTCTGAGGAAGCCGGGGGGAATTCCGGCGAGTGACCTGTCGCCCCTGGTGGTCGGGCTGCGCAATCCGGGGCCTGACTACGAAGGGACGCGTCACAACTTCGGGTATGAGGTCGTCGCTCGCGTGCTGGAGCGCGCCGGCGCCGAGTTGGGCCGCGGCCCTTCCCGGGTGAGGGCCCGGTTGGCACGGGTTGGCACCGGGGAGGATCAGGTCATCTATTCGGTCCCCACCACCTATATGAACGAGTCGGGTCGCGCCGTGCGCTCACTCCTGGACTACTTCCGTCTCTCCGCGGATGATCTGCTCGTGGTGCACGACGACATCGATCTGTCCTTCGGCCGGCTCAAGATCCAGGTGGCAGGGGGCAGTGGCGGTCACAACGGGATCAGGTCGATCGAGTCCGCCCTCAGCACCAACCAGTTCAGCCGGCTCAAACTCGGGGTGGGCCGGCCTCCGGGGGAGATGGACCCGGCCTTGTTCGTCCTTCGCCAGTTCTCCAAGGCAGAGCGCGACGAGGTGGCGTCGATCATCGAGGACGCGGCGGGCATCGTGGAGCAATGGCCATCGGATCGCGCCCGGGCACAGGAGATGGCAGCCCTGAGGGGGCGGAGCCGGCCGGCCTGATGCCCGAGTTCGTCGCTGCACTGGACCAGGGGACCACATCCACCCGGTTCATGGTGTTCGACCACGACGGAGCAGTGGTGTCGATCGACCGGCGTGAGCATCAGCAGCTCTTCCCCCAACCAGGTTGGGTTGAGCACGACCCGGTGGAGATCTGGTCGAAAGCGACATCAGTGATCGAAGGTGCGCTGGCCGGCGCCGGGCTTGGGGTAGTGGACCTGGCAGCCGTGGGCATTACCAACCAGCGGGAGACGACGGTCGTATGGGAGCGCGAGAGCGGCCGGCCGGTGGCAAATGCCATCGTGTGGCAGGACACCCGCACCGCTGATCTGTGCAAAGACCTCGGTGGCGATCAAGGGCCGAACCGATTTCGCGCCAAAACCGGTCTTCCCCTCGCCACCTACTTCGCCGGTCCCAAGGTCCGCTGGCTCCTCGACCATCTCGACCTGCAGGATCGAGCCCATCGCGGCGAGCTCGCCTTCGGGACCATCGATTCCTGGATGGCATGGAACCTGACAGGGGGACCTGGTGATGCCCATCACGTCACCGACGTCAGCAACGCCTCCCGCACCCTGCTCATGGACCTGGCCACCGCCACCTGGGATGCGGATCTGGCCATGGAGCTCGGCGTGCCAACCGCCATGCTCCCTTCGATCGTCCCCTCCATCGGGCACGTTGCCGAGTGCCACGGCCCGCTCGACGGCGTGCCGCTCGCCGCGATACTCGGCGACCAGCAGGCTGCCCTGTTCGGCCAGGCGTGCTTCGACCCTGGCGAGGCGAAGAACACCTACGGGACGGGCAATTTCATGTTGCTCAACACGGGCACAACTCCGGTCGCCTCCGAGGCCGGATTGCTGACCACGGTTGCCTTCAAACGAGACGGTGAGCCGACGGTCTACGCACTGGAAGGCTCGGTCGCGGACACCGGTTCACTGGTCCAATGGCTGCGAGACAACATGAGGATGTTCGACGACGCCTCCGAGGTCGAGGCGCTGGCGAGGTCGGTGGAGGACAATGGCGACGTTTACTTCGTCCCTGCCTTCTCCGGCTTGTTCGCGCCGCACTGGAGACCGGACGCAAGGGGGGTGATCGCCGGTCTCACCAGGTTCGCCAACCGGGGTCACATCGCTCGCGCCGCCCTCGAGTCGACCGCCTATCAGACCCGCGATGTTCTCGACGCGATGGTCGCCGACTCGGGAGTCGAGCTCGCCGAGTTGCG
>JBFYOJ010000052.1:0-5366 GCA_041303885.1 Acidimicrobiia bacterium | reverse complement strand
CTCCCGACGCTCGGGGTGATCGGCCTGCTGCTGGTCGTCGGGCAGTTGTTGCCCCCACTCCTCGGTCTGGACGTCGACCCCTCTCGCCCGACCATCGCGCCCGTGCTGATCTGGGTGGTCTTCTGGCTGGTGATCCCGTTCGCCGGGGTGTTCGTCGGCAATTGGTATGCCGACATCAATCCATGGCGGACCCTCGGCCAGTCGCTCCGCGTGGGACGGGCGGAGCGGGTATGGGTGATCGAGCGAGTGGGGATCTGGCCGGCCGGGGTCCTGCTGCTCGGCTTCACCTGGCTCGAGTTGGTGAGCCCGGATTCGGGGTCGCCGGTGACGCTGGCGGTCGCCGCGCTGGTGTACACACTCTTGATGATGGCGGTCATGGCCTTCTCCGGACTGGAGACGGGTCTGGGCTCGTTCGATGCGTTCACCCCATACAACCGCCTGATTTCCGCGATCTCTCCCCTCGGGCGCAGGGAGGACGGTCGCCTGCTCTGGAGGGGTTGGCTCCGCGCCCTCACCGTCGTCCCCGCGTGGAGAGGTCTGGCCGCCTTCGTAGTCATCGCGATCGGGACGGTGTCCTATGACGGCGCCTCGGCGACGACCTGGTTCCGCTCCACATTCGGCGGATTGACCGAATCGACGGGCGGCCAGACTCTGCTGTTGGTGTCGGCGGTGCTCGTGATAGGAGCCGCCTACTGGCTCGCCTCCGCTGCCGCCGCCCTCATGGTGGGAGACGAATGGACCGCCAACCGGGTCGCTTCCCGCTTTGCCCACACGCTGGTCCCGATTGCCCTTGCCTATGCGGTGGCTCATTACTTGACCCTGATCCTCTTCGAAGGCCAGCAACTGGTCGCCGCCGTGTCGGATCCATTCGCTCTCGGATGGGACCTGTTTGGCACGGCGGACCGCAAGGTCGACTTCTTCATCACGGCCGCCGAGCCCATCTGGTACATCCAGGTGGGCGTCATCGTCTCAGGGCATGTCCTGGGTGTGATACTGGCGCATGACCGGGCGCTCACCGACTTCGGGCGGGGCGCGGTCCGTTCTCAGTACGCGATGCTTCTACTTATGGTTGCCCTCACGACTCTTGGACTGTTGATCCTCTCCGGCTGATGACGGTATTCGCGCACTATTGGGGCATCGATGAGGTTGGCATCTTCGTCGTCCCGGCCATTCTCGCCATCGTCGCCCTCCGCTGGGCGGAGCGAAAGGCGAGACGGGCCGCAGCAGACAAGGATGCCGGAGAGAACACCGAGGAGAAGACCGATGTCGAGTGAAGGGCGAGAGGTGACGGTCCCGTTGATCGCCGACCCCCGCGCTCCTGGAGTCTCCCGTTCCCGGGTGGCCGCCTACTTCGCACTCACCAAGCCCCGGATCATCGAGTTGCTGCTGATCACCACCGTGCCCGCGATGGTGCTCGCTGCGGGGCGCTGGCCGGGCACGTGGCTGGTGGTGGCGACGTTGATCGGGGGATCTCTATCTGCCGGGGGGGCCAACACCCTCAACAACTACATCGATCGGGATATCGACCAGGTCATGAGGCGTACCAGCTCGAGACCGCTGGCCCGCCACGAAGTCCCGCCGCGGAACGCCCTCGTCTTCGGTGTCGTGCTCGGGGTGGCCGGCTTCATCTGGCTCTGGGTCACCACCAATCTCCTCGCGGCAGCGATCTCGACGGGAGCTCTTCTCTTCTACGTCTTCGTCTACACGCTCCGGTTGAAACGCTCGAGCAGCCAGAACATCGTGATCGGTGGTGCGGCCGGCGCGGCTCCGGTGTTGGTGGGATGGGCCGCGGTGTCCGGTGACCTCGCCCTCCCTTCGTGGATCATGTTCTTCATCGTCTTCTACTGGACTCCGCCGCATTTCTGGGCGCTCGCAATCCGGTACAGGGAGGACTACCAGAGGGCGGGCGTCCCGATGCTCCCGGTGGTGGCAGGCGTCGAGGCAACCACGAGAAAGATGCTCCTGTACACCGGTCTGATGGTCGGGATCAGCCTCCTTCTCGTCCCTGTGGCCGGGATGCGCTGGGTCTACCTGGCCGCGGCACTCGGTCTCGGCGGGTGGTTCCTCTGGGACACTTGGCGGGTGTACCGGCGTCCCGAGGATGCAATGCGCCTGTTCACGACCTCCACCGTCTATCTCTCGGCTCTGTTCGCCGCATTGATGTTGGACGTCCTCGTGCGATGAGACGTCTGGTCTTCCTCCTTGCCCTCGTTCTCGCCCTTGGCGCCTGCGGGTCCGACGAGGTCGCGCCGTTCGCGGTGATGGCCTCGGCCAACGGGAGCGTCGGAGTTGGGACGCAACGGGTCATGATCGCCCTGGTCGACCCCGAGACCGACGAGTTCCTTGCCTCCCCGGACAGGGAGGCGACGTTGACGCTTCGCAACGAGGACGGATCTCCACTGGGCACGTACCCCATGGAGTTCCTCTGGACCGTGGAAGACGTCAGGGGGCTGTATGTGGCCTGGCCCGAGATCCCCGAGGCTGCCACCTATCAGGCCACGGTCGATGCCGAGGGTCTGGCCACCGCCGGGCCGGTCGGGTTCGTTGCCTTCGAGGACTCCCCGTTGATCCAACCCGGGGAGATGGCTCCTGCCTCGGTGACCAGGACCGAGGCCGAATTCCCCGACCTCTCCATCATCAGCTCGGATCCCGATCCGGACCCCGCCATGTATGAGCTGAGTGTGTCGGAGGCCGTCAGCAATGGGACCGCGTCGGTGATCGTCTTCGCCACCCCGGGTTTTTGCGTATCGACCACATGCGGGCCTCTCCTCGATCAGGTCAAGGCTCTTCGCACCGACTATCCCGAAATCGACTTCGTGCACGTCGAGATCTACGAGGACCTTCAGGTGGAGTCGACCGACGATCTCACCGTGGTGCCGGCCGTGTCGGAGTGGGGTCTGCCATCCGAACCATGGGTGTTCGTGGTCGACGCGTCGGGAGAGGTGACGGCGGCCTTCGAAGGCGCTGCTTCCGACGCGGAGTTGACCGGCGCGATCGACGCCGTGGCGTCGTGATCGTCGTAGCCGGGTGAAGTTGTTCGGTCGTTTCGCGAGTCCGTATGATGCCGAGCCGATGTCCCGGTCCCGATTTTCCCTGGTCCGCATAGCCGCCCTGGTTGGCCTCGTCCTCCTGCTCGGTGCCTGCTCACTGATCGGGATCGACGATGCCCCGCTCACGACTTTTGAACCAAAGGGGCCTTTTGCGGAGAGGATCGACAACCTCTTCTGGCCGGTGTTCTGGATCGCAACCGGGATCTTCGTCCTGGTCGAGGGTGCGATCCTGGTGGCGGTCTTCCTGTTCAGGGATCGTCACCAGGCCAAAGAGGCAAAACAGCTGCATGGGAGTCCCAAACTCGAGGTGCTGTGGACGGTCATCCCCGCACTGATCCTGGCCGGGGTGGCGGTGCCGACCACCGCAGCCGTCTTCGACCTGACCGAGTGCGGCACCGACGCCATCGAGATACAGGTCATCGGACACCAGTGGTGGTTCGAGTATCACTACCCCGACGCGGACATCACCACGGCCAACGTCATGGTCATACCTGCGGGAGAGGAGGTGTGTGCCCGGATGACTTCGGACGACGTGATCCACAACTTCTGGATCCCGGCCTTGAACGGCAAGCGCTACCTCATCCCGGGGCAGACGACCGAGCTTCGGCTCGAGGCATACGAGCCCGGTGAGTACTGGGGCCATTGCGCCGAGTTCTGCGGGCTCTCCCACTCCTTGATGCGGGCCCGGGTGGTCGCCCTCGATCCATCCGCGTACCAAGCCTGGCTCGAAGCCCAGCAGGAGGGGGCACCGGTGCCTGAGGAGGGGACCCCGGAATGGGACGGCTATCAGGTGTTCCAGAACAAGGGGTGCACCCAGTGCCACACCGTCCGCTTCGAGGACGACTCCATGTCGCTCGTCGTGGCGGAGGGGGCCTTCAATGGGCCGGAGTTGACCCATTTCGCCTCACGGGGTGTCTTCGCCGGCGCCATCCTCCCCGAGGAGGGTCAGGACCGCGAGGATGCACTCGGTCAATGGCTGGCCGACCCGCCGAACACCAAACCGGGGAGCTTCATGCCGAACCTGGCCCTGACCCAGCAGGAGATCGACGACTTGATCGCATGGTTGGAGAGCAACGAATGACCGCAACCGCCGAACGCCCGACGACCACCATTTTTCGGCGCCCGTCGTCGACGACCGGGTTGTGGTCGTGGCTGACAACTGTCGATCACAAGCGGATCGGGATCATGTACGGCTATGCCGCGTTCTCCTTCTTCCTGATCGGCGGCATCGAGGCGTTGCTCCTCCGGATCCAGCTTTCCCAGGCCAACGCCGAGTTCCTGACCGCGGGGGCCTACAACGCATTGTTCACGATGCACGGGACCACGATGATCTTCCTCTTCGTGATGCCGGCCTCGGCAGCCTTCATGAACTATCTGCTGCCTCTCCTGATCGGGGCGCGGGATGTCGCCTTCCCCCGTCTCAACGCACTCTCCTGGTGGATCTTCGTTTTCGGTGCCATCTTCCTCTACTCCACCTTCTTCTTCGGCACCTCGCTGGCGCCGGTGGGGGTCGACGGGATCGGTGGCATCGATGGCAACCTTGCCGCAGGGGGAGGGCCCGGGACCTTCAACTTCCTCGCTGACTCACCCGATGGGGGCTGGTTCGGGTACCAGCCGAATGCTGGGCCGCTCTACTCGGCCGGGACAGCGATGGACTACTGGGCCCTCGGCCTCCAGATCGTCGGGCTCGCCTCGCTTGTCTCGTCGGTGAACTTCGTGGTCACCGTGCTCAACATGAGGGCCAAGGGGATGCGTCTCCTCAGGATGCCTGTGTTCGCCTGGATGACAACAGTCACCTCCTTCCTGCTGCTCTTCTCCCTGCCGATCATCGCGGTTGCCCTTTTCATGGTCACCTTCGACCGTCAGTTCGGCTCGCTCTTCTTCGCCGCGACAAACGGGGGAGACCCGATCCTCTGGCAGCATCTGTTCTGGCTGTTCGGCCATCCCGAGGTGTACATACTGATCCTGCCGGCGATGGGGATCGTCTCCGAGATCCTCCCCACCTTCTCACGCAAGCCGCTGTTCGGGTACTCGGCGGTGGTGTTCGCCGGTGCGGCAATCGCCTTCCTCGGTTTCGGGGTCTGGGCCCACCACATGTTCTCCTCGGGGATAACGCCGGTGGCCCAGGCGGCTTTCGGCCTCGCAACGATGACCATCGCCATACCCACGGGGATCAAGATCTTCAACTGGCTGGGCACGATGTGGATGGGTCGAATCCGGCTCACGACGGCCATGCTCTTTGCAATCGGGTTCGTCGCGATGTTCACGATAGGAGGGCTGTCGGGGGTCACCCACGCGGTCGTCCCGTCCGACTGG
>JBFYOJ010000051.1:0-7291 GCA_041303885.1 Acidimicrobiia bacterium | reverse complement strand
CCTGGTGCGGAGGTCTCGGGCAACCGCCTGAGACCCCGCACGCGGGCTTCCGTGTGGACCCGGATGCGAGACTGGTCCCATGGCCCACGATCGGGCGTCCGAACGCCTTCCTCCCGGTGTGTGGATCAGCGGCGCCGGTGCCGCCGCCCTTCTGCTGGCGGTGTCGGGTCGGTACGGGTTTCACCGTGACGAGACCTATTTCGTCATGGCCGGGCGGAGTCTCGAGTGGGGCTATGTCGACCAGCCACCACTGACCCCGCTGGTGGCCCGGATCTCCGAGACCCTGTTCGGCACCTCACCTACCGCGTTGAGAGTGTTCCCGGCCCTGGCGGTCGGGGGAGTGGCGATTCTGGCCGCGGCGATGGCCCGGCGGTTCGGTGGCGGGAGGATCGCACAGGTGTTCGCCGCCTTCGCCGCTGGTTTCACCGGGGTCCTGCTCGGGGAGGGTCATCTGCTCAGCACCGCCGTGTTCGACTACTTCTTCTGGGCGCTGGGTCTGTGGATCGTGGTCGGCCTGCTCGACGGGGACGATCCCCGTTGGTGGCTCGCCCTCGGGGTTGTCGTCGGCATCGGGCTCCAGAACAAGCACACTATGGCCTTCTTCGCGGCGGCGATCCTGGTCTCGCTGTTGGCGACCCGGCAACGGAGGCTGCTGGCTTCGCCCTATCCCTGGCTGGGGGTGGCCGTCGCCGCACTGATCGCACTGCCCAACCTGATCTGGCAGGCGAATCATGGCTGGCCCCAACTGGAGGTTGCCGGGGCTCTACGGGCCCGCGGCGATGGCCCGCTCGCCTTCGTGATCCAACAGCCGGCATTGCTCTCGATCACCCTGGCCATTCCGGCCTTCGCCGGCCTGTGGTGCCTGGCCCGTTCGGACGATGCCCGGCCGTGGCGTCCTCTGCCCATCGCCTACCTTTTGCTGTTCGCCGTGTTTCTCGTCACCGGAGGGAAGTCGTACTACGTCGCCCCGATGTACGCCGCCCTCCTCGCCGCCGGTGGGGTGTGGTTCGAGCGCCTCTCTGTCCCATGGCGTCGATCGGTGGGTGGATTGACGGTGCTCGGCGTGGCAGTCGGGCTGTTCATCGCCCTACCACTGCTCCCGATCGATCGGGTCGGCTCATTCGATCCCACCGGTGAGCTGGGAGAGACGGTGGGCTGGCCTGAGATGATCGACCAGATCGGCGACGCCTACCAGATGATCCCTGCCCATCAGAGGGAGAGGGCCGTTGTCTTCACCAGTAACTACGGGGAAGCGGGAGCAGTCGATGTCCTTGGCCCCGACGTCGGCTTGCCCGGAGCTGCCAGCGGGCACAACAACTACTGGCTGTGGGGCCCGCCCCCCGAGCACGGGCCGATCATCGGGGTCGGGCCGGTGGCGGCGGAGTTGGAGCTGATTTGTCCCGACCTGGAACGGGTGGCGAATCTCGGCAACCCGTACGGGGTGGAGAACGAAGTGGCGGACCAGCCTGTCTTTCTGTGCCTCGAGCCGAGCGGGCAGCTCTCCGGGATCTGGGACCGGGTCCGCCACTACAACTAGCTACGCCGGGGTCGCTCCACGGAAGCATCACGGCCGCTGCAAGTCATCTATCGGCCGGCGCTGAACCGAATACCGCTCGATGTCGACAAGAGCCCTCGCGTCTCAACGCTCCAGCCTCCAAACGGAGGTGGACCGGATCGCCGTTGGTGACGGTGTCCTCGACGGGCTGCGCCGGATGCGATCGCTGGACGAGGCGGCGAGACGGGCCGATCCGCCGACAGCGGTCGAGGTGCTCACTTCCCTGATCGACCGTTACCGCATCGACCCGCTCGCCGCCTACCTCGGTCTCCAGTCTCTGGCCGACGTCCCCTCGTCCAAGGTCGATCCGATCCTGCTCCGCTCTCTCACCATCGGCGATCCCGGTCTCGCCGAGCATGCCGCCTGGGCGTTGAGCCGGAGACGTCCCATGCCCGCCGCCCTCCCCGCTCTGGTGGCGCTGGCCGGGTCGGGCGGGTTCGGGGCGATGATGGCCGAGCTGGCTCTCGAGACCTGGTTTGTCGAGATACCGGAGCTGCTGTGGCAGGTGGACAGACCGGTCCCGGAGCGGATTCGCCTCCTCGCCCATCGACCTCGATTCGGGCGACAGGAGCACAAGAGCCGACGGGGTCTCCGCATTGCCCAGATCCTCATGCAGGGCCGGGTCGACGCCGAGCTGTCGGCGGCCGGCGCTGGCGACGGCGGGGGATTGGTGACGCTTCAGGTCGGTCTGACCGAGGAGCTGGCCGAGCACGAGTCGGTCTCCGAGGTGTTTCTGGTCACCCGGCGAATCGAGGGGGAGTCCACCCGCTTCCGCCGCCCACTGGAGCCGATCGGCAGCAATGGGACTCTGGTTAGGCTCCCCTTCGGCCCCTCCGGGTATCTCCCCACCGCGGAGATGTGGTCGTTTCGAGCCGACATCGAACGCGAGCTGCGCTCGTTCCTGGCCGGCCACGGGCCGTTCGATGCCCTGCACCTCCGTTTCGCCGACGTCGGGACCTTTGTCGGGGCCCGGCTTGGCATCGAGTTGGGCATCCCGATCTTCTTCACGCTGGCCCCGGACCCTCACGCCGTCATTGCCTCCGCCGAGGCGAGAGGGGCGCTGAACCGGGCCGATTTCGCCGCGGTCGATGCCGAGCAGCACTATGTGTTCCGGGCCTGGCTGGTCGAGTGGATGCTGGAGCATTCCGCCCGTCTGGCATTGCTACCCCGACAGAGCCAGGGTGAGCAGTTCCAGACACTGCTCGGGGTCGACCTCAATGCTGACCCGGACCGGTTCCGGGTCATCCCTGAAGGTGTCGACTATGCCATGGCGACCGAGGCCCGGCGGGCTCTGTCCTCGCCCGGAAAGCCGGCCGAGAAGGGTGTGCTGGCAGACTTGCGCAGGGGGGTCGAGGCCCTGCCCCATTCGAGAAGGGGTCTGCCGGTGATCCTCAGCGTGGGCCGCCTCCACCGGGTCAAGGGGATGGACCGGGTGGCTGCGGCCTGGTCCAGCGACCCAGATTTTTACTCGAGGTTCAACCTGGTGCTCCTGGGTGGGAACCTGGAGGAGCCGAGTCCCGAAGAGGACGCCACGCTGTCGGCGATCGAAACCGCGGTCGGTGAGCCGCTGGATGCGGCCAACGGCCTGCTCCTCCTCGGAAACCGCTCCCATCGGGAGGTGGCGCTGGTCATGGCCGCCGCAGTCTCGGGAATCCCGGAGGTGGTGGGGCCCAACGGCATCTATGTCTGCGCGAGCGACAAGGAGGAGTTCGGGTTGGCCATCGTCGAGGCGTTGGCGGCTGGTCTGCCCGTGGTCGCCCCGGAGGTGGGAGGGCCGGCCACCTATGTCGCCCCCGGCTTCACCGGATACCTGGCCGACACCGCTGAGGTCGCCAGGATCCAGGACGGGCTGCGATGGGCGGCGGATGTCAGGTTCTCTCGGGTGCGGGCCGACGCGGCCAGGCGTCTGGTCAGGTCCGGGTACAGCCTTTCGGCCATGGCCAACGACCTCGTTGACCTCTACGCCCGGGAGCAGGCACAGGTGGGATGAGCACCGTCCTCTTCATCGTCCCGGATTACGCATCGCACTACTTCCCGCTGAGCGCGGTGGGCCATTCGCTGCGGGAACTTGGTCACCGGGTGGTGGTGGCTACCGGCGCGGGTCTCAAGAAGACGGTGGAAGATGAAGGGTTCGGCTATGTCGAGTTGACCCTGGGCCCGGGGAGCAACCCGGGTGTGATCCGCCCCGAGGAGCAGGGGAGGGATGAGGAGAGGCAGCTGCGGTCGTTCTTCGACGCCAGCAGAGAGGGAGCGGTGCCAACCCTGCTCCACCAGGCCAGGCACCGGCTGCGGGACCTGTTGTGGGAGCCTGACCGGGTCGCCACCGACTTGGCCCGGATCCTCGTAGAGGTCGATCCCGACTCGGTGGTAGCCGACCATCTCGCCTTCGGTGCCACCGCCGCCCTCCGTGGGCTGGGCCGGTCCTTCGTCTCGTTCCACCCCGGGCACCCTTCGGTGCTGACCACGAACGGTCCCTACGGATACCCTGTCCGCTTCCCGAAACGGGTTCGGGCGGACCCGGGGCAGTTGGAGGAGCTTCGTGCGGTTTGTCGAGAGGTGGTCGGTCGCTTCACCGATGAGTACAACCGGGCAGTGGCCGCGCTCGACCCGTCGGCGGAGCCGGTGGGCGATGCCTTCGCCGCGGTTTCCGGGACGCTGACCTTGATCAACTATCCCGGTGTGCTGGGTGGGGGCTACGAGGTTCCTGAAGGCGGCCGGTTCATTGGCTCGTCGGTCCGGCCCCAGGAGCTGGCAGCGGGGTGGACGGGTCGTCTCCTCGCCGGAGGAGGACGCCCCCGGGTGTTCATATCGCTGGGGAGCTTCTTCTCTGCCCGCAGCGACCTGCTGGCGAAACTGGTCGAGACCTTCCAACAGGAGCAGGTGCAGGTGATCCTGGCTTCCGGGACCACCCCGATCGAGTTGCTGGGGGATTTGCCCCGGCATTGGATTGTCGAGCCCTACCTGCCCCAGCCTGCGCTGCTTCCCCATTGCGACCTGGTGGTCACCCACGGAGGGAACAACACCGTAACCGAGGCACTGACCGCCGGGGTCCCGCTCCTGGTCGGACCGTTGTCGACCGACCAGTTCGCCGGTGGCGCCGACTTGGAAAGCGCCGGGCTGGGCCGGGTCTTCGACCCCAACTTCGACGACGCCGCCACCATCGCCGTTCTGGCCCGTCAGGTTCTGGAGGGCCCGGCCGCGGAGCGGGTGGCGGAACTCGGCTCGGGGTTGCGGGCCAACCCGGGCAGCGAGCAGGCCGCTCGTCTCATCGAAGGGGTCATGGAGACGGTCGCGACAGGAAACCGGGATCTGCGACCCGGAATCAACGCCGAGGTGGGTCGGCGACTTGCTTCCTCCCCGCCAGTAGACATGTGGCAATCGGTCCCAGACCCTTGACGTCACTCGTGCCATGACGTTCGAAGACGAATCCGTCGCCGGCCGCCTGGGCGACGGCGTCGGTGACCTGGATCCCACCCGGCGGGCTCATCGTCTCCATCCGGGAGGCCAGATTCACCGTGTTGCCCCAGAGGTCGTAGGAGAAACGCGTGCTGCCCACCACCCCGGCGACCAGACGTCCTGCGCCGAGGCCGATGCGGAGCTGGAACTCGGATCCCAAATCGCGGTTGATCCCGGGCATCGCCTCCTGCATGCGCAAGGCCAGCTCGCACATGATCCGGGCGTGATCCGGCCGCCGACTTGGGGCACCTGCCACGGCGAGATAGCCGTCGCCCATGGTCTTGATCTTCTCTGCCCCGCAGCCGTCGACCAGGGCGTCGAAGCGGGAGAAGATGTGGTTGAGCTCTCCGATCAGCTGTTCCGGGGTGATCCGGGAGGAGTGGTCGGTGAACCCGACGATGTCGGCGAACATCACCGTGCAGCTCTCATAGGCGTCTGCGATGACGCCCGGGCTCCGCTTGAGACGGTCGGCGATGACGCCGGGCAGGACGTTGAGCAGCAAACCCTCCGACCGGGCACGCTCACTGACGATCTGGCCCATGAGAGCGATCACGATCGGGACCAGGATCAGGATGCTGAGCACGAATACATCGACCGCATGACCCACCGAAACCGCCAGGGCGGGTTGGACGCGCCGGCCCTGGAGCGTTGGCTCGAGGAAGGCGAAGACGATGCCGGCGAGGACATAGGCGCCGGCGATGACGGCTCCCGGTCGGCGCCCGAGGAACAAGGCGGCGATCACCGAGACGATGATCCCCCAGAAGAGGATTGCGCCGGACCAGACGAAGCCGCCGAGCATGACGTGGGCATACACGTTCTGGACCAGGCTGGGCCAGAGCACCATGTGGATGTAGAGAGCGGCCCGCCCTGTGCGGGCGAAGACGAAGACCGAGACCAGGTAGACCACCCCCAGGGCGGCCGTGGTCCAGGCGACGGCCGACTCGCCGTTGACGAACAGCAGCGTGCAGAGAAAGACGCTGTTGGCGACGATCGAAGCACCGTTGATCAACGGGATCCGGATCATGATCGACGGGTCCTCCAGGATCACCGCTCCGGGCGCCGGCCGGTATTTCGCCTCGAGCCGGGTGAGGAAGGTCGACTTGTCAGGGGTGGTTTGGCCAGCGGTGGTCACCGGGCGATCTTATGGAGGGATTTCGCCGTCATGGATATTGGACGGCCCCGGCATGTCCCCCGCTCAGATCTGGTCGAGGACCCCCGCGAGACGGTCGAGGAGGATGTCCGCGTGATGCTCGGTGAACACGAGCGGGGGTCTGATCTTCAACACATTGTCCCCGGGACCGGTGGAACCGATCAGCACCCCCCGCTCCCGCATTTCCTCCACCACGCGATGGGTCGTTCCGGCATCGGCGAGCTCCACTCCGATGAACAGGCCCGGGCCTCGCACCGCGGCGATGCCGGGATGCGCCAGCGCCGCGATTCCCCGGCGGAGATAGGCCCCGACTCGGTCCGCTTGTCCGGCGAGACCTTCCCCCTCGATCACATCGAGTACCGCCATCCCGGCCGCGGCGGCCAGCGGTGACCCGGCGAAGGTGGAGAAGAAGTGCCAGCGTGCCGCGAACCTCTCGGCGATCGCGGCGGTGGTGACCACCGCCCCCATCGGGTAGCCGTTCCCCATCGGCTTTCCCAGGGTGACGATGTCGGGCACCACCTCGTCGGCGGCGAAACCCCAGAATCGGGGGCCGACCCGGCCGAATCCGGCCTGCACCTCGTCGGCGACGAGGAGGGCACCGGTCTCAACGGCCCACTTTCGGGCGGTGCGGAGGTAGCCGTGAGGGAGGTCGAAGATCCCCTCGCTCGAGAAAACGGTGTCGCAGATCATCATCGCCGGGGTCTCCTCCCGGCTCTCGAGAACCCTGGTCGCCTCAGCCAGCTGACCACCGAGCACGTCTGCGGCATCGGCCCGACGCAGCGTCTCCTCCCCGCCCACGGTCACTGCATGGGGTGGGGACTGATACTCCTCGGGTGACATCGCCGCGGTGGCGCTGGTGGAGCCGTGGTAGGCGTGGGCGGTGGTGATCACTCCTTGCCCCTCGGTGACCGCCCGGGCGATCTGATAGGCCAGATCGTTCGCCTCGCTACCCGAGTTGGTGAACATGACCACGCCCAGCGGGTCGGGGAACAGCCCGGCGAGCTGGTCAGCATAGGCGACAACCTCGTCGACCAGGTAGCGAGTGTTGGTGGAGAGCCGTCGGGCCTGGGCGGTGAGGGCGGATACGACCTCGGGGTGGGCGTGGCCCACCTGGGGCACGTTGTTGTAGG
>JBFYOJ010000050.1:0-30407 GCA_041303885.1 Acidimicrobiia bacterium | reverse complement strand
TCCGACGTAGCGGCCGTCGGCGCCGCCTCTCCCGACCCTACCGTCTCAGACCTGGGGCGTCCCCGGGGGCTCCGTTGGGGCCTCGGGTGCGCTCGGTGGCAGATATGGCGGCTCCTGCGGTGGAGGCGGGGGCGCCTGCGGGGGCGCCTGCAACTGGGTCTGCTGGGTCTTCGGCGGCATCCACAGATCTATCGAGAACGGTTTCTTCTCGACACCTTCGACCACATAGGTGCTCATCACCTTGTCGGCGATGGTCTGCCGTTTCGCATCGACCAACGGGAGGAAGTATCCGAGCATGCAGACGAGCGAGTCGAGGATATGGGCAAACTTGCGCCCGATGCCTGGCCCGGTCCCGATCACCTGCCCTTGCACGTTGACCACCCGGGTGCCCATGATCGCCTTCCCCGGGGTTTGCCCGGTGAGACCGTCCAGATATCCCATGTAGATGAAGTAGGCGAAAGAGAGCAACCCCATGACGCTGAGCAAGGCCGTGCTCCTAAAGGTGATTGCTTCGAGGATCCAGACAGGGGCGAAGTCGATCAAGAAGCCGATCGCCCGGGTTCCCCATGGTGCGAGATTGGCCGGCGAGGCGACGGGTTGCTCCGTCGGGAACTCGGGTGGGGTGGTCACTGCACTTCCTCCTCGTGGCTCGTATCGGCATTGTGGCAGCGCCGATCACCGGCCGCCGTCACATCGCGGGAGAATTTCCACGCCGAGTGACTAGTCAGAACGGGCATATCACCAAGCGTCATTTACTAACCACTCTCAGTGGTTGATGATATCTCTCAGAACGTGCCTCGGTGCGTGGGGGGCTTAGGGGGCTAGGGAGGCCAGATCGGAAGAGGACCCGCAAGGGTCCTCTTTCCGCGTCTAGCCGCAGAGACGCTTCACCAGGGGATAGGGATTCACCGCGGATCCGCCGCCGGGGTGAAACTCGAAATGGAGGTGGGGGAGGAACTTGGGAGCGTTGCCCGACGACCCGTTGTACCCGATCACCTGGCCCTCCGAGACCTTCTGGCCGACTGCGATGTCTCCGTAGCTCTCCAGGTGTGCATAGAAGAACTGGTCACCGTTGTCGGCACGTAGCCAGATGGCGAGGCCACTGAGACTCCCGGTCGTCAACCGCCGGATCGTGCCCGAGTAGATGGCGACCAGCGGCGTGTTGCGTGCCGCGATCATGTCCACGCCTTGATGGGCCCGCCCTCCCGAGCGCGGCGCCCCCCAAGTGTCGCTGAACCGGACGGCTCCCGCCACCGGGCACGTGCCGCCGGATGTCGCCGGAGGGGGCGGAGATGTTCTGTCGGTGGTGTCGGGCGCCGTTGTGGTGGTCGATCCTTCGGAGCCACCGTCGGTGGTGGTGGCCGACGGAGTGGTGGTAGTGGTGGTATTCCGGGCCTCCTCGGCCTGACGCCGCGCCTCCTCCTGACGTCGACGCTCCTCTTCGGCCCGTCGACGGGCCTCCTCCTCGGCCGCCTGTTGTGCCACCAGGCCGTCGTAGACCTGCTGCGCCGCAACCAGGTCGCCCTGGAGCTCGGTGGCGTCGGCCTCCAACTCGGTGGCCAGAACCTCTTGTTCTGCCGATGCCTCGGTCAGCCGCTCCGTCTGGCGATCGAGCTCGCTGCGGAACGTGCGCAGCTGGTTGACCACGTCGTCCTCCACCCCGTTGACGTTCCGGAGATACTCCATCCCCGCCCCGTACGCCTCGTCGTCGGCAGAGAAGAGGACCTGGATCGACGCGACACTGGTCGACCCCATGTACATCTCCACCGCGACTTCCTCCAGCCTGGCCTCGGCATCGGCGATCTTGATCCTGGCCACCTCGATCGAAGAGGTCAGATCCGAGATCTCCTTCTCGAGGGCGAATTGCCGAGACCATGCTTCTTCGACACGGACAACCAGCGCGTCGGATTCGGCGAGAAGCTCGTTGACCTCGCGGCGGGCGCGCTCGATGTCCTCGTCTGTCACCTGGCCGAGGGCGGGGAGGGCCACGGCCGTGACGAGCAGCAACGCGGAGGTGGTGATGAATCGCTTCATCAGGGGCGGAGGGGGACGATCGTGGCCCCGGTCGGCGTCAAGGCTATCCGACCCTCCTCCCTGAGCAATTCGAGGTGCGCCTCGACCGAGCGGGCCGCCAAGGGATGAAGGGATCGGTCGACGCCGGCGTAGACCGCCTCGACGATCTCTCCGGTGCCCGACGCACCTGCGGCGATCGCCTGGTAGATCTGCTCATGACGCTGCCGGCGATGGGCGATGTACCAGTCGATGACCCGATCGGGCTCTTCCATCTCCTCGCCGTGCCCCGGGTACAGCCGGGTGAGGCCGATACCGCGAAGACGGGCCAGCGACGCCAGATAGGGACCCATGTCCTCGACCATGACAGACGAGCCTCCCATGATGTGATCACCGGTGAACAGGACGTTCCCGGCTCGAAAGCAGAGATGATCCTCGGAATGACCCGGAGTGTGGATCACCTCGACCCTCACCGCTCCGACTTCCAGGGTGGACCCTTCACCAAGGATCAGGTCGGGCTCGAAATCGGGGCCGGTCGAATACCCGAAGGCAGGGATATCCAGCTCACGGGCGAGCAGGTTGGCAAGGGGGGCGTGATCGGGATGGGTATGAGTGACCAGTACCGCCACGGGGGCGAGCCCGGAGCAACGCTCGACGATCTTCCCCAGATGCTCTGAGTCGACCGGGCCGGGGTCGATCACCATGAGCTGCCCGGCTCCGCCGTCGAGCAACCAGGTGTTGGTGCCGGCACCGGTGTAGGGGCCGGGGTTGTTGGCCAGGATCCTCTCGATTCTCATCGGTCATCCACCGGCACGTGGATCGGGACTATCGAGCCGTCCTCCATCCTGCGGGGCAGGATCAGCGAACGGCCATCGGCGCCGGTGGCCGAAGCAACGGCGTCGGCGACGTCCGCCCGGTGTGCAAGCCAGCGGAGATGGGCAAGGGTCGGCGAGAACATCTCCCACTCCCCGGTCGATTGGCGGTGCAAAGCCTCCGATGGGCTCACCCAAGTGTGATCGACCAGCTCAGACCTGTCGAGCCTGACCTCAGGGGCCCCGTCGGCGCGAGCGAGGTAGAAACGGGTGTCGAAACGCTTGGGTGCATACTCGGGGGTGACCCATCGTGAGACGAGGGTCAATGCCGCGAGGTCGAACACCATCCCGGCGTCTTGGAGCGCCTGGAAGAGTCCCATGCCCCTGCCTTCCGGTGCGGGGACCGGCCCGTCTCCCGTCAGTGCGATGCCCGTCTCCTCGGCCAGCTCACGAAGTGCGGCGACACGACAGGCACGGTCGGGATGGTCTCCCGCCGCCACGGCCACGGCCAGATCGGACTCGTCCTCCGGGTCGAGCGCTCCCCCCGGGAAAACAGTCAGGCCTCCGAAGAAGCCACGCGGCGGGCGAACCACCATGAGCACCTCGAGACCCTCATCGGTGTCCCTGAGGAGCATGGTGGTGGCGGCAGGACGCGCTTCCACGACAGGGGCGGTCACGGGAGCATCCTAAGAACCGACCCCCTGCAACCTGGCACACTTCTGGCGTGGATCGTTCCTCCAACCCGTATCGGGGACTCCCGCCGGTCGATGAGGTCGTGACCGGCCTCGGCGATATCGGGCTGCCCCGCCCCCTGCTGGTCGAATGTGCGCGGTCGGCGCTGGATCTGGCCCGAGCCCTCATCGCAGATGGAGGTGCCCCCGACGTGCGCCAGATCGCGGTCGACCTGGCCGAAGGCCTGCGCCGGGCGGCCACCCACCGGGTGGTCAACGCCACCGGTGTCCTCCTCCACACCAACCTGGGCCGTGCCCCGCTCTCCAGGCGGGCAGTCGAGGCGGCGACCACCGCCGCAGCCTCGTACACGAATCTGGAGCTCGACCTCTCCAGTGGGGAACGTGGAGGGCGGGGCGACTATGTGCGGGAGCTGCTCCGTGTGATGACCGGTGCCGAGGACGCCCTGGTCGTCAACAACAATTCCGCCGCTGTCCTCCTGGCCCTGGCAGCGACCTCCTCCGGCAAGGCAGTGCCGGTGTCGCGGGGGGAGTTGATCGAGATCGGCGGCTCCTACCGGCTGCCACTGGTGATGGAAGCGGGTGGTGCCCGCCTGGTCGAGGTCGGCACGACCAACCGGACCCGGTTGGGTGACTACCAGACCGCCCTGCAGATCAACCACTGCGGGGCGGTGCTTCGGGTTCACCCCTCCAATTATCGGGTGGAGGGGTTCGTCGCCGAGGTCAGGATCGATGATCTCGCCACCCTTGCACACAACAACGACGTCCCGCTCATCCACGACGTCGGGTCGGGCCTGATCGACGCCAACATCCCCTGGCTCCGTGAGGGCGTCCCATCCTGGCTCGCCCGGGAGCCGGGCGTGCGTCAGTCGATCGAGGCAGGTGTCGACATGGTCACCTTCAGCGGTGACAAGCTGATCGGCGGGCCCCAGGCGGGAATCGCGGTCGGCTCCGGAGACTTGGTGGAGAGACTTCGACGTCATCCGCTCAACCGCGCCCTTCGAGTCGACGCCATGACCGATGCTGCCCTCGCCGCCACTCTCGAAGCGCTTGCCGCGGGTGACGCCGGAGAGATCCCTTTCTGGCGGATGGCCACCCTCTCCCCGGCCGAGTTGCAACCTCGGGCGATGTCGCTGGCCGACCGCCTGGGAGGGTCGATCGGCAGCGGCGAGTCCGTGATCGGGGCAGGTAGCGTTCCGGGTGCCGGTATCCCCACTCCCCAGCTCACACTCGAAGGAGAGGACCATCTGCACGGCCGTCTGCTTGCGACCGATCACCCGATCCTGACCAGGCGGCTGGGCAAGGATCTCGTGATCGATCTTCGCACGGTCGCGCCGGAGGACGACGACCTCATCGCCGCCATGGTGGCCAGGTGCCGCTGATCGGCACGGCGGGCCACGTCGATCACGGCAAGTCCACTCTGATAGCGACGCTCACCGGTCGCGACCCCGATCGCTGGGAGGAGGAGAAGCGCCGCGGCCTGACCATCGACCTCGGGTTCGCCTGGACGACCTTCGACACCGGTGAGGAGGTCTCCTTTGTCGATGTGCCCGGTCATGAGCGGTTCCTCAAGAACATGCTTGCCGGGATCGAGGTGATCGATGTCGCCCTGTTCGTGGTTGCCGCCGACCAAGGTTGGATGCCGCAGTCCGAGGAGCATCTCGCCGTCCTCGATCTGCTCGGGATCGACCGTGGCGTGGTTGCCCTCACCAAGGTCGACTCGGTGGACGAGGAGACCGTGGAGTTGGCGACATTGGAGGTCACCGAGAGGCTGGCCGGGACCGGGCTGGCCGGGGCAGAGGTGATGCCGGTGTCGGCACGAACCGGCGTCGGGATCGACCGGCTCCGTCAGGCACTGGCCGAGCTGACCAGGGGCATCGACCGGGTCGGTGATCGGCCGCGGCTATGGGTCGACCGGGCCTTTCCCGTCTCTGGCGCCGGGACCGTGGTCACCGGGACACTCATCGACGGCCCTATCCGGCTCGGCGACAACGTGGAGATCCTCCCCTCCCACCGGATGGCGCGGGTGAGGGGTCTGCAGAGCCATGAGAGGGAGGTCGACCGGGCCGGGCCCGGACGTCGTCTTGCGCTCAACCTGAGTGGTGTCGATCGATCCGACGTCCCGCGCGGGTCGATGATCGGGCTTCCGGGGCAGTGGCTTCTCACCAACCGGTTCACCGCCAGACTCCGGCTCCCCCGCTATGTCGATGAGCTGCCGGCCAGAGGCGCATTTCACATGCACTTCGGAAGCGGGGCCCATCCGATCACGATCAAGCGACGTCACGACGCCGACGTCCTGGTCCAGGCGGCGTCCACGCTCCCGATGCGCACCGGGGATCGGTTCATCGTCAGGGACGCAGGACGCCGGCTGGTGGTGGCTGGCGGCATCGTGCTCGACCCGTCGCCGGCATCTCCGGCCCGTGCCCTCGAGACATCCACTCTGATCGACCCGACGGCCGGGCCCGATGAGATCGCCACCGTTCTGCTCGCCATCCGTGGTGTGGACGAGGTGTCCCGTCTGTCATCACACAGCGGAGGGGGGCATCCGATCGATGCGATAAGTGTGGGCAGCACCGTGGTCGGCCCCGACCGGTTCGAAGAACTGAAGTCACGGGTGGAGGCGACCGTTGCAGCCCACCATGCCGAGCATCCGCTCCGGACGGGGATCCCATCGGCAACCCTGGCAACCTCGCTCGACATCGGCCAGGACCTGGTCGATCGGCTGGTCGAGGCAAGTCCCCGGCTCGTGCGCAACGGGCCCGACGTTGCGGGAGTCGAGCATCGAGTTGGCCTCGATGATGAGATGCAGGAGCGGTGGACGATCGCGGAAGAGAGACTCGGGGCCGGTCTGGACGTTCCCGGTATCAGCGAGCTGGGCCTCGATGCGGAGATGACCCACCTCCTGATCAGGACGGGGAAGCTGGTGAAGATCTCGGACGATCTGGCCTACCTACCCGAGCAGATCGATCTGATCGTGTCGACATTGCAAGGGATGGAAGGCGAGTTCACCGTGGCCGATTTCCGCGACCGCACCGGGCTGTCCAGGAAGTACGTCGTCCCGCTTCTCGAGTGGTCGGACAGAGAAGGGCTCACTATCAGGCGGGGTGATCAACGCCGTCTTCGGTGAGCCCGTCCGACAGTTGCCCGGGTTCATCCGACCAGGGGCAGACTCCTTCTCTCGACCTCGGTCAACCCACCCCAGATCCCGAAGGGCTCTCTGATCTGTACGGCGTGAGTGGTGCAGGGCATTCGCACGGGGCAAACCCCGCAGATTGCCTTTGCCTTCATCTCTCTGCGCTCCCGCTCGTCCTTGCGCTCGAACGTAGATGGCGGAAAGAAGAGATAGGCGTGGTTACCCCGACACAGCGCGTCGAGCTGCCAATCGTCCATGCTGGACAATCTTGACTCCTCCCTGTCTAGCGACAAACCGACGGAAACCTACTCAGAGCACCGCCATGCGGCAAGGAAGAAATTGGCAATTCCGAAAATCAGTTTTCGCGGCCCGCCGCTGCCGGCTCGACCTCCAGGAACATCCCGTCGACACCGGCCACCACCACCTCGGCGCCCGCAGACAGCCCAGCCTCGCGATGCGCGGTCGCCCGCCACCTCGCACCTCTCACCTCGACGACGCCATCGGGGTCGAAGTTGTCGAGGGCGAGCCCACGCTCCCCGATCAAGCCTTCGCGCCCAATGGTTTGGGTGGAGAACCGGGCACGTTGCACTGTGGGCATGGCGAGGAGGAAGAAGAACAGCACCGCCAGCACGGATGGGAGGATCAGGTACCACCTGGCATCGATCTGGCCCGACCCCTCGACAAAGAACATCCCGGCCGCCTGCAGAGCGACGGCGCCGGCCAGGGTCATGGAGAGGACGCCACCCTTCTGATAGGACGCAGTGAGGACGGCCCAGCCAGCCACTGCCAAACCGATGGCCCAGCCGCGCACGGGGAGATTGACAATCCCCCATCCGGCGAGGAGGAGAGCCAACGAGGCCACACCGGCTGCCACCCCCGGTCCGATGGCAAAGAACTCGAAGGTCGCAATGGTCAGCCCGATCACAAGGAAGAAGAAGGCAGCCTCGGGCGTGGCTGCCAAACGAAAGAAGCGGGTCCCGAACCCGGGCTGGCGAAAGGTCACAGTCTTCAGAGTGACCCCGCCCTCGAAGGGCTGGAGCGTCTCCGCCGTCACCGGGCCGGCCGAGGTGTTGAAGGTCTCACCGTCGAGGTCCTGGAGATACTGGCGGATGGTGGGTTGGAGGTCGATGCCGGAGTCTTTGTCGGTTATCGCGTGACCGATGACTATTCCGGGGTCACCTCCAGCGATCATGGGAGATGGCGGCCCGACCTCGGATCCAGGTGTCATGGCCCACCGCTCGGCATTGAGGACGATGTGGGCGGCTCCTCCGCCGGCCACCGCCGGGGCCGGGCCGACCCAGACCGCCAGAGGCAATGGCGGGTCCTTCACCGCCTCCACGAGAGCATCGAGACCGTCAGGGTCGAGGACCGCCGGCGAGTCGATCTGGAGAACGGCCAGCACCTGACCGTTCTCCGCAGCCAATTGGATCGATGACTCCATGAACTCGAGGGCCGAGGCGTCGAGGGGGCCGCTCACGTCGATCACATCGATCCCGCCCTCCTCCTCGGCCGCGGCGACGGCGAGCGGAACCAGGCACAAGCCCATGACAACGAGGAGACGACGCACGAGAGGGCAGGTTAGGAGTGGCTTGTCGGCTACCGATCTGTGCCGACAACCGACACAGCTATCGTCTCTATGTGTCCACGGTTCTCGTCGTCGCTGACTCGGAATGGGTCGTCAACGACATCCAGTCCGTTCTCGGGGTGGGTGACTGGGACATCACGGTGATCGCCGACCCGTATCAGGCGCTCGCCACAGTCGAGGAGATGGAGCCCGACGTCGTCGTCGCCGACCTCCAGATCGGGAGCATGGGTGGAATGGCCGTGATCCGCGCAATTCGCGCCGGTCTGGAGGATGAGGAGCGGCCGCGACTGGTCCTTCTCCTCGATCGGGAGGCCGACACATTCCTGGCCAAACGTGCAGGCGCCGACGCATGGGTTGTCAAGCCATTCGAAGCCGACCGATTTCGCCAGGCCAGCCAGATCGGCTGACCTCCGGTCAGCGACGGCGAGAGCCGAGGAAGATCTCCCGCCCGTCCGGGTCCATAACCGAGTCGGGCTCCAAACCCACCGACTCGAGCAAACCGAGCCATGTGTCCCGGGGAAAGATCCCGACCTCATGGGGATCGTGCACCACTTCGACGTCACCAGACTCGTCCCTGAGCGCGTAGACGTACTCGGCCCGGACCGTCGAATCGGATTCATCCGGGTCCCACACCCATTCGAGAAACCTGACCCCGCGACCCGAGGGATCGTCGACCCCTTCATGAGAGGTGGAGGGCTCGAAGAGCTCGCGGGTGAAGTCCGGTGCGATCACCACCATCCCTCCCCGCCGGCAATGGGTGTGAGCCGTCTCCATGGCCGCCCTCAGTTCGGGCTCGGTGGTCATGTACATGATCGCGTCGTGGATTAGGACGCCGTCGTACTGGCGACCAAGTCGGACATCACGCATATCACCTTGGATGTGCTCACACTCGGGGTTGATCCGAAGGCTCATCTCGAGCATGTCCGGAGAGAGGTCGACCAGGGTCATGGCGAAGCGGTCGCGCAGATGCCTGGCCACGTGACCGCCACCGCTACCCAACTCGAGGATCTCGATAACCGGGATGTCTGCGCGCGTGAAGAGAGAGGCGATGAAGGCCGACTCCTCCCGGTATTCCTCGACCGGCGTGATGAGAGGGAACCACCCGGCCAGGTCCCGGTACATACGTGGGAGGGACACGTCCCAAGACATACCCGGAATTATCCCAATCCCGCCCTCCTTGGGCCGAATTCTCGCGGCCTGCCGATGCCTCAACAGTTAGCCTGAAAGCGGAGACGATCAGGATCAACCGGAGATTGCAGATGGCCCATTCCTTCATCCCCGACCTCGCCGACACCGTGTCGATCCAGGACGGGGCGGTGGTGTCCAAGGTCATCCATCGCGACGACGACATGAACGTCACGATGTTCGGATTCGACAGAGGCGAGCGTCTGACCGAGCACACCGCTTCCCGACCGGCGATCGTCGAGGTGGTGTCGGGCCGGCTCTCCTTCGTCGTCGACGGAGAGGAAGTGATCCTGACGCCTGGCACATGGCTCCACATGCCGGCCGGTGCCAGTCACTCCCTGAAAGCCCTCGAGCCCACCCTGCTCCTGCTGACCCTGGTCAAGCCAGATTCATGAGGTCAGGCCACTCCAGGGAGCGGCCTGACCTGGAAATGCCGATAGCTCGGTGCCCGAGTGGGCGATTCCTCTACATCACTAGCCCGATCTCGAGCGGTCGGCGACTGGCTCAGATGCCCGGTCTAACCAGACTCCTCGGCATCCGAGTCTGAGACATCTTCATCGGGTATCCCTAGTTCCTGCATGGCCTCCTGGAGGTCAGAGTCTTCCAACTCCTCTGGAGGGATGCCCGTGTGCTGCTCGATGGCTTGGGCGTTCTTCGCCGACATCTTCTTGGTGCCGATGGCCACCATCCCGCCGACGAGCATTACACGTCTCCGGCGCTGCCGGCGACGCCGTCTTCGTCTTGGCCCCGGGCCAACGCCGCGTCCTCTGAGTCCGGGCATACCTCCAGTCCTTTCTCATCGCGCTGTCAGCGCTGTTCGCTCTGACAGTCTCGATCGGGTGATGGATATCAGCGGCCATCGTACAGAACGTCGAGAACTGAAGCCGTGCTCAGTCAGGTTCGTGGCTTGTGACGCGCGGTGGACGCGAGATGGAAACCGGTCCCAGACAATCAGGCCGCTCCGGAGAACGGCCTGACCTGAGGTTTCTGAGTCGGGACGGCGGGATTTGAACCCACGACCTCAGCGTCCCGAACGCTGCGCGCTACCAAACTGCGCCACGTCCCGTTGAGGTCGCGATGTTAGGCGGGACAGCGACCCAAGCCCACACCGGCCAAAAAGAGTGCCTTCCGACTTCTCGATCGGCGAATACTCTGATCGGAGGCCAGCCACGGTGGAGGAACCGATGAGCGCATACGACGCCCGACTTCGCATCGACGGGACCAATGAAGCACCCATTCACGTGCTCATCGACCTGACTGATGATCGAATCACGATGACGGCCGGTGAGGTCGAGGTCGCCGACTGGGCGCGGGACGAGATCCGGGTCTCGGCGCTCCCCGACGGGTTTCACGTCCGCGCCGAAGGCGAGGAGATCATCCTCGACGTGACCGAAGACGCCCGATTCGCCCTCGACCTCGGGCTTCGCAACGCTCCCCCCTACCTGCGTCGGCGCATGTCGGCGCTGCTCCGCCTCGACCCGGGTGAGCGGTAGAGCCGGCCCAGCTTCAGAGACGAGCGTAGGGGCACCGACTGCGATCGGTGCCCCTTTGCTAGTTGGTCAAGACGGGTCGACGATGATCGTTCCGAACATCCCAGCCTCGAAATGACCCTCGATCTCGCAGACGAGCTCGTAGGTCCCGGCTACCTGTGGGATCAGGAAGATCTCCGTTTCGAATCCGGCGAAGGTCTCGACTTCCGCCAGCGTTGGGGCCTTGTACTCGCCGGAGGCATCCTCGGCCTTTCGGAAGGCGATCGTCTGGAACAGCTCGCCCGCGGTGGCCTCGTGCTTCACCTCCCCGGTGTTGGTCAGCACCAGTTGATACGGTTGCCCCACTTTCAGGTGGATCTCATCAGGGTCGAAGAAGAACTCACCCATCTCGATCTCGATCGTCTCCATGGTGTCCCAGTTCGCCTCGGCGACTAGATCCTCTCCGTCCTGTACCCACGGCCCTTCCACCTGGGATACCAGAAGCGGTGCGGGAGAGGGTGGGGGCGTCCCTACGACTTCGATCTTTCCGTGCATCCCGGCCTCGAGGTGGCCCTCGATCTCACAAACAACGTCGAATGTGCCCGTCGAGATCGGCACGAAGAACAGTTCCACAGTCTGGCCCGGGAACACCTCGACCTCCCTGAAGAATGGGGCTTTGATCTCGCTCTGAGTGCTCTCGACCTTGCGCCAGGCCACCGACGCGAAGAACTGCTCGGCGGCGACCTCATGCTTGACTGCACCAACGTTGACCAACTCGACTATGTAGGGCTTTCCGGCTTCAAACGTCAAGTCGTTGGGGGTGAACGCCATCTCGCTGAGCTCGACCCGGACGACCTCGGCGTTGTCCCAGTCGGCGGCCTCCGACCCGGCGAACTCGGCGGCGTTCTGCACATACGTGTCGATCACGTCACCGGTGAATTCGAACGGGGCCTCCGTGGCTTGCGTGGTATCCGCCGGCGCGGTGGTCGTCACCACCTGGGTGGTGGGGGTCGCCGCGGCGGCTGTGGTCGCAGTCGTCTCCGGTGTCGTCACGACACCTGCGTCGTCGCCGCAGGCGACCAGCACCATGAATACCGTGGTAGCCAGGGCCATTGATCTTCTCGACACTGATCTCCTCCTTCGTCTTGGAAAGAGCATCCGAGATCGAGGCTCAAACCGCATCGCACGCTTGGCCGAGATCCGGCCCGTCGATCGACCCATTCCGGGTAGGGCGTACAGGGGATGCGAGGCCCCGGTCACTCCTCGAGGCCGACGAGCCCCTTTCGAATGGCGTACCTGGTCAGCGCCACCCGTGAGTGGAGGTTGAGCTTGGTCATGATGTGGTCGCGGTGGGTTTGGACTGTGTGCGGGCTCAGGTACAGCTGTTCGGCGATCTGAGCCGTGGTCAGCCCTTCGGCTATGAGCGCCAGCACCTCACGTTCCCGCTCGCTCAAGCCGTCGTAGTCGGTGCGATCGCCGCCACTCTCGATACGGCTGAGATAGTCGGCGACGAGCTTGCCGGTCAGCGACTGGTACACGTACGTCTCGCCTCGGGCGACCGTCCGAACGGCCGTGAGGAGATCCTTGACGTCGGCGCCCTTGAGCACGTACCCGGAAGCCCCTGCTCGCAGAGCTTCGAATAGGTATTCCTCCCGTTCGTACATGGTCACGATCAGAACGCGGGTTTCTGGAACAAGACCCCGGACTTGAGCCGTCAGATCGAGACCGCTGACCTCGGGGAGCCCGACATCCATGAGGACGACATCCGGTCTTGCTGCCTCGATCACTTCCAATGCGCCAGGCGCGTCGCCTGCCTGCCCTACGACGACCAGATCGGGCTCTTCGTCCAGGAGCCCGACAAGCCCCTGGCGCATCAGGGTGTGATCGTCCACAACCACGACGCGGATCTCATCCGTCATTCGGCCACCTCGATCAGGGGGATCTCAACACGGACGGCCGTGCCCGAGCCCGGCTCCGTCTCGATCGACATCTCACCACCCAGAAGGCTGACTCGCTCGCGCATCCCCGCGAGCCCGACGTGGGCATCGTCATCATGCGAGCCACCGCCCGCCAGGTCGAACCCCGTGCCATCGTCGGTCACGACGATGCGAATCACATCGGCCGAATAGGAGAGGCTGAGGCCAACATGGCTCGCTTGGGAGTGCTTGACGACGTTGTTGGTCGCCTCCTGGACGATACGGAACACAGCGGTTTCGACATGGGGCGGGAAGCGGTCTCGGTTTGTGTCGATCTCGAAGCTCGACACGATGCCGGTGTCGGCGAGCCGCGACTCGGTGTCCCAGCGGATGGCGGCGATCAAGCCCATGTCGTCGAGAAGCATCGGCCGCAGATCGAGGATCAGCCTTCGTGTCTCCTCGAGCAGCAGGGCAACGATCTCCTTCGCCTTCTCGAGCTGCTCGAACGAGACGCCGGATTCGATTGGGAAGGTATCGGATGCCCGGCCCAAAGCGATCGAAAGCGCGCCGAGCGTCTGGGCGGTCCCGTCGTGCAACTCCCGGGCAAGTCGAGCCCTTTCCTCCTCCTGGGCCGATATGTTGCTCGAGAGCAAGGTGCCGAGGCGTGCCGTCCGCTCTCTCACCCGGGTCTCGAGAACCTGGTTGGCATCCTCGACGGCGTCGTATGCCTTTTGGATCTCTTGTCGCATCGACTCGAACCTCTCGGCGAGGACTGCGAACTCATCGCGGGCCGAAATCTCGATCGGACTCTCCAGGTCCCCACCCGCGATGCGTTCGGCAGCGAGTGTGAGCTGCTGGGTCGGTCGCACAACCGACCTGGTGGTGATCCAGGCGACCGCCAGGGCACCGGCGAAGCTCACTGCGCTCCAGAGCAGCAGTTGCTGTCTGAGGTGTAGAGGAAGGGCCAGGGCCACGTCGATCGGCTGTTCGAGGATGAGCGTGAACCCGTCGCTGAGCGGCACGACTCCCATGACATGGTCCGCCGCCTCTGCCCCGGGTTCGACGAGATGCCGAAGCACAACCGGTTCGATCATCGGAGCACGCTGGAGGATCGCCGCGAAATGGGGGCTCGACGCTCCCGGCCGTTCGTCCTCCCCGATACCCAATACAACCTTGCCGGTCGAGTCGAACACCTCGAGGTGGTAAGAGGCATCGGTGTGGGAGGGAGCGAAATCGACCTCTCCGCCGCGAGTATGCGACAAGTTCTCGGGGGTGAAGGCCTGTGTGCTGTTGTGGCCGGACAGGTGCACCAACACCATGGCCTCCTGATCGGCCCCGGACTCCACACCCGTCGCCACCACGGCGAACCCCGGCCTCTCGGAGGGATCTCCAATCGGTGCCAGGATCTCAAATCGGGAGCCGACCCCATCGTTGACGACGGTACGAGGGATATCGGAATGGAATGGAAGCCCGGCCGCTGCCATCAAACGCCCCTCCGCGGTGAGTACCTGGATCCCATCCGAGTCGAAGAAGGCGAACGAGTCCGACGTGGCGAGATGCCGCATGACGTCAGACACGACAAGGTCGAGGCCGGGTCCTTCCTGAGCGCGAGCAAGGTCGCGTTCGAAGCTATGAACGTCGGTTGCTATGTGAGTGAGATCCCGCTCGAGGATCAACGCAAGACTCTTGGCTGTGCTCAGACGAGCCTCGAACACGAGCTGCGTTGCCTGGTCGAGAGCGCGCAGGCCGGCAAGGATCAGCACTCCGAACATCAAGCCGAGCCCGGCGATCACATACAGCATGATCCGTCGCTGGACCCCCATGCGAGAGACGGGGAAGCGGCGCTCGGTGTTCCGCCCGCCGGTGGGATCCTCGGGCGCCAACGGCCGTCCCGGTAGGTTCACGACCAGCTTCCGAGAGACCACGGCGTGCTTGCTCCTCCTGGACGGGCGGGCGTGGTTCGCACGGCCCCGTCAGTTCCGGCTAGCCCGCCTTGTCGCTGATCTGCGACCGGGCTGTCGGCCACAGATGACCATAGTCACACCTGATCGATCGGCCGCCGTGAGCCGATACCGGCTGCAGGAGACTGGGCACCAAGTGTCGTCTGAGACTGGCTGACGGACACGAGGGGGGTTATGGCCGTTCAGACCAGCAATTCCGCGATCTGCACCGCGTTCAGCGCAGCGCCCTTGCGCAGGTTGTCCCCCACCGTCCAGAGATTGATCCCGCCCGGTTCGCCCAGTGTGGGGCGGATCCTCCCCACGAGAACATCGTCGATTCCGGCCGAGTCCAGAGGCGTGGGCACGCTGTCGACCCAGACCTGCAATCCGGGCGCCGCGCGGAGGACCCTCACCGCCTCCTCGACATCCATCGGCCGTTCGAAGCGGAAAATGGCGGCCACGCCATGACCGACCAGCACCGGTACCCGGACACAGGTCGGCTCCACCAGCAGGTCCGGGATGTCGAGGATCTTGCGCGACTCGTTGACCAGCTTCCACTCCTCGTCGGTGTAGCCCATCTCCGCCTCCGACCCGGCGTAGGGGAGGACGTTGAAGCCGATCGGCCGGACATATAGCTCGGGCCCTGGATCGGCCCAGCCACCGGTCATGAGGGCATCGAGATCGGGTCGCAACAGGTCGGTCTGCTCGATCAACTCGACCACACCCTGCTGGCCGGACCCGGATACGGACTGATAAGAAGTTGCGGTCATGCCCACCAGACCGGCAGCCCGGTGCAGCGGCCCGGCCGCCATCATCACGGTCATCGTCGTGCAGTTGGGGTTGGCGATGATCCCCTGGTGTGTATTCGTCGCAGCGTCGTTGACCCCGGCGACCACCAACGGCACCGCCTCGTCCATGCGGAACGCCGACGAGTTGTCGATGACGACCGCGCCGGCCGCTGCGAATCTCGGGGCGTGGGCGCGCGACCGGTCGCCACCTGCCGAGAAGAGGGCGATGTCGATTCCGGCCGGGTCCGCGGTGGCCAGGTCCTCGACCTCCACCTCACCCCACTTGGTGTCGACGAGCGTCCCGGCCGAGCGCTCCGACGCAAACAGGCGCAAGGAGCCGAGGGGGAAGTCCCGCTCCTCGAGGATGGCGCGCATGGTCCGGCCGACGGCACCGGTGGCACCGGCAACCGCAACCACCCGGTCACTCATGCGCCGACCTCCTCGAAACTCGTCGGAGGCTCGAATGCGGTGTGAAGTGCTCGCACTGCTTCCTCGATCTGGCCTGCTCTCACCACACAAGATATCCGGATGGTCGAAGTGGAGATCATCTCGATGTTGATCCCGGCTCCCGCCAGGGTCTCGAAGACCTTGGCGGCCACGCCGGGGTGGGATTTCATCCCGGCTCCCACCAAGGACACCTTGGCGATCTCGGGGTCGACGTCGACCGACTCGGCGCCGATCTCCGCGGCGATCTGCTTGCAGATCCGCTCGGCCTCGACCAGGTTGGCGCGAGGGACGGTGAAGCTGATGTCGGTTCGCCCGTCGTGCGAGACGTTCTGGACGATCATGTCCACGTTTATCCCGGCCCTGGCCAGTGCTCCGAACAGCGACGCGGCCACCCCGGGACGGTCGGGGACGCGGTTGACGGTGACCTTCGCCTCTGATCGGTCGTGGGCGATGCCACTGATGATCGCCTGCTCCATCGGCGACTCTCGCACCCACGTCCCCTCGCCCTCGTGAAACGACGACCTGACATGGATCGGGACATCGAAGCGCCGGCCAAACTCCACAGAACGTGACATCAGGACTCCGGCGCCACCTGCCGAAAGCTCCAGCATCTCGTCGAAGGGCACCACGTCGAGCTTCCTCGCTTCCGGGACGATCCGCGGGTCCGCGGTGAAGACTCCGTCCACATCGGTGTAGATCTCGACACTGTCGGCGCCGAGGGCTGCGGCGAGTGCGACCGCCGTGGCATCGGAGCCGCCCCGCCCCAATGTGGTCACCTCTTTCGACTCGGGGTCGACGCCCTGGAAGCCGGCGACGATCACCACCCGCCCCTCGGCGAGACTGTCCCGCACCCTCGTGCCCTGGATGTCGAGGATCTTGGCGGAGCCATGGGACGAGTCGGTGAGGATCCCGGCCTGGGAGCCGGTGAAGCTGACCGCGGGAATCCCACGCGAGTTCAGCGTGATCGCAAGCAGCGCCATGGAGATTCGCTCACCGGCGCTGAGCAGCATGTCCATCTCACGTGGCGACGGGTTGTCACTCACCTCGGCGGCGAGCTCGACCAACTGGTCCGTGGTCTCCCCCATTGCGGAAACAACGACCACCACATCATGGCCGTCGCGCCTGGTCGCCTCGACGCGATCGGCGACCGCCTTGATCCGCGCCGAGTCGGCGAGTGATGTGCCACCGAACTTCTGGACGACGATCGACATGTCCCCAACAGTTTGGAGCCTTTGCTACCGGAACACGAAACACTGCCGGAATCCTTGCCGTGCAACGGTGCCTAGAGTCGCGCCGCCATGACCGACCGACGCCGGCGTCAAAAGGAACAGCGCGCCGCCAAGAGGGAGGCGGAGAAGAAGCAGGAGGCCCGCAAGGAGCTGGGCCGACGGCTGGGCATCGCCATCGTCTTCGGGGTCGTGGTCGTGGGCATCTTCGCCGTCGGGACCTTCTTCGCCGGTGACGAGGGAGAGCTCCCCGAGGGGTATGAGGGCTTTCGCGGCCAGCCCACTGCGTGTGGGGCCGACCAACCGGACCCGGAACCGGTGCTCAGTTTCGACGCCCCGGCCGCACAGACCGACGTGACCCCGGAGGCGACAGTCATCGTGACTCTCGAGACCTCATGCGGCGAGATCGTGGTCAAGGTCGATCCGGCCGGGGCACCGGCCACGGCCAACTCGTTCGTCTTCCTGGCCAGAGAGGGCTTCTTCGACGGGCAGGTGTTCCATCGGATCGTCCAGGACTTCCGGGTCTTCTCCGGCGACCCGGAGGCGACGGGGTCCGGTGGGCCTGGATACGAGATCCCCGATGAGTTCCCTGCGGCCGACTTCGTCTACACCCCCGGCGTGGTGGCGATGCACAACGTCGGCAAGGGGACCACCGGAAGCGAGTTCTTCATCGTGGTCGGTGATTCGGCGTCGGCGCTCAACCCCCAGTTCAACGTGCTGGGGGTGGTGACCTCAGGGGAGGACACCCTCGAGCGCATCTCCGCCATCGAGACCGTGGTCAGGCCGGGGTCGACCGAGGACAGCCTTCCCCTGGAGACCGTGTACATCGAGCGGGTCACCGTAGAAGTAACCGGTTCTTGACTCCGACACGGGGCATCATCGTGGGTTAGCGCCAATATGGCTGTAGACCTTCACGCCCATTCGACGGCCTCCGACGGGTCGGACACGCCATCCACCCTCGTGGAGATGGCGGCAGACCGCGGATTGACTCATCTCGCCCTGACCGATCACGACACCCTCGAAGGGATCGAAGAGGCGCGTGCCGCGGCGGCCTCCGCCGGGATCGAGCTGATTCCGGGGACCGAGCTCTCGCTCGACTTCCATGGCGGCATGCATCTCGTGGTCCTCTGGTTGGAGCCCGGACCAGGGCCGCTCCAGGACCGCCTCTTCTCGCTCCAGGAGGGGCGAAATCTCCGCAACGGATCGATAGTGGAGCTGCTGGTCGGGCTGGGGATGCCGGTGAGTCTCGATGAGGTTGCCGAGGAGGCCGGATCGGGGTCGGTGGGACGACCGCACATTGCCGCGGTGATGATGCGCAAAGGCTACGTGTCGTCGCTGGCCGAGGCGTTCGACCTCTGGTTGGGTGCTGGGAAGCCCGCCTACGCCGCCCGGCCGAGGTTGTCGCCCGAGGAGGCGATCTCCCTTTCGATCGACTCGGGCGCGGTCCCTGTACTGGCACACCCCCACACCCTCGGGATCAATCGCTCCGATGAGATGGCAGACCTGTTGACTCGTCTCCGCTCGGCTGGACTCATCGGCCTGGAGGCCTACTGCTCGGCATACCACCGTCATGAGCGTGAGGGCTATGCCGACCTCGCCCGCAGGTTCGGGTTGATCGCCTCCGGGGGAAGCGACTACCACGGGCGGTACAAGCCCGGGCTCGAGCTTGGCATCGGCTACGGGGACCTGGAGATACCAGTGTCGGTGGTCGAACAGCTTCGAGGTCAGGCGAGACTGCGATGAGCCGGCCGGTTCGGATGGGGACCGCCGCGGCGATCGTTTCCGCCAGCGTCCTGATCTCCCGGATCCTGGGTCTTGGCCGGGAGGCATTGCTTGCGGCTCTGATCGGAGTCAACACTGAGGGCGACCTCTATCGCCAGGCCTTTGCCATCCCTGACTTCCTCAACTACCTCCTGGCAGGCGCCTATCTCACGATCACCCTGATCCCGATCCTGAGCCGTCATCTGGAGCGAGGTCAGGCGGAGACGGCGAGCCAGGCCTTCACTGCGGTGTTCAGGTTCATGGGAATGGCAATCCTGGGGCTCACGGTCGTGATGTGGCTGGCGGCCGATCCTCTCGTCTCACTGGTCTTCCCGGAGGCATCGGACCATGTTCGTCTCGTCTCGCTCACCAGGCTCGTGCTGCCAGCCCAGGTGTTCTTGGTGTTGGGGTCGCTGCTCATGGCGGTGCAGTACACCCATCGCCGATTCCTCTACCCCGCCCTCGCCCCGATCATCTACAACAGCGGGATCATCATCGGCGGGTTGGTCGGGGCAGCGATAGGGGACCCGTCGCCGGAGTGGTTCCTCTGGGGGGCAGTGGCCGGGTCGGCAGTGGGCAACTTCGGGCTCCAGTGGCTGGGCGCCCGCTCGACCGGCACCTGGCTCACCCCGGTGCCCAAGGGGGACAAGTCGGTCAAGGAGTATCTCGTCCTGGCGCTGCCGTTGATGCTGGGGCAATCGGTGGCAGTCCTCGACGAGCAGTTCGTGAGATGGTTCGGCCAGGTCGAGGAGGGGGCAACCTCAGCGCTCAGCTTCGCCCGGCAGCTCAACATGGTCCCGGTGGGAGTGATCGCCCAGGCTGCCGGCGTCGCCGCCTTCCCATTCCTCGCTCGTCTCGCAGCCTCAGGCGACGAGAAGGGGCTCGTCGCCACGACGGTTCGCGCTGCCCGGAACACCCTGTTCGTCGCCGCCGCAGCCACCGCGGCCCTCGTGGTCCTGGCTCGCCCCATCGTCAGGCTTCTGTACCAGTACGGCGAGTTCAGTTCCGAGGACGCCGAGTTGGTTGCGAGCCTCCTCATTCTGTACGCCTTCTCGATCCCGGCCTGGGGTCTGCACCAAATTCTTTCCCGGCACTTCTATGCCAAGCGGAGGATGTGGACCGTGGTCCTGATCGGCACGGCCGGGACGCTCTTGGCCATCCCGATATGGATCGCGCTCTACTCGGCGATGGGGGTGGAAGGCTTCGCCCTGGCCTCGACCGTGGTGATGTCGGCATATGCAATCGCTCTGCTGGTTGCCTGGGGACTCGACGCAGGTTGGCAGCCGGTCCGGCTGCTCCTTCCCTCGATGCTGCGCGGGCTGGTCGCCGCCGGGGTCGCGGCGCTGGTGGCCTACCCGTTGGTGGGCGCGATGTTCGGTGACGGAGACCTGACGATCATGGAAGGCCTCGGCGCTGCCCTGATCGGCGGGCTGACGACGGTGGCCGCCTTCCTGGGCGTGTCCTATCTGCTCAAGGCCCCGGAGCTGGCCGAGCTTCGCCGGCGCAGCTGACGGTCACTCAGACGCGATCCGGTCCGATCATCTCCCGGGGCATGTTGGGCTCTTCGGGGCGCCCCGCTCGCATCCAGGCGCTGAGCCCGGTTTGCCCGCGGCGGCCCTCCAGGGCCGCCCGCTCCTCCTCGGCGATCCGGTCGAGGACGACGGCGATCACCGCCGCTTCGAAGGCGCCGGCACCACCCTTTATCACGACTCCATCAGGCATCAGGCAGCTCCACCAGCTCGATCAACGTACCAGTCAGGTCGCCCGGATGGACGAATGCGATTCTGGCCCCCCGCCCGCCGGGACGAGCGACCTCGTCGATCAGCCGGGCGCCGGTGGCCTTGAGATGCTCGAGGGCGTCGTCGATCGAGGCAACGGCGAATGCGACATGGTGGAGCCCTTCCCCGTTTCGCTCCAAGAAGCGGCCGACCGGGGTGTCCGGGGCGAGGGGCTGCAACAGCTGGATGAACGAGCCCCCCACCGGGACCATCGCCTCTTCGACGCCCTGTGCCTCCACGGTCTCCCGGTAGAGCGGCTCGACCCGGTACCGCCCCCGGTACCGATCCAGGGCCTCGTCGAGATCCTGAACCGCGATGCCGACGTGATCGAGATTGAGCAGCTTCACCCGATGAAGGCTATTGGCCGACACCGTTAGCATCCAGTCGCAGGAGGTCTTGATTCGATGAGCAACCCAGTCATCACCGGGATCGCCCGCACTCCGATTGGAAAGTACAACGGGGCTCTGGCCCCCCTGAGCGCCGTCGAGCTCGGCGGCGCAGCGATATCCGCCGCCATCGAACAGAGCCAGATCGACCCGGCAACAGTGGATGAGGTCCTGTTCGGCCATGTGCTCCAAGCCGGCCAGGGGCAGATCACGTCGCGCCAGGCGGCAATTCGCGGCGGCGTGCCTATGACCGTCCCATCGGTGACGATCAACAAGGTATGCCTCTCCGGGATGTCCGCCATCGGTCTGGCGGAAAGGGGCATTCGCGCCGGGGACTTCAAATTCGCGGTGACGGGTGGGATGGAAAGCATGTCCAACGCGCCCTATGTGCTGCGCGAGCTGCGCTGGGGCGCCCGTATCGGGAATGTCGAGTCGGTCGATGTCATGCAGCACGACGGCCTCATTTGCGCCTTCGACAAATGCACGATGGGCGAGTCGTCGGATCAACAGAGCCGGCGTCTCGGGATAGGGCGTTCGGAACAGGACGAGTGGGCTGCCCGCAGCCATCAGCGAGCGGCCGAGGCGGCCGACAGAGGCGTGCTCGTCGGCGAGATCACACCCGTGACCGTCCCACGGGGGAAGGGCGAGGCGAGGCTGATCGACCGTGACGAGGGAATCAGGGCCGGATCGACCGCCGAGACTCTCAGTGCAATGCGACCGGCCTTCATCGCCGAGGGGACCATCACCGCCGGCAACGCCTCCCAGATATCGGATGGCGCAGCCGCCGTGGTGGTTGCCGATCGTGATGCGGCCGCCGCATCGGGTGCCCCGATCCTCGCCGAGATACTCGGCTACGGGCAGATTGGTGGGGTGGACGCCACACTGCACGAGCGCCCCGCCGAGGCCCTGCTCGTTGCCTTGAAGAAAGCGGGCCTCGACGGGTCCGACCTCGATCTCGTGGAGATCAACGAGGCTTTCGCCGCAGTGGCCTTGTGGTCGGCGCGCACCCTCGAAATCCCCGAGGCCAAGGTCAACGTCCACGGGGGCGCAGTTGCCCTCGGTCATCCGCTCGGGGCGACCGGGGCGAGACTTGTGGTGACCTTGATCAACGCCCTGCGGCACAGGGGAGGCGGCATCGGAGCTGCCACCTTGTGCGGCGGGGGCGGGCAGGGTGACGCGATCATCGTGAAGGTTGCCTGATGGCGGAGCCCGTCGAGAGAAACCTCGGGCTCGACCTGGTGCGTGTCACCGAGACGGCCGCCATGGGCGCGGCGAGGTGGCTGGGTCGGGGGGACAAGGAGGCAGCCGACCAGGCCGCGGTGGACGGGATGCGTCTGCATCTCGCAACTCTCGACATCGACGGCGTGGTGGTCATCGGTGAAGGTGAGAAGGACGACGCGCCGATGCTGTACAACGGCGAGAGGCTCGGATCAGGCAAGGGCCTCGTTGTCGATGTCGCAGTCGACCCGGTCGATGGGACCACTCTCACCGCGTCAGGGATGCCCGGCGCAATCGCGGTGATTGCCCTCGCCGAAGGCCGGGGCTCGATGTACAACCCGGGTCACCTGGTCTACATGGACAAGATCGCAGTTGGGCCCGAGGCAGCCGGGGCCATCGAGCTGGAAGCCCCCATCGAGCACAACCTCCGTCAGGTGGCCAAGGCCAAGCGGAAGGACGTGAACGACCTGCGGGTGCTCATCCTCGATCGGGAGCGCAACCGGCACTACATCGACGGTGTGCGTCAGGCAGGTGCACGCATCTCCTTGATCGGGGACGGCGACGTCGCCGGCTCCATCGCCACCGCCCAGGAGGACTCGGCAGCCGACATCCTCCTCGGGATCGGAGGGTCCCCCGAGGCGGTGATCGCCGCCGCCGCGCTCCTGTGCATGGGCGGGGAGATTCAGTGCAAGCTGTGGCCACGCAACGACGAGGAGCGCAGACGCGGGGTGGAGGAAGGATTCGATCTCGACCGGATCATGGGGACCAACGACCTCGTAGCCTCCGACAACGTCTTCTTCGCCGCGACCGGTGTGACCGGTGGTGAGTATCTCCGCGCAGTCGAATTTCAGCGGGAAGACCACGTGGTGACCCATTCGGTCATCATGCGCTCCAAGACCGGGTCGATCCGCTACATGGAAGCGACCCACAACATCGCACGGCTCAGCGAGATCTCAGCGCAGACCCTGGACTGAGCCGAGTCTCGACGGCCTCTTCGAAGGGGGAGCCCGGCAGACGGTCGCCTGTTCGCCCGAGGAGGGCGGGCGCTCACCGTCAAACCCGTGTTCGAATTCCGCGGGCAGTAACCGGCCCTCTCAGCCGCTCAGCCCTGATCGGCGCCACACCCTCGTCACCCAACCCGCGGCCACCACGACCGCGGTCATCCCCGCCACCCGAACCAAGGTGCCGGAGGCGGTGGTGACACCCAGGAGCACGGCGAGCACTTCGACGAGAACGGCCGCTCCAAGAGCTGCGGTCACACCTCTGACGACAAGTCGCAGCGGGTCTCCAGGCCTGCTCCGCAATGTGAAGGACATGCCGGCCAGCTCCACCAGGAGGGCGATGAGGAGGGCCTGAGCCCAGATCGGTGGCCTCAGCTCCACTTCCAGCGGCGCCAGCACGGCGATTCGGATGACGAAGGCGACCGCGGCAACGGATACGGCGCCGCGGTAGCCCATGGCCAGACCCGCGGCGAGGAGGGCGGCTCCTGCCCATCCGATCAACGCCGCGATACCTGCGATCCTCGGAACCGGCTGGTAGACCACGAGGATCGTCGCGGCAAGGACGGAGCCCAGGGCGCTCAGCCGTGCCGTCGCCATGAGGTCCTCCAGCTCTCGAGACGGGCAAGTGGGACATCGGCCGGGTCTATCGAGCGCCAGGTTGAAATCGGGATTCGCTCGCCGGCCAGCCGATCGAAGAGCCGCTCGCGTTCCATCGCCCAGATCCTCCTCCCCAGTGTCCTCGCCTGACCCTCTGGCTGGGTCAGCACCGGGTCCGGGTCGAGTGCGATCACACTGACGTCGACACCTGAGCGACGAAGGGTGTGGATCAATCCGGCCATGTTCGGGTCCATGAGCGGGGTGAGAGCGATCACGAACGACGGTGGCCGGGCGGCCCGTACCACGGCCCGCTCCGCCGCTTCCCAGATCACCTCGCCGGGAGCCACTCCCATCAGCTGCTCCAGGAGACGACGCCGATGCATCTCGCCCATTCCCGGGTAGATCCACCGGCATCGGCCGTCGAGCGTGATCAACCCGAGCCGGTGATGGCGTCTCGCATGGGATTTGAGAAGGGCAGCGGCCAGCCGCACGGATCGGTCGACCAACAGGCTCAGCTCAGTGCCGGCCTCGACCTGTGCGTCGACGAGGAGTATCACGTCACCGTTCCGCTCCGGGTGCCGTTCGTTCACCCACATCGACTGGAACCGGGAGGAGACGCGCCAGTTCACCGACCGGAGGTCATCGCCGTGGTGGAACGGTCGCAGATCGGCGAACTCAGATCCAACACCCCGACGGGTCGAGACCAGGTCCCCGACATGGAGGTTGGTCTCGAGCGGGGAGAGCAATCGGCGAAGCACGACCTCTCCGGGAATCGTCACGATCTGATGCGCCGGCTCGGTGTGAAGCTCGAGATCGAACATCCCCAACGGCGATTCTGTGTAGAGAACGAGCGGACCGACACCGGATCGACCCCACCGGGTCGCTTCGACCGTCACCCCGATGCTGGTCGTCCCCTGGATCGGCGGGACCGAGAGCATCGACGGCCCGACTTCCTTCGCTCCGACCACCCCGACAAGGTCGAGGCCGTTGAGACCGAGATCCACGTAGGCGCGCCCGATCGGCTCGTCAACGTCGATTCGAACCGTGAAGTCGAACCGTTCTCCTTCGACTGCCGAAGGGGGCAGATCGAGGGCCTTCAATTCGGTTCTTGGCGCCGCACCCCCGGCGAGACCGACGATGCCCAGGACCAGGAACACGGCTCCCAGAAGGGCCGGTGAAGGATCGCCCACGGCAAGGGCGGCGATCAGACCGACGATTCCTGCGGTGACGTAGGCACGCAGCCGCGGACTGGGCCGGCCGGTCACGGCATGTGGTCGGTGGGTCGGGCAGGCGGGGTGGGCACCTCGCTCAGCACCTCCTCCACGACTCTCTCCTCGCTCAGATCCTGGACCCAGAACTCGGGCCGCAGGATCAGGCGGTGGGCAAGACCGGGAATGGCGACCTCCTGTACATCATCGGGCAGCACAAAGGCGCGGCCCTCCATCGCGGCCCGGGCCCTCGCCAGCTTCATCAAGGCCAGGGACCCTCGCGGGCTGGCACCAACTCTCACCCTGCCCGACGTCCGGGTGGCGGAGACGAGGTCCACGATGTACTTGCCGACCGATTCGGAGACGTGCACCTGCTCGACGACGGCCTGCATCTCCAGCAAGGTCGAACGGTCGAGCACGACGTCCAGGATCACGTCGTCGGCGCCCCGCCGAGCCCGTCCTTCGAGGATCTCCCACTCTGCCTGCCTGCTCGGGTATCCGAGTCGGACCCTGGCCAGGAACCGGTCGATCTGCGCTTCCGGAAGCGGGTAGGTGCCTTCGTACTCGATCGGGTTCTGGGTGGCGATCACGAGGAAGGGCGGGCCTAGTGCCCTGGTGACTCCGTCGGCGGTGACCTGACGCTCTTGCATCGCTTCGAGGAGGGCAGCCTGCGTCTTGGCCGGGGCGCGGTTGATCTCATCGGCGAGGAGCAGATTGGTGAACACCGGACCAGGCCGAAACTCGGGCCGGCCGCTCTCCGGGCTCATCACCAGCGAACCGGTGATGTCCATTGGCATCAGGTCCGGGGTGAACTGCACCCGGCTGAACCCGAGATCCGCCGCACTGGCGAAGGAGCGGGCGAGCAGCGTCTTGGCCAGCCCGGGGAGGTCCTCGATCAGCACGTGGCCGTTGGCCAGCAGAGCCATGAGGACGAGCTCGAGAGATCGACGCTTTCCGACGACGGCCTTCTCGACCTCGTCGAGCAGGGCTTTGGTGAGATCTCCGACCCGAACGGCGTCCACCAAGGGTGATGTCACGTTCCCTCCAGCTTCGCGACCACGTTCTCCAGTTCCCCGGCATCTGGGACCCGCGTGGTCGGCGTGGCCAGCCACAGCCACTCGGGCTCCCCCAGTGTGGCTGTGGCCGTCGCCGAGTCGAACTCGATGCCCCTCTTGTGCAGACGGTGGGATGCGATCCGTCGCAGCACCGGTTGAAGACGGCGATCCGGGCTGAGCCGGCCGGTGAGGACATCGACCACGATCAGCTCGGTGGAGCTGACGGCTCTGGGGAGCCGGGCCGGCTCACCCGTGGAGAACCGGAACAGGGGACGATCGTTGACGACCCTTCCAGAGGGAAGCTCCCTCATCTCGAACAGGAGGACACCGAGCAGCACCAACTCCCACGCGAGGAGCCGATGGCGCGTCTGGAGTTGGGTCAATGCCATCCCTGTGACCGCGGCGACCAGACCGGCGCGAATGAAGAGGCGGATCATCCCTTGATCCGTTCACGCAGAATCGATGACGACCGCTCCGCCAGCCCGGCATCGGCTTCCGTCGGCTCGACCCGTCCGTAGCGAGCAGCTGCATGGCGGTCCACCAGTGTGTGCAGCACTTCCTCATCGAGATTCAGACTGCCGGCCACCCGCCGGGCGTGATGAGCCGTTGTCTCGGTTGCTCCTCTCGGCTGGCCTGCCGTTGCCAGGTCCGACTCGAAATCCTCATACGCGGCGAGGACCCTCGATCTCGGGTCGGCGCCCAGAGAGCGAACAGCAGGCCCTTCGGGCGGAGCCGGCAGCTGGGTCGGCATCTCGCCGTCGGTCTTGGAGACGAACGATGGGACCGTGGTCTTGATCGACAGCCCTATCCGGGTCAACGTGGCCGCCAGGACGGCGGCGAGAAGAAGGCTGAACAGCCAGGCGCCGGCGCCACCGCCCCCATCATCCCCGATGACCTCCCTCACCGGGTCGACCGCCGAAGGGGCTTCTTGGAGGAAGGCCTCTGCTGCCGGTCGGATCCACCTATAGAGGGCGACGAAGAGGACCAGCCCGATCAGAACGGCCAGGATCCCCCGTTTCCCGGCCTCCTTCCTCGGCTTGGCTTCCTTCAAACCCATCGCATACAAGACACCACCGGCGATCGCAAGGAAGATGAGGATCCAGGCGAGAATCGGGGTGGGGTCGAGGTCGGACCTGAATACCACATCGAGCAGCGGCTCCGTCTGTTGATTCCCCGGAAGAGACTTGGCCGCCACTGCCACGACGAAGCCGAAGCCCAATATCGCCGCCGACCCGGTGACCATTGCCACGACCCGGCGCGACCGGCTCACGCCGGGGCCTCCACGGGCTCGTCACTCGCAATGCGCCAGGCGAGGTCGACGGCCTCATTCAGGCTGTGTGCCACCGAAGTGCCCACAGCCTCGAGCGTGGGCAGGTGATGGGAGCCGCCGTCGTAGAGGACCACCCTCGCTCCGACTTCGCGCGCGGCCATGGCATCGTCCGGAGTGTCCCCGATGAGCAGCACGTCAGCCGGATCCCGGCCCAGTGCGAAGAGATGGTCCGCGAGATGGCGTGTCTTGAGCCCTCCGGTGGGCCCGGTCAGCCCGTCGATCAGCGAGAACCGATCTGCGATGCCACGCGATACCACCGCATCCAGCAGGTGGTCGTGAATCGACATCGACAGCAGCGACTGAGACCACCCCAGAGCTGCGATCCTGTTCACGGCTTCGACCGCGTCCACGGTCAGCGAGGCCCGGTGGGCTCTGGCGTAGTACTCATCGTGGAAGGTTTTGTTCAGTTGCAGCCACTCCATGTCGGACACGGGGCGGCCGAAGAGCGAGTCGTAGAAACTCCGAACCGGTCGGGTGAAGTGGTCGCGATAACCCTGCTCATCTATGGGGGGAAGGTCGAAGGCGGCGGTGCCGACGTTGAGCGACTCGATGACGACCTCGAGATCATCGAGCAAGGTCCCGTTCCAGTCCCACACGATGTGAAGCATCGTCACGGGCATAAGTATGGTCGGCCGGTCTTCCCCGCCCCGCGCCAAATTGGGGCAACGGGCCGGGTGTGCCGACTGTCTAGAGCTCCATCCGGCCCACCAGGGCGCGGCCCAGGGTCAATTCGTCGGCGTAGTCGAGGTCGCCTCCGACCGGCAGGCCCGAAGCGAGTCGGGTCACTTTGACCCCCAGTGATTTGAACTCGCGGGCGATGTACATCGCGGTGGCGTCCCCTTCGATCGTGGGATTCGTGGCCACGATGATCTCCTTGACGCCTTCCGGCTCGAGACGGGCCTTCAGCTCCTCCAAACGCAATTGCCCCGGCCCGATCCCGTTGATCGGCGACAAGGAGCCGCCGAGCACGTGATACCGGCCCTTGAACTCCTGGGTCCGCTCCACGACGACGATGTCCTGCGGGCGCTCCACAACACAGACAACCGAGACATCCCGCCGCCCATCGCGGCATATGGCGCACTCTTCGCCGGCGGCCACGTTGAAGCACCGAGCACATTGCGTGACCTGGTCTCTCATGTCGTTGATGGCTGCAGCCAGCCGGCGCGCATCGGCCGCTTCGACACTGAGGAGATGGAAAGCAAGACGTTGCGCCGTCTTCTGCCCGATCCCCGGCAAGCGGGCCATCTCGTCGATGAGCCGCTGGACGGGGCCTTCGAACATCAACCGAGCAGGCCGCCGAGGTCGAGACCTCCGGTGAGCCCTCCGAGTTGATCCGAGGCGGCGCTCGATGCGGCCTCGAAAGCCTGTCGCACTGCCGCTACCACGAGATCTTCCAGCATCTCCACGTCATCCGGGTCCACCACCTCTGGTGCGATGGAGATGCTGACCAGTTCCTGGGCGCCGGTCACGGTCGCGGTGACCATCCCGCCACCGGCCGAGCCCTCGAACGTCCTTCGGGCCAAGTCCTCCTGAGCCGCGGCCAGCTGCTGCTGCATCTTCTGTGCCTGGGCCATGATCTGCCGCATGTCTGGTTGTCGGTTCATGGGACACCCACGGTAGTGATCGGGTGGCCGGTAGCTGGTACGCGGAACACGCCTGTCACCTATTCCTCCACGACCTCCGCCCCCAGTTCCGCGGCAAGGAGGAGAGTGGGGTCGGCGGAGCCTTCCCCGCGCTCTTCGAGCTGGTTGATGTCGATCGTCTCCTCCTCGTCCTCCTCTCCAGCAGCACGGAGCCCGAACCTGACCTTGACCGGCCCGCCGAGCAGGTCGCTGGCGCGAGTAGCGACGATGGCGGCGACTGCGTCGTCCTCCTGAAGCGACTGGAGATGGAAGTCGTGCGCCACCTCGAGGACGATGACATCACCCTCCACCCCCGCCGGCACGGCTTCGCGGAAGAACGCCCATCTCCTCGCACCAAGGACATCACGAAGCGATCCGAACAATCCGGGCCACACCTTCTGCAGCTGGTCGAAGGAGACGGCCATGCCGGGACCGGTCGCGGCCGCCTCGACGACGGGCTCATCGGATTGCGCCTGCTCGCCTTCCTCCGCAGTCTGGGTGACCGTCACGGAGGCGGGTGCTGTTGTCGGAGGCGGGGTCTCGCTTCTCCCGATACGCCTCTCCACGCGCTCGAGCCTGGAGAGAAGGGCATCGCTGTCACTGGCAGTCTCGGGCCGGGTGAGCTTGATCAGTGCGAGCTCGGTCATCAGACGCTCCTCCCGCCCCTCACGCAGCCTGACGAGGGCCTCTCCGAGCAGGTCGACTGCCCTCAAGACATCACCCGCCGGGATGATCTGGGCTGCTCTCCGCCAGGCGTCATAGACCTCGGACGGCTCATCGGCGATCTCGGCCAGGTTGGGGGCGTAATGGGCGAGAAAGGCCCCGCGGAAGAATGCGACCGATTCCGCCACGAATCGCCTCAGATCGACACCGTCGGCTGCCAACTCTGCGACCAACCCGAGTGCGCTGCTGGCGTCTTGTGAGGCGACCGCCTCGACCAGCCTCATGAACGCCTCCGAATCGGCCAGACCCAATGCCCGTCTGACTCCGGGGACGTCGACCGAGCCGGCACCAAGCGCGGCGACCTGTTCGAGCAGGGAGAGCGAGTCGCGCACCGATCCACCTGCGTGACGGGAGATCGCGATCAACGCCGGCGGGTCGATCTTGTACCCCTCGCGGTCGGCAATGACGCTGAGATGCCCGGCGAGCTCCTCTATCGGCACAGGGTGAAAGTCGAATCGCTGGCTGCGCGATCGGATGGTGTCGAGGAGCTTGTAGGGCTCAGTGGTCGCCAGCACGAAGTGAACATGC
>JBFYOJ010000049.1:0-2692 GCA_041303885.1 Acidimicrobiia bacterium | reverse complement strand
CGAGATCTCGAACGACGAAGCCGGTCGTGGCCTTGTGGCTGGCGAAGCCACCCATCGCCCTGTCGCATCCGCAGCCGGGGCAGTCGCAGGCGAGTGGTGGCATGTGGACCAGTTCACCGGGGATGGTGAACGAGAAGCCGCCATCGTCGTCGGTTGTCTCGGTGGCGACGAACACCTTCAAAGCTCTCTCCTTCCTCGGACTCCGAACGTATCGCCCCACGGTGACGAAATCGCCTCGCACGATCCCGGCCTGGCCGTCGCACCAGTTATTCGGTCCCGGCGGACTAGGCGGTTTCTGGGTGACGAGTGCACAATGGCCCCATGACGCCCGACCTCGAGGAGCTGCGCCGGCTGCGTCTGGCCCGGGACCGGATGGACCGCGAGTACGCACAGCCCCTCGACGTCCCGGCGCTGGCTCGAACGGCGATGATGTCCCCAGCGCACTTCAGCCGGCGCTTCCGCGCGGCGTACTCGGAGACCCCCTACACGTACCTGATGACCCGGCGTATCGAGCGGGCGAAGTCCCTGCTACGCCAGGGTGAGATGAGCGTGACAGAGGTCTGCTTCTCGGTGGGCTGCTCGAGCCTCGGCTCCTTCTCGGCCAGGTTCACCGAGCTGGTCGGCGAGACCCCGAGCGCCTACCGGGCCCGCAGCCACGACGAGCTGCGTGCGATGCCCCCGTGTCAGACGATGGTGCTGACACGGCCGCGCAAGACGGATCGCCGGGACCGTGCCGAAGAAAGCAGTATTGGAGAAGCATCTCTGGCGGCACGCTCGTAGCGTTGCCGTCATGAGCGTTTCACTCAGCACAGTGCACATCTACGTCGACGATCCCGATGCCGCCCTCGGTTTCTACCGGGACACCCTCGGCCTCACGGTGACCAACGAGGTCGCCAACGAGGGCTTTCGCTGGATCACGCTGGTCACCGACAGTCAGCCCGAGATCAACCTCGTCCTGTCCCAGCCGCATGCGGGCCGTTCCCAGGAGGACGGCGACGCTCTCGCCGCCCTGCTTGCCAAGGGTGAGCTGCCCGGTCCGTTCTTCCGTACCGACGATCTCGATGCCACCTTCGACAAGACCGCGGCCGCACCCGGAGTCGAGGTGCTGGAAGAGCCGGCCGACCGGTTCTGGGGCGCCCGCGACGCTGCGGTGCGAGATCCGGCGGGCAACATGATCCGCATCGAGCAGGGATAGCGCGGACTGGTGCAAGCCGCCGACAGCCACGACTTCATCCGGGTGACCGGGGCGAGGGTGAACAACCTCAAAGACGTCAGCGTCGAGATCCCGAAGCGTCGCCTCACGGTGTTCACCGGGGTGTCGGGGTCGGGGAAGAGCTCCCTCGTCTTCGACACGATCGCCGCCGAGTCACAGAGGTTGATCAACGAGACTTACAGCGCCTTCGTCCAGGGCTTCATGCCGACACTGGCCCGGCCCGACGTCGACGTGCTCGACGGCCTGACCACAGCCATCATCGTCGACCAGCAGCGGATGGGCTCCAACGTCCGCTCCACCGTCGGAACCGCCACCGACGCCAATGCGATGTTGCGACTCCTGTTCAGCCGGCTCGGTCAGCCGCACATCGGGCCGCCGACCGCCTTCTCGTTCAACGTCCCCACCCGGACGGCGAGCGGGGCGATGACCGTAGACAAGGGCAAAGGGGAGCGGATCGTGGTCCGTAACGTCGTCTACCAGGGCGGCATGTGCCCCCGTTGCGAGGGCAAGGGCTTGGTCAGCGACATCGGCCTCACTCAGATCTACGACGAGTCCAAGTCGCTCGCCGAGGGCGCCATCACGGTGCCCGGCTACAAGGCGGGCGGATGGTCGGTGCGCTTTTTCACAGAGTCGGGATTCCTCGACCCGGACAAGCCGATCAGCAAATACACCAAGAAGGAGCTCCACGACTTTCTCTACAAGGAGCCGGTGAAGGTCAGGATCAGCGACATCAACCTGACGTACGAGGGGTTGGTCCCTCAGATCCAGAAGTCGTTCCTCTCCAAGGACATCGACACGCTCCAGCCACATATCCAGGAGTTCGTCGAGCGGGCGGTGACGTTCACCGCCTGTCCCGACTGCGGTGGCACTCGGTTGAGCGAGGCGGCGCGGTCCTCGAAGATCGCGGGGATCAGCGTCGCCGACGCCTGCGCGATGCAGATCAACGACCTGGCCGAATGGGTTCGGGGGCTCGATGAGCCGTCGGCTGCGCCACTGCTCGCCGCGCTGCGAAGGACCCTCGACTCGTTCGTCGACATCGGCCTCGGCTATCTCGCCCTAGACCGGCCGTCGGGCACCCTGTCCGGTGGCGAGGCACAGCGCACCAAAATGATCCGGCACCTCGGATCCTCGCTGACCGACGTCACCTATGTCTTCGACGAGCCCACCATCGGCCTCCACCCCCATGACGTTCAGCGCATGAACGACCTGCTGCTCCAGCTGCGCGACAAAGGCAACACCGTTCTCGTCGTGGAGCACGACCCCGAGACCATCGAGATCGCCGATCACGTCATCGACCTGGGACCCGGTGCCGGGTCGGCCGGTGGTGAGGTGGTGTACGAGGGCTCCGTGGCAGGTCTTCGGTCGAGCGGAACCCTCACCGGCCGCCATCTCGACGACCAGGCTTCGCTGAAGCCCGAGGTGCGGACACCCTCCGGCAAGCTGGAGATACGGGGCGCCAACGCCCACAATCTCCGGGAC
>JBFYOJ010000048.1:0-4981 GCA_041303885.1 Acidimicrobiia bacterium | reverse complement strand
ATAGCGATCCCGGCAGGTCGGGAGACACCGTTCCAGCTCGACATCGCCACCACCGTGGCCTCGCACGGCACGATCAAGGTCCTTGCCCAGGCCGGCGAGTCGATGCCTGAGGGCTGGGTGGTCGATCTGGAGGGAAACTCGATCCTCGATCCGCACCGGGCAGACGAAGGGTTCCTGATGCCGATCGGCGGATACAAGGGCTCCGGTCTCAATATCGCCATCGGTCTTCTGGCTGGCGTGCTCAACGCCGCCGCCTTCGGCAGCGAGGTGATCGATCATCGTGTTGTGCCCGGGCAGGCAGCCAACACCGGTCAGTCGATCATGGTGCTGAGGCCGGATCTGTTCCGCGACCTGGAGGAGTTCAAGGAGGCGATGGACCATCATCTTCGAGCCCTGCGCGGCTCCGGTCCGGCCGGCGCGGTCCATCTTCCCGGTGAAGGAGCCGCCCGCATGGAGGCGGAGCAGCTGGCCGGCGGGATTGCCGTCGCCGACCAACTGCTCGCACAGCTCCGCGCTCTCGGCACCCGTTTCGGGCTCGCAGACGGGCTCGAAGGCTGATCGATCAGTCAGGCGAAGCGGGGGTCGTCCAGCGGACGTGGTCCGGGGTGATCTCGCTCACGTTGCGGCACCCGATGTTTGCCATCGTGTTGGCGATCTCGTCACGAAGTATCTCGAGGACCCGGGCAAAGCCCGCGGTCCCACCCACCGCAAGCCCCCAGCACTGGAGTCGGCCGATGCCGACAGCCCGGGCTCCCAGGGCCAGGGCCTTGCACACCTCCGCGCCCCGGGTGAATCCACCATCGACGGCGATGTCGGCCCGGCCCGCCACTGCCGTCACGATCTCCTCGAGCACCTCGATGGTGCTCAGGCTGTGGTCGACCACCCGCCCGCCATGGTTGGAGACGTAGATCCCGGAGGCCCCGCATGCAAGCGACTCAACGGCATCAGCCGGGGTCATCACTCCCTTGACGATCACCGGCAGTCTGGTCTGCTCGCAGAGCCACCGCAGCTCGGCGCTGGTGAACCTGGACCGATAGGAATAGTCGAGACCGTGTCGTTCCAGGTTGGGCGGGCCTTCCGGCGGGACAAGCCATCTGTAGCCGCTCTCCATGCTCCGGTCACGTCTCCCGATGACCGGGGTGTCGACGGTGACACAGATGCCGGCGAATCCCGCCGACTCCACCCGCGCCACGACGTCGGCCATCCAGGCCCGGTCACCCAGCACGTAGAGCTGGAAGAAGTGCCGGTCGTGAGCCGTCGCGGCGACCTCTTCCCAGGGAGAGACGCACAGAATCCCGCAGAATGCCGAAGTGCCCAGCTGGGTCGCGGCCGTCGCCGCGGCGAGGGCGTCGCCGGGGTCGTAGAGCGCCAGGGCACCGACCGGTGCCGGCATCACCGGGACCGCCAGTGGCACCCCCAGGAAGGACGTGCTGATGTCGACGTCGCCGACGTCGCGCAGGACCCGCGGAACCAGCGCCAACCGGTTGAGCATCGTAGTGTTCCTGGCGACGGTCACCCCCTGACCGGCGCCGGCGGCCGCCCAGGCGTACAAACCCGGATCGACGACCTCCCGGGCACGCCCGATCACCTGGTCGATCGTGTCGAGCCCGCTGAGGTCTGGAGTACCGGTCACGACCGTCAGTAGACGACTTCGACGAGACGGCGCTCCCGCACCGATCGATCGATGGCCGCGCAGATCTGGGCGCTGCGCAGGCCATCGAGACCGGATGCGTTCGGTTCCTCGTCGCGCAGGACGGCGCTGGTGAAGGCGGCGAGGGACAGTCGGTGCGCTTCGGATGCGGGGTATGCGGTCACGATCTCGCCGTCATCGGTCAGCACGGAGAGCTCGCCGTCACTTCGCGATCTGGTGAAGGATTTCCCGACGATGCGCCCGACGCTGCCATAGATGACTATGTCGTTGAGAGGGTCGCGGAGTCTCTCGTTTGCGTTGTACTGAACCAGGCTTCCATTGGAGAAACGCAATGTGAGGAGAGCCAGCATCTCCACCTCTCCGGTCTCCGGGCCCTTGTCGAACATCGCCATCACCTCGACCGGGTCGGAGTGGAGGAGGACTCGGAGGAAGTCGAGCCCATGGACACCGACGTTGTGGACGCTGCCGAGACCGGCGACCTGCGGGTCGGCTCGCCAGTTGTCGTAATGGCGCGGGCCCGAGCTCACCTGGACCTGGACGACCTCGACATCACCGATCGCGCCGCCTGCGATGAGGCGGCTCACATCGCGGACCCAGGGGAGGTGACGGTTGTGGAAGTTGATCCCGAGCTTGACCCCGGCGGCGGTGCACGCCTCGAGCGCAGCCCTCGCATCGGGGACGTTGTTCGCCAGAGGCTTGTCGCAGAGGATGTGCTTCCCGGCGGCAGCGGCGGCGATGACCTGTTCGGCGTGGAACGCGTTGGGGGTGGCGATGAACACTGCTTCCACGGCGGGGTTGGCCAGCATCTCGTCATAGTCTGTGTAGGCGAACCTGGCCCCGAATTCACGTGCGAACTCGTCGGCCCTGGCCCTGTCCCGGCTCACCGCGGCGACGAGGTCGCACTCGGGCTCGGCGGTCATCGCCGGCGCCATGGTGGTCTTGACGATGTTGCCGATCCCGATGACCCCCCAGCCGAGCCGGCTCATGGCGCCACTCCAGTCCCATCGGAACCGAGCAACTGCATCGGATTGGCGATGAGGATCGCCTCCTTCTCGGCAACGGTGAGCTGGGGCAGCCCGCGCACCCAGTGGACCGCATCGTTGAGATGCATCGGGGCTGGGTAGTCGGTGCCGAGGACGATGCGGTCGATGCCGACCGTGTCGATCAGATAGCGCAGGGCGGGCCCGCTATATGTGCAGCAGTCGTAGTAGAACCGGTCGAGATAGGCGCTCGGAGGGAGAGCCTGGGAGAAGCCGTCGCTCTGCCCGAACGGCGGGGCCATCTCGCCGGCAGGCCCGTCTTCGAGTGCCCCGGCGACCTTGTCCATGCGGGCGATCCCGAAAGCCGTGTACCCGCCGCCGTGGGCCAGGTAGGGCTTGAGGTCGGGACAGCGGTCCATGATGCCCCCGAAGATCAGCGTGGCGTAGACGAGGGCGCGCTCGGTCAGGTTCCCGACCGCATTGCCCAGCTTGTAGCGCCGGATTCGCTGGTTGACGATGGTGTCGCCGCCCTGGTGGAAGAAGAGGATCGCACCCAGGTCCTCGGCGGCCTGGAAGAACGGGAGGAACTCCGGTTCGTCGTACGTCCGCCCGGCGACGTGATCACTGATGATCGCCCCTTTCAAGCGGAGTGTCGACATCGCCCGATCCAGTTCGGCGATCGCGCTGGGAATGTGCTGCATCGGCAGGGTGGCCAGACCGGCAAAGCGGGCCGGGTGCTCTGAGACCATCTCACCGATCTCGTCGTTGCACTCCCGGGCGATCAGCTTGGTCAGATCGAGCTCGTTGCCATACTGATAGAAGCCGACGGTGGGGGTCACGAGTTGCATGTCCACGCCGAGGACGTCCATCTCGGCGAGTCGTTCCGGCAGGGACTTGTCGAACCCGCCGAGACCGAGCTCGCCGGGAGTGGCGTCGAGGCCGTGCCACTCACCCCGCTCCCGGATCGCCTCCTTGTAACGCTCCGGGGTCACATGGGCGTGCATGTCGATCACCGGCATCGGTATGGGCTCTCCTGGGTGCCGCGGTGGTCGATGATTGACCACTCAACAGCCTGCATCATACATTTTGCCTGAATGTCCGATCACGAGGAGTGAGATGGCCGAGTTGATGAAGACCCGTCTGCAACGCGGGGAGAGGTTGGTGGTGTTCGCGGTGGGGAGGATGTTCCACCACAACATGATCCATTTCCTCGGGATGCGGGGCGGCTTCGATGGTTTCTGGATCGACGTCGAGCACGGCGGTCTGACCACCCGCGACATCGAGATTGCCGCCACAGCCGGCATGGCCCACGATCTCGACTGCTTCGTCCGGGTGCCGCCCACCGACTACGCCACCGTGACCCGCTGCTTCGAGAGCGGCGCGACCGGGGTGATGGCTGCCCAGATCACATCGGCGGATCACGCCGAAGAGTTCGTCCGCTGGGCCAAGTTCGCTCCGAGAGGCAGACGGGGCCTGAACCCTCTCGGATACGACGGCGGTTATGGCACGGTCCCATTGGCCGAGTTCGCCGAGACATCCAACCGTGACACGTTCGTCGCCATCCAGATCGAGACCGCCCAGGCGGTCGAGGAGGCGGATGCGATCGCCGCCATCGACGGTGTCGACCTTCTGTTTGTCGGGCCTTCCGATCTCAGCCAGGCGGTGGGTGTGATCGGTGATTTCACCGGCGCGCCGTCCATGGAGGCGGTCGATCGTGTCGCCGCTGCATGTCGAAGCCACGACAAGCAGTGGGGGGCGGTGACCCCCACACCGGCATACGCAGCCACCCTGGCCGAGAAGGGCTGCACGCTCATCTCGCTCACGAATGACGTGAAGCTGGTCACTTCCGGGCTGGCCGCGGTCAAGTCCGACTTCGCCGCCTTCTGGGATTGAAGATAAGGGTCAGTCGGCCGGCTTGGCGTTCTCGAGCGGGAGGCTCACGTGGCCGCGTTGGATCTCCAACGCCCGATCCACGTCCCTCGCCTCGTAGGCCTCGAGCAGGGCGTAGTGGTCTGCGACGGCGCGTCTCCTGGTCTCGGGGTGGAGCCGTTGCGCGTGGGCGACGTAGACCCCCCCGGCTTCCTCCATGGTCTGGAGCATGCCGCCCAGACGTTTCGTGCCGGTTGCCCGATGGAAGATGGAGTGGAACTCGATGTTCTTTTGCACCCAGGTGCCCACATCCTCTTCCTCTGACAGCGCATCGGCCAGCACTCGGGCCTGATCGAGCTGCTTGCTGGTGATATTCGCCATGGCCCGTCGGATCGCCAACTCTTCGAGGGCCCGGCGGATCTCGACGATCTCGGCCATCTCCTCCCAATCCGGCTTCCGTACGGTGCCGATTCGATGGCTG
>JBFYOJ010000047.1:0-2562 GCA_041303885.1 Acidimicrobiia bacterium | reverse complement strand
CGCCCAGCGCCTGCTCAGCGGCAAGAAGGTCATCCTCGGCAACGAGGGTGAGAATGGCCGCCGTCCCCGGCTTCAGCTTGTCCCCGATGCCCGTCTCCAGACCACCCTCGACCCGCTGCTGGGTGAATTTCCCGACAATCCCGCCGGCAGCGGCACCGATCGCGACGGATGCCAATAATGGAGGGGCAGCCAGTCCGACGAGTACACCCACTCCGCCGCCCCATCCAGCGCCTTTTCGGCCCAACTTGTTGCCGGTGTTCACGACGCTGACGCGGCCATCGTCGTCTTTCTGCACGAGGATGGCCCCCTCCGAGCTCACCTCCTTGGCGCGGATCAGCCCGACCAGCCGGTCGAAATCGCCCTCTGCGGCTTCGACGGTTTGGTAAGCCGCCAGGACCAATTGCATTGCCTTGCTCATGCCATCTCCTTACCCGATGTACGCCATTGGGTTACTCGTGGTCCGATTCATCACTTTGGGGGTCGTGCGGGCTTCGAGCTTCAGGCTCTCAAGTCGACCATCGTTCGGGCGGCGCCGCATCACCCGTCGGGGATGAATCTGGAGCCCTGCGTCGCTGATCAGCCCGGCCGGGCGCGGAGAAGGTCCATCACCTCGGGAGCTTCCCGACCCGACCGGAGCAGGTCGGCCATGATCCGCATCGGCCCATCAATGTGGGTGAAGAACATCTTGTAGCCCGCACAGAGGTAGTTGAGACCCGGTTCCCCATCGGGGGTCTGGGTGAACCGGTTCTTGGGGCACTCACCGTTGCAGGCGAAGCGCACGTCGCAATCGAGACAGTATCGGGGGAGGGTTTCCCGTTTCGCCTCTCCGAAGCTCCTCTGCCGGTCGGAGGTGACCAGCTCCGATAGGTGGGTATCACGGATGTTGCCCAAGAGGTAGTCCGGCTCGACGAAATGGTCGCACGAGTAGACGTCGCCGTTGTGCTCGAGTGCGATCGCAGTGCCACAAGTCTCTCTGAATATGCACAGCGAAGGCTCGATGCCCAACCATGAGGCGAGCGCAGCGTCAAAATGCTGGACGAAGACGTCACCGACGTCGTTGCCGACCCACTCGTCGAAGACTCCGCAGAGAAACCGGCCCCACTGCTCCGGCTTCACCGAACGCTCCGTCACCTGCGAGCCGTTGTTGGTGTAGAGCGGACGCTTGGTGTTTCGTGACCCCCAACCGATATTGGCGATCTGGATCAACTCGGGGCTGGTTCGCTCCACGATCGGGATGAACTGGAGGAAGGTCGCCCCGAGCTCGTCGCGGAAGAACCGGTACACATCGACCGGATGATCGCCATTGGCGGCGTGGACCGTGCACAGGACGTTGAAATCGACGCCGTGGCGAGTGAGCACTTCGAGCCCGGCCATGACACGGTCGAAGCTTCCCCGTCCCTTCTTGTCGACACGGTAGGCGTCGTGCATCTCGCGCGGGCCGTCGACGGAGAGGCCGACGAGAAACCCGTTGCGCGAGAGGAACTCTCCCCACCGGTCGTTGAGGAGCGTCCCGTTGGTCTGGATCGTGAACTGCAAGCTCTGTCCGGGCCGCGCATGCCTGTGGGCGTGCTCCACGGCCCTCTCGAAGAACGGCACGCCCATCAGGGTCGGCTCGCCGCCCTGCCAGGCGATGGTCACCTCGGGATAGGGGCTGGATTCGATCAGTTGCTGCACGTAGGTTTCGAGCAACTCGTCGGCCATGCGGAAACGGTCCCCCGGGTAGAGCATCTCCTTGGACAGGAAGAAGCAATAGGTGCAGTCCAGGTTGCAGATCGCCCCGGACGGCTTGGCCATCACGTGAAAGGGCGGCGCCGTGGCTGTAGAAGTCATGACCGGGGCCGAACCGTACTCACGGCGACCAGTGGTCGCTCACAGGACATTCTCCTATTCGAGCGGCGGGGAACTCGTGATCCATCACCCAGGGCGGATGAATCCGATCGCTTCCCTCGAAGGTCAGAGGTAGTCGTGACGCTCCAGCCAGCGCATCGCGAAGAACCCCTGCGCCGAAGGCAGATAGAAGGTGATGACCCGCCACGTGATCGTTGCGGCGAAGGCCGATGTTTGATCGACGCCGAGGCCGACGAGAAAGCCGGTCATCACGGTCTCCGTGACCCCGATGCCACCCGGCACCGGTACCAGGCCCTGAAGCAGATTGGTGGCGACGACCGCCACCAGACAACCGGCAAAGCTGATCTGTGTGTCGATCGCGACAAGGACCAACCACAACGAGCCCGCCATGAGCAACCTGGTCGCCAGGTTGCTGCCCAGCAGACCGAGCGCCCTCCCCGGTTTCTTGAGCAGGTCGACGAGGGCGTTCTTGGCGTCCTGGATGACCGGTAGGACCTTCTCTCGAAGCCGCTTGATCTTTCGGAAGGCAGCCACGGTCGCCGCGGCAATCCCGACCACGATCAGCAGAACGATGCCCCAACGCACCTCGTCGCTCTCGAAATCGAGACCCAGATCGACGTCACCGGCGAAGATCGCCAGGATCAGGATCGCGATCTCGACCAGGAAGCCGCTGACACCGTCGATCGCGCCCTGGGTCACTGCCAACGTCGTGTT
>JBFYOJ010000046.1:0-5694 GCA_041303885.1 Acidimicrobiia bacterium | reverse complement strand
CGGGGGTGGGGGGGTCGCCTGAGCCGCCGAACAGGCGGCCCGCCAACACGTTCTCCAACGCGGTCAGGTGGGGGAAAGGACGGACGACCTGGAACGTCCGCGATATCCCCTTGTGGGCGATGCGGTGGGCCGGAAGCCCGGTTATGTCCTCGCCGCCGAACTCGATCCGGCCACCACTCGGCTTGAGGGTCCCGGTAACGGCATTGAAGGTGGTGGTCTTGCCTGAGCCGTTCGGCCCGATCAGGCCAACGATTTCGCCGGCCTCGACTGTGAACGACACGCCGTCCAGTGCCCGCAGACCGCCAAAGCTGACCGAGAGATCCGTCAGTTCCAGCACGCTGGACGCCCCTGGTGCGAGACGAAGCACTGATGGCGCGTGTGGGGGCAGACCCGGGAGCCGCAGAAACCGACGTCTGTCGTCGCTGCTCCGCCCAAAATCCGACCCCTCCGCCACCGACGAGCCTCACCGGAAGCACGGATGGCCTTCACCGTCGCGGTCACGGTACCTGCCTCACCTCGTCGGCACCGGTGGAGTTCCATGAGTGTGGAAAGTGGGAATCGTCTCCAGCCCCCACGCCTGGCCTCTAGCCCGCTCCTCGGGCGTCCATGACACCACTGGCCAATCGGGTGCGAGCATGAGGCGCGCCCCGGCATTGCACAGCTCGATCCGGTTACCTCCGGGCTCCCACACGTAGAGAAAGAAGGTCTGCTGGATGGCGTGCTTGTGGGGTCCGGTCTCGATGTGAATCCCGGCCTCGAGACATACGTCGGCCGCCCGCAAGATGTCTTCGCGGGTGTCTGTCGCCAGGGCGACGTGATGGAGTCGCCCTTTGCTCCCGGTCCAATCGCCGCTGTAGACCAGGTCGTAGGTCTTGTCGCTCAAAGTGAACCAGATGGCGGCAGGAGGCCCGTCCTCGGTGAGGATCTGCTCCGTTCTCATGGCTCCCAGTCCGTCCTCGAGAAAGGTCGCGTTGCCAGGCACGTCGGCAGCGAGGAAGTTGACGTGATCGAGCCGCCGGACGTTGGCACCCCTCCCCGGGTAACGCGCCGCCTGGTTCTTGAGAGCGGGCTCCAGGCCTGAGGGCGGTTGGTATCGCTCGGTCTCCCAATAGAGACCGAGCATGTGCCCGTCGGGATCGGCGATCAGGTAGACCGGTCCCAGGCCCACCTCGTCCTCCACCCAGTGGCCGTCGAAACCCAGGTTGGACAGATGGTGGATCCTTCGCTCGAGAGCCTCGGGACCGGCGGCTCTGACATAGGTACGGCGGACACCTGAGGTATCAGCAGCGGTGAGCTTGATGGTGAAGGTCTCGTAATCGTCCCATGCGTGGAGATAGACCGAGTCGCCGCGTCTAACCACCTCATCCATCCCCAATGACTCGACGAAGAACTCGCGGCTCTCGACCGGGGTTGGAGTGAGCAGCTCTACCGACCCAACGTGTGCGAAGTCACGGCCGCGAGCGATGCCACTCACCGTTCCGACCCGTCTGAATTGTGGGATTCAGCCAACGGAATCGCTCTTCTCCTCCGAGCCGTCAGCAGGGTAGCCATTTGTTGTCAATCGTGTCCACAATATTGTGGACGAAACGCGAGGTCCGTATCTATGCTTGGCTCATGCACTCGTCTGCCCCCGGAGAGCAAGGGCAAACGTCGACACCCCCTGCGGATCCATCGCCGGGGTCGCGGCCTTCGGCCAACTTCTCGGGGAGCGCCCGCCGATTGAACGAGAGCCGGCATGCCGGCTAGCACCCCGGTCGTGGACCGGCTGCGGGATGACATCATCGCGGGCGTGTTCTCACCGGGTGAACGGCTCATCGAAGTGGAGCTCAGCGAGAGATACTCATGCGGGCGTGCGGCGATCCGGTCAGCGCTGGTCCAACTCGAATCCGAGGTGCTGGTCGATCGGAAGGCGAACCGAGGGGCGGTGGTTCATCGGATCCCGGTATCCGAGGCGATCGAGATCACGGAAGCACGAATGGCTATGGAGCGTCTCATCGCAGGCCGTGCCGCCCGATTCGCCACCGACGAAGACATCGAAGCACTTCGGACCATCATCGATGACATGCGGGAGGCCGTGTCATGCCAGGACGCAGCCGCCTACTCAGAGCTCAATCGCCGACTCCACGCCGAGCTCCGAACGATCAGCCGTCACACCGTCGCAACAGACCTGGTTCAAAACCTCCGCAACAGGGGCGTACAGAATCAGTTTCGGTTCGCCTTGATGCCCGGGAGGCCAGAGGTCTCACTCGAACAGCATGCGGCGATCGTCGACGCCGTGGTGGCCGGTGACGAGGAGGGCGCCTCGAAAGCCATGGCCGATCACCTGAGCTCCGTGATCGACCTGCTGAACCGCTGGAGCGATGGGTGACCTGCGGACGAAGCCCACGATGATCATCGACTGTCACGGTCACTACACCACCGCGCCGCCGGCCGTCGGTGAGTGGCGGGAGGCCCAGGTGGCGGCGGTCATAGCGGACCCGGCATTCGTGGGGTCGAAGGGAACCATGGCGGTCACGGATGACGAAATCCGGGAGTCGATTGAAGGTGCCCAGCTCAGACTCCAAAAGGAGCGGGGCACCGACCTGACCCTCTTCTCCCCCCGCGCCAGCTGGATGGGACATCACGTCGGCAACGCGAGCACCTCGTTGTTCTGGTCGCAGCATCAGAACGAGCTGATTCGCCGCGTGTGTGATCTCTTCCCCGAGAGCTTTGCTCCGGTGTGCCAGCTTCCTCAATCGCCTGGGGAGCCAATCGATTTCTCCGTCGAGGAGCTCGAACGTTGTGTCGTCGAGATGGGCTTCGTCGGCTGCAACGTGAACCCCGATCCGACCGGTGGGATGTGGACTGGTCCGCCACTGTGGGACGATTACTGGACCCCGCTATGGGAGAAGTTGTGTGAGCTGGAGGTGCCAGCCATGATCCATGTCAGCGCATCGACCAACGAGAACTTCTTCACCACCGCCTCCCACTACCTGGGGGCGGACACAACGGCCTTCATACAGGCGCTCACCTCGGGGTTCATGGACAAGTTCCCCGGGCTCCGCTGGATCATCCCACACGGTGGCGGCGCGGTGCCCTATCACTGGGGCAGGCTCAAAGGTATGGCGGCCGACAAAGGATGGGACTTCGATTCTCTCATGCAGCACATCTACTTCGACACGTGCGTCTACCACCAGCGTGGGATCGATCTGCTCTTGGACGTTGTCCCGACCTCGAACATCCTGTTTGGCTCTGAGATGATCGGTGCTGTCCGCGGTGTGGACCCCGATACGGGCCGGTACTACGACGACACCAAGTTCTACCTCGACAACGCGGCGATCGACGAAACGGCCAAGAAGCTGATCTTCTCGGAAAACGCCTTGCGGCTCTTCCCGAGGCTGGCCGTGGTGGGTGAGAACAGGTGAGCGGTAGCAACGAGCGTCATGTCGTGGTCCGTTCGATTCCCCGTACCGCAGCCGAAGTCCTCGACGCTCTGGCCGAAGCGGGCGTCTCGACCGTTCACGAGTCGCAAGGGAGGACCGGATACCTCGGCCCGCAGATTCGCCCGATACAGGAGGGTGCAAAGATCGCCGGCAACGCGGTCACCGTGTCCACTCATCCCGGCGACAACCTGATGATCCACGCCGCGGTGGAGGTTTGCCTACCCGGAGACATCCTCGTCGTCGCCGGCACCGGACCGTCATCGCACGGGATGGTCGGGGAGTTGCTGGCCACTTCGCTGAGGAGCCGAGGCGTCAGAGGAGTGGTGATCGATGCCGGGGTCCGGGACGTTGCCGACCTGCGTTCAATGGGGTTCCCGGTGTGGAGCCGGCACATCTCATCACAAGGGACAGTCAAAGAGAAGGCCGGGTCCGTGAACGTGTGCGTGACAATCGGTGAGATCTCGATCTCGCCGGGTGATGTCGTCTGTGCCGATGACGACGGAGTGGTGGTCGTGCCACATGACCAGGCCACGACCGTCCTCAGGAACGCCCGAGCTCGGCTGGAGCGAGAGGCGGTCAAGAGAGAGCGTCTGGCAGCCGGTGAGCTGACCCTGGAGATGGACGGCCTCCGGGACAAGCTGGTCGACCTGGGTGTCGAATTCGTCGACTCACTCGAGGACTAGGCGCTCAGGCGAGGGCGACGTCTCAAGCCTTGGCGTCGAGCCCGAGCAGCCGGACCGCGTTGGATCTGAGCACCAGTTCGGTCACGTCGGATGTGACGTCGAGCGTCCTGAAGCCGCCGATCCACCGTTCCGGATCGATCAGGGGGTAATCGGACCCGAACAGGACCTGATGCCGCAGCGACCCCGAGATCGCGGAGACGAGCTGTGGCGGGAACAGCTTGGGGCTCCAGCCTGACAGATCGATCCAGACCTGTGGTTTGTGCATTGCGATCGAGAGAGCTTCGTCCTGCCAGGGGAATGAGGGATGGGCAAGCACTATCTTCAACTCCGGGAAGTCGACAGCCACATCGTCGATGGGCATCGGGTTCCCGTACTTGAGCCGTATCCCTCCCCCTCCGGGCAAGCCGGACCCGATACCGCTGTGCCCCGTGTGAAACAAGGCGACGGATCCGGAGCCCTCGAGCAGCTCATAGAGTGGATAAGCGAGCTTGTCGTTGGGGAAGAACTCCTGGATGTTCGGGTGGAACTTGAAGCCCTTCACCACTCCCCCATCGATGAGGTCGCGCGCCTCGGCGAGACCTTCCACCCCACGTCGAGGGTCGATGCTGGCAAACGGTATGAGCACATCGGAGTTGGCGAGGGCGCGTTCGACGATGAACTCATTGGGAATCCTCGGCTGGCCGGTGGTCAGAGCCGAGTCCACCCCGAACACCACGGCCATCATGCGCAGCTCGCGGTAGCGGTCTGCAATGTCATCTATCGTGGGAAGAGCCGTTTCTCCCCTGAAGTATCGGGCGGCTGCCTCTCTCAACTCCGGTGACAGGTGATCCACACCACCGGGACCCACCTCGACATGCACATGGCAATCGATCGCGACCACATGTTCGAAATCAAGACGACTCATCGGCCCATCCGAAGATCGCTCCGGCCAGTATCCAATCGAGTCATCTCCACCTTCGTGACCGCCCGGCTTGGGTATCAAGGTACCTGATATATTCGGAGCTCGCCACGAGCCGTAGAGGGGGTGAATAGTTGAGAGGCTTGATGCAGGATTCCCCATTGGTGATCCCGATGATCCTGCGCAGGGCGATGACCATCGGCGCCGACATGAAGATCGTTTCGGTCGGCCCCTCGGGGTTCGACTACAAGACCTGGGCGGAGGTCGGCTCCAGGTCGATGCGCCTGTCGGCGGCGCTGGAAGAGCTCGGGATCCCGGAGGGAGCGGCGGTGGGCAGCTTCGCATGGAACGGGCATCGCCACCTCGAGCTGTACTACGGAGTCCCCGGCTCGGGACGGGTGCTCCACACGGTCAACGTCAGGCTCCACGGAGACGACATCGAGTACGTGGTCAAGCATGCCGGCGATCAGGCCATCTTCGTAGACGCTTCCTTGACCGGGACACTGGCCCCGCTCCGGTCACGTCTGAGGGTCAAGACCTTTGTCGTGATGGACGACGGCGGTGAAGTCGCGCCGGAGTTCGACTCCGACCCCAGGTACGAGGACCTCCTGGAGAGCGTCCAGCCGATGGAACACACCGCCTCCGAGGAGTCCGATGCCGCGTCCATCTGCTTCACGAGCGGAACCACAGG
>JBFYOJ010000045.1:0-2459 GCA_041303885.1 Acidimicrobiia bacterium | reverse complement strand
GACGGCGATGCCGCTCACAGCGCCTTCACTACGACCCTTTCTCGCCTCCGCGAGCTCCTGGGCATGGAAAGAGGCATCCGGGTCCAGGAGGGGCGGATCACCCAGAGTCACCAACACTGCTGGGTAGATGCCTGGGCCTTCGACAATCTCCTTGAGACATCGCTCAAAGGACTACGGGCGCTTCGCCAGGCTCGTGACCGGGAAACCACGGAGCCGCCGGACCTCGGCGCCCTGGTCGGAAAGACCCTGGCGCTCTATCAAGGCCACTTCCTCCCTGCCGAGGAGGCGCACGTCTGGACCACCTCGTATCGCGAACGGTTGCGGGCGAAGTTTCTGCGACTGATCGGGCGGTGGGGCGAGCGCCTGGAGCGAGCTGGACAATGGAGGGAAGCGACGGAAGCGTACCAGAGGAGCCTGGAGGTGGACGACCTAGCCGAGGAGTTTTACCAGCGTCTCATGCTCTGCTACCAGCAGTTCGGCCTTCGGGCCGAGGCTCTATCCACCTATCATCGGTGCCGAAAGGTCCTTTCGACGTCGCTGGGCGTCTCCCCTTCCCCAAAGACGGACGCGCTCTACCGCTCCCTGCAGACCTAGAACCGAAACGCAACCGTTTCCCTCCTCATCCGTGTCCAACTTTCCAGCGTCACATACGACGTGATCCTCCATCTGTGACCGATCAGTGACTGGTGCCGGGGTATACGCACGGTCAGGTGCGGGGTACTGCCGTCGTGAAGAGCTATGTCGTCCGGATCTACCGAATGAAGAAAGGACGGACCAACCCACTCGTGGGCGTCATCGAGGAGGCGGGAACCACAAGGCGACAGACTTTCACGAGGCTCGACGAGCTGTGGGGATTCCTGAACCCGAGTCGGGCTCGCGCAACTCGACGCAGGAGAGCAGCGGGGGCTGCTTGATCTGCGAGTATTCGTCCGCGCCTCGGGCTGCCCCGCCGCATGTTGTGGGACCGCTCGTAGCCTTGTGTTCGGCAGGCGCGAGTGGGCGGACATCATCTCTCAAAGGAGGTGGGCCATGAGACATCAGCGACCGAAACGTCTCTTCCGAACGCGGACAACGCTCGGTCTCGCGATCATCGCCTTGAGCGCTCTAGCCTCAACCCTGGCATTCGGCCAGTTGGGTCCGGGGCCCGAGAACCAGATCACCGTCTCAAGCTCCTCGGAGGACACGCCCACGCTCGGCAACGACGGGGTGAGCGACCTGGTGGTGTACACCTTACAGGTCATCCTGTCCGACGGCAGCCTCGCTCCGGGCGATATCTGGTACCAGCGCCTGACCAAGGATGGTGCACCAACCGGGCCCGCGATCCAGGTCACCGCCGACCTCACCGACGACCAGCTCAACGACGTGAGCGGGGACTACATCGTTTACACCGCCTTCGACAAGGTGAACCTCGACTCCGGCGTCATCATGCTCTATCGCATCTCCACCCGTCAGCTCGCGCCGCTGGCTCGCGCCGAGGTGGCGCGTGAGCCGCGCATCTATGGCAAAAACGTGGTCTGGGTGCAGGGCCCGGTGAACGCCAGCCAGATCATGTGGTACGACCTGAACTGGCTCGGCACCTCCCAGGAGGTGCGCGTGGTCGCCGGTCCCAACCCGTCTGCCGTACAGGTCGCAGTCGGCGAGAGCTTCATCGCCTGGGCCCAGTGGGATGCCGGCCAGTGCTACGACATCTGGGCCTTCGATCTCTACAACGCCGTCCGCCTGCAGGTCACTCGGACGTCGGGTATCGACGAAACCGAACCCGCGACCTCCGGCGATTGGATCGTCTGGCAAACGTACCGGCAGGGCACGACCGAGGCGAAAATCGAAGCACAGAACCCGAAGAGCCTCGAAGCTCGTGTCATCGTTGACAACGGCACCTGGAACCTGAAGCCGAGCATCGACGGCGACCTCATCGCGTGGGAATCCATGATCACGGGCAACCTCGACGTCTTTGTCTATCAACTCTCTACGAAGCAGAGCTTCCAGGTGACGAGCGACCTGGCACCACAGAACCTCAACGACCTCTTCGGAAAGCTGGTGGCGTACACTGACCTGCGAAACGGCAGTGAAGACATCTACGTTACGCGTTTGGACCAACCTCCCATCGCCGATGCCGGACCGGACCGGAACGCGTACACCGGACGCGTCATCCTCCTGGAAGGCTCGGTGACTGACCCCGACGACGATCCGATCTACAGTTGGACGTGGTCGGTCACCGGGTCACCGTCGGGCGCCACGTTCGACCTGCAAGACGCGGATAAGGCCATCGCCTCGTTCCAGGGCAACACGTCGGGCGACTACACACTCGAGTTGAAGGCGTGCAGCCGGTTTTCGCGCGGCGCCGCCTATATCTATTCGTGCGGCACCGACTACGTCACGATCCACGTCGCGGACAATCTGCCGCCCGTGGCGGCCGCCACTGTCACCCCGACGACGGTGTACGTCGGCGGCCAGGTCTG
>JBFYOJ010000044.1:0-10899 GCA_041303885.1 Acidimicrobiia bacterium | reverse complement strand
TGACCCTGTGGCAGTCACGATCACCGCGAGAGTGGCGAACTCTTTCTGCCGGGCGGCGAGCACCGAGCCGAGATCGATCGCCCAGACCGATGCAATGGCGACGAGGGCGGCCGACCAGATCTCCTGTCCCTGCGTGTTGGCGAGGACTGCGACGGCAGCAATCGCCAGGGGGAGGAAACCGGCGAGATCCACGTTGGACACCGTCAGGGGCTGGCCACCTCCCGACACGGGAGGGATCAGCACCACCTCGTCTTCGGCGTCGACTCGGTCGTCCATCGCCGCGGTCTCGCCATTGATCCACACTCGCGCGGTCGCAACGCCCCGGCGGAACTCGGGGCCGAACTTCTCTGAGGCAGCCTCGATCACCCCGCCCACAGTGTCCGAAGGGACGTCGACCCTCGAGGTCCCAGCGATCTCACGCAGATTGGCAAAGAGGCGAAGCTTGGCCATGGGCAGAGGGTAAAGCGTACAGACATCGCATCGCGGCTCCGGGTTCTGGTCGGATACCCTCGGGGCATGGACGAAAGGGTTCTGGTCGCAGTCGATGTCCCAATGGTCGGGGACGAGCGTCAGAAGAACTGGGCCAAGATCGTGGAGTCGGTCGACACGGGGAAGGCGTCAGGCTGGGCCTTCGAGGGGCCCTTCCTCGCCACGGGTGGGATACAGGACGTGCCAATAGGATCGATACTCTTGGTGTATGGGGAGCGGGGGTCACGAGCCAACCCGCAGATCACTGCTCAGGTGTATCGGGTCAACTCCGACGCCACGATCAGTCTCGAGGCTGAGGCGCGGGGAAAGGCCTGGGCGAGGACTCTGCGCGACCCGGTCGAACGCTGTCTCGGAATGGAATCGGGGCCACCGGACTTGTCCTACCTCGGCGACGAGCTACTCGCTGACGAGTTGCGCGCTCGAGGATGGGAGGTGGAAAGACGGTGAAGGCGATCGTCATCAGCAGACAGGGCGGGCCCGAGCAGTTGGTCCTCGCGGAGGCACCGGATCCGTCGCCCGGCCCCTCCGACATCCTCGTCCGCGTCGAAGCCGCGGGGATCAACTTCCTCGACGTCTATCACCGATCCGGTCTCTATGACATGTCCCTACCATTCATCCCCGGGGTCGAAGGGGCGGGGACCGTCCTCGAAGTCGGCCGAGAAGTGAGGGAGTTCGAAGTTGGGGACCGGGTGGCATGGACCGGCGTGATCGGTTCGTACGCCGAGATGCATGCCGTCCCCGCCGACAAGGCCATCCCCATCCCTGACGGAATGGACACCACGACAGTGGCCGCCGTGCTGCTGCAGGGCTTGACCGCGCACTACCTGGCCACCGACACCTTTCGGTTGACACACGGGGACCGGTGCCTCATCCACGCGGGCGCCGGCGGCGTGGGTCTCCTGCTGACCCAGATCGCCAAGATGCGCGGGGCCGAGGTGCTCACGACAGTGAGCACGACCGAGAAAGCGGAGTTGAGCCGGAAAGCGGGCGCCGACCATGTGATCATCTACACCCAGGCCGACTTCAAGGAGTCGGTCGAGGACCTCGTCGGGTTGAGGGCAATCGATGTGGTCTACGACGGTGTCGGCGCCACGACCTTCCTGGCGGGCTTGGAATTGCTCCGGCCTCGAGGCCTGATGGTCACGTTCGGGAATGCCTCGGGACCTGTGCCCGAGATCTCGCCGCTGCTGCTGGCCCAGAACGGCTCGCTGTTCCTGACGAGACCGACCATGGCCCATTACCTGCAAACCCGCGACGAGCTGCTCTCCCGTTGCGTTGACCTGTTCACCTGGATACGCGAGGGCGACCTTCAGGTAACGATCGGCGCCCAATACCCGATGTCCGAAGCCGCCAAGGCTCACCGCGCCCTCGAGGAGAGGCGGACCACCGGCAAGACGGTCCTCCGGCCTTGAGCCGAGCCGACACGAGCAGGCCGGGTCCGAGATCGCGCTTTCTATGGCGGTACGGCCTGCCGGCGATCAGAGGGGCGGGCAGAGTCGCATGGCGTCTGAAGGTCGATTGGGGACCAGGGTTCCCCCCGCCTCCGTTCGTCCTGGCCGCCAACCATCACTCCTTCATCGACCCGCCGCTGATAGGCGCGACCTACGGGAGGAGAATCCGGTTCATCGGCCTCGTAGATCTTTTCGGCAACCATCGGCTCCTCGATTGGGCACTGGACGGGTTCGAGGTGATCCGGGTGCGTCGGGGAACGGTCCCGCTCGGGGCAATCAGGACGTCTCTGGCGCATCTCGATGAGGGAGGGGTGGTGGCACTGTTCCCGGAGGGAAGGCGGGTCGATCGGTTCGGGGAGCTGCCGCCATTGCCCGGTGCCGCCTGGCTGGCGACGCGGGCCGGGGTGCCGCTGGTCCCGGTTGCCGTCACCGGCACCGATCACGTCCTCGGTGTGGACAACAAACTCCACCGTGGCCGCGTGGCGATCACGATCGGGCCTGCTCTCCGGGCAGAGGGAACAGACCGGGAGGCGGTGACCGACCTCAACCGCCGGTGGGCGGAATGGGTCGGTGACTCGGTCCGCGACCCGGAGCCCGACGAGCTCAGACGAAGATCGTCTGCGCCCCCTCGGAGAGCTCGATGAAGTCGCTGGCGCTGATTATCCCCTCGACACGGTCGTAGAGGTCCTCACGGGTGAGGTGCATCATGTCCGCCGACATCTTGCATGCCCAGAGGTGGCCACCGGCGTCGGTGATCATCTCGAGGAACTCGGGCACGTCGGGGACGTCGATGCCCTCGATCTGCTTCTTCATCATGTGGGTGGCGAACGCGGTCATTCCCGGCAGACCCATCAGCATCGGCGACATGTGAGTTGCCGGGTTGCCCACGGGAGTGAACTGGAGATGACCCATCGTCTCTTTGTTGATCATGTCGAAGCCCCAGAAGGTGAAGAAGATGTGGGTCTCCACCCCCTCACCCAGGGCGGCATTGGCGAGCACCAGACCGGGGTACGCCATGTCCAGCGAGCCCTTGGAGCAGATGATGGCGAGTTTCCGACCGGTCGCCTCTTCGTCGAACACCGGAATCGGTGCCTCGAGTGTCATCGTCATGTGTCTTGCCTCCGATCAGACGCAGCCCGCCGGCTTGGGCAGACCTGCGATATAGGCCATCTTCTTGGCCGGCTTCTTCGGGAACAGCTCGAACAACTCCTTGGTCGGGATCCCACCCACATTGGTGACCCGGCGAAGGGTCGGGGTCTCTCCCTCGGCCTCGAAGTCCTCACGAAGAAAGCGGATTGCCTTCCAATGTGAGTCGGTGAGCTCGATGCCGATGTTGGCGGCCAGGGTCTGAGCCAGGTCCTCGGTCCACTCGTCGTACTCGGTCATGAAACCTTCCTGATCGACATGGACCTCATGACCGGCAATCGTTGCGGTCGTCATTGCACTTTCTCCTTTTCGACTGGTGATATGGGTGTCGCGACTTTCCTCTTGCCCGTCATCGACATCGAGGTCGGAACGGGCAGCCGCCTTCCGGGCAGAAGGGCGTTCCAGTAGAGCCAGCGGAACATCAACTTGCCCCAGTGGTTCATTCGTCGCTCCTCCATGAGGGTGAGCGGCCCCAAGCCGGGTAACGGGTACTTGCCGGGGAGAGGCTCGACGTCGTAGTTGAAGTCGATCAGCATCGCCTTGCCCGCCCCCGATTCGACGAAGCAGTTGGCATGACCATCGAAGGAACGAGTCATCGCCTGCCCCTTGACGTGTTGTAAGAAGTTCTCTGTGAACACCTCGACGGCGAAGTGCGCCACCGAGCCTGCCTTCGAGGTTGGGAGGTCTGCTGCATCGCCAATTGCGAACACGTTGTCCCAGTGGGGTGAGAGAAAGGTGTGCTTGTCCACCGGCACGTAGTTGAGCTCGTCGCCCATCCCGCTCCGCCCCACGAAGGCCGCCCCCATGTTCAACGGAACGGTGACGAGCAGGTCGAAGGGGATTTCCCTCTCGTCGTAGGAGACGATGGTCTTCGCCTCGTTGTCGACTCTCTCGATGTAGAAGTCGGGCTCCAAGGCGATGCCACGCTCATCCAGCATCCCCCCGAGGAGCCTCGATGCGGTCGGCTTGGTGAAGGCTCCGTCGAGCGGGGTAACGAACGTGATCTCGACCCTGTGCCGCATTTTCCGCTCTTTGAAGAACGCGTCGGCCAGGAAGGCGAATTCGAGCGGTGCAGGAGGGCATTTGATCGGCATCTCGGTGATGTGGACCACCAAACGCCCTCCTTCCCACGTCTTCAGCTTCTCGGCCAGGGCCTTCGACCCTTCCAGGGTGTAGAAGTCGAAGACGCTCTTGCCCCACTCCTCGCCGGCCATCCCGGGTGTCTCGTCGGGGCAGGGTCTGGTCCCGGTGGCGATGACCAGGTAGTCGTATGCCAGGTCCCGCCCGTCGGCCAGCTTCACCAGGTTCTCCTCGGGGAGCACCCGATCGATACCCCCGAGCACCAACTCGATGCCGGCGGAGAGGTATCGACTGCGTGGTTTCACCACTTCTTCCGAGGTGTAGACGCCAAAGGGAATGAACAGATAACCGGGCTGGTAGTGATGGGAGTCATCCTGGTCGACGACGGTGATCTCCCATTCGTCCGTGGCGAGCGCAGGTCTCAACTTGTTCGCCACCATCGTCCCGGCGGTGCCGGCCCCCAGCACCAACAGACGCTTCATCGGGCTCTCCTTGTCCAGGGCAGGAATCTTCTGTCTGCCTCAGGACAAAGCATCGGCGAAGCGACATGGCGCGGACAGAGGACGATGACCACTCGTCATGGGACTATTTGCCGGCGGTCTAGGGACCGGTTCCCGGCAAAATCAAGTCAGGGGGCCATCGATTCGATGGCTGTCGCTACATCGCCGGGAAAGTCGAGATGGGCTTTCCATGCCTCGGCGAGGACGTCCACCTGGGCCCCCGGGAGCTCTGCCTGGACGCGGTCGACGGACTCCCTGGGGACATCACCCTCTTGACTCCACAGGTAGTGGACCGGCGCGGTTATCTCGCCCAGCTTCGAAGGCACCACGGAGGCGGCGGGCGTCCTCCGGAAGGCCCTTATCGAATCCGCGGTGTCGATGATCGTCTCGGCGAGGTCCCTCGCATCGACCTGACTCTGGGTGGGGCACCATCCCCCTTCCCCACAATTGGGTGCCCACCTACCCCCGGCGAAGCGCCCGCCGGTCTCGAATGCGTAGGTCGCCGCTGTCCCGAACCAGGGAAGCCGCTCGAGGAACTCGACCCATCCGTCCTCCTTGTAGAAGTCGACATCGACCATCACGACGCCGACGACCAGGTCGGGCCTGATCACGGCGATCTCGGCGGCTACCTCACCGCCCAGCCCGACCCCGGCGACCAGGGCCGGCTGGCCCATCGACTCGACCACCTCTCCCACCTTGACCGCCATAGATGCCACGGTGTGACCGGTGCCCTCCTCGGGCAGCCGCTGGCTCAACCCCCAACCAGGGAGATCGACCCGAACAACGCTGAAGTTCGGATCCAGGGCCGCTACGACATCGTCCCAGAGCACACTCCCGGCGACATCGACGTCATGGAGCAAGACCAGCGGGACCGTGCCCTCACCTTCCCGCACCACATTGAGGGAGATTCCGTCACTGGTCACGAACGGCTCGAGCTCCAGGTCCTCGAGAGAAACGTCCTCGGTGAGCCTGATCCGCTGGTGCGTGACCGCCGACCAGACGGTCAACCCGGCCACCACCACCAGGAGGACCAGCACGATTATTCGCAGCACGACCCGGCTTGGTGCGTCCGGCTTGGGTGGGGGTCTGAGCCCGGCCACGCCTCAGCCCATCCGATCCGACACGGTATGCACGATCCTGTCGACCGAGGGTATGGCCATGTCCTCCAGGGCCTCGGCTGCCGGCAACGGGATGTGCGGGGTTGTGATCCTCACCACCGGGCCATCGAGATCCCAGAACAGCTCGTCGGCCACGATGGAGGCGATCTCCGCACCCCACCCACAGAGACGAGGGTTCTCCTCCACGGTGAACAGTCTGCTCGTCTTCGACACCGAGCCGAGGATGGTCCTGGTGTCGAGCGGGACGAGGGAGCGCACATCGACGACCTCGGCCGAGATCCCCCGCTCGGCCAGTTGCTCGGCCGCCTGGAGTGCTCGCGGGACCATCAGGGCCAATGCGACGATGGTGCAGTCGGTCCCCTCGCGGACTACCTTGGCCACCCCGAGCTGGTCGACGATCTCCCCGTCGGGCACCTCGCCCTTGTCTGCCATGAGCGACTTGTGCTCGAAGAACACAACCGGGTCCGGGTCACGGATGGCGGCCGCCATCAAACCGACCACGTCGACCGGAGTCGAGGGAGCGACCACCTTGAGGCCGGGGATCATCATCACCCAGTTCTCGACGCTCTGCGAGTGCTGGGCGCCGAACCTCGAGCCTCCCCCATTGGCTGTGCGCACCACGACGGGCACACTCATCTGCCCGCCGGTCATGTACCGCGCCTTGGCCATCTCGTTGGCCAGGAGGTCGAAGCACACGGCGATGAAGTCGGAGAACATGATCTCCGCGATGACCGGAACCCCTGTCATCGCCGCCCCCATCGCGGCACCGAGGATTGCCTGCTCCGAGATCGGGGTGTCACGGATCCGGTACGGGCCGAACTCGTCGAGCAACCCCACGGTCGTCTTGAAGACTCCGCCCGCACCGGCGATGTCCTCGCCCAGCATCACCAGATTCGGGTCGCGCCGCATCTCCTGGGCAATGCCATGGGCGACGGCCGTTCGGTAGGTCAGTTCCGCCACGCCGAACCTCCGTCCGCCCAGACATCGGTCATGAGATGCTCGGGTCCCGGGTGCGAGCCGCCCTTGGCGAACTCGGTTGCCTCATCAACCCTCCGGGCCACATCCTGCTGGATGCTGCTCAGATCCCCTTCGGGCACGCCGAGGCGGAGGAGACGCTCGTGATACATCGGGATCGGGTCGCGCTGCTTCCATGCCTCGATCTCGGCCGGGGGCCGGTACTTGCCGGGATCGGCCCGGCTGTGACCCTGCTCCCGGTATGTCTGTGCCTCGACCAGCGAAGGGCCTTGCCCCGCTCTTGCTCGTTCGATGACCCGCTTCGCCACCTGGTACACGGCGTCGGCGTCGTTCCCGTCCACGAGGATCGCATCCAGCCCGTAGGCGCCGGCGCGGTCGGCCGCAGGATTGGGCACCGCCGTGATCAGGTCGATCGGCGTGTACTCCATGTAAAGGTTGTTCTCACAGACGAACACCACCGGCAGGTCCCAGATGACGGCGAAGTTGAGCGCCTCGTGGAATGCCCCGATATTGGTCGTGCCGTCACCGAAGAAGCAGACAGTCACCTGGTCGGTGCCCCGCATCTGGGCCGACCAGGCAGTCCCATTGGCGATGGTGAGATGTGCACCGATTATGGCGTAGGAGCCCATCATCCCGTGCTCGACCGACGTCAGGTGCATCGAGCCGCCCTTGCCTTTGAGGATCCCGTTCTCCCTCCCGAGCAACTCGGCGAGGACCGGGCCCGGCGCGGCTCCGCGCGCCAGCGTGTGAGCGTGGCCGCGGTATGTGGCGAAGGTGTAGTCGTCGGGTCGCATGGCGTGACCGAACCCGGCGGAGACAGCCTCCATCCCGAGTGACAGATGCGACGTGCCCTTGACCAGGTTCTGGAGGAAGAGGTCGTAGGCGCGTTTCTCGAACTGCCTCAGCAACTGTTGGGTCTCGTAGATGTGGAGACGCTCCTCGATGGGGATTTCGAGGCGATCGTTCTCGCGGTTCTCGGGCCCAGGCAGGCGCGGCTCGCGAAGGGCGTAGTCGTACAGGCCCTCATCGGCTTGTCTGTCGGTCATCGGTGGTTGTCGACTCCTCGCGTCGGACACAAGGTAATGATCATTGCCGAAGGTCTCATCCGAAGATGAGTTTCGCGTTGTCCGTGGTGATGGCTCGAACCGCATCGACCCCCAGGCCCGGCACGGACTCGATGAGTCCGACCGGATCCTGATCACCCATCGGGAATGGGTAGTCCGTGCCGAGAAGGACCCTTCCCACGCCCATCACCGCCACCAGATGGGCGAGAGAGCGCGGATCGTGAACGATGGTGTCGGCGTAGACCATCCCCAAGTACTCACGGGGCGGGCGGGTGATGCGCAAGCCCGTCACTTCGGGCGAATTCTCGAACGCCTTGTCGAGACGGCCTATTTGATACGGGATGAAACCGGCCCCGTGCACCGCGCACAACCTCAGGCCCGGGTGGCGCTCGAGTACCCCTGACATTATCAGCCCGGCCAGGGCCACACTCGTCTCGACCGGTCGTGCCACCGCGTTGTCCATGGAATAGCGGGCCAGGTCCAGCCCCGACAGCGGGCGCATCGGATGGAGAAGGACGAACGCCCCGAGATCCGCTGCGGCCTCCCAAACCGCGTCCAGCCCATCGACCTCATCGAGGAATCGGCCACGAACGGTCGTGGCGACCTGGACCCCCTTCATGCCGAGCTCGATCATCGCGCTCTCGAGGAGCTCGACCGCGAGATCGGGGAATTGGAGCGGCACCGTCCCCAGGGTGCGGAACCGATCCGGAGCTCGCGTGGCCTCGGCGACAAGGGCCTCGTTGTGCGCCCTGGTGTACTCCGCCGCGCCATCGACATCGAGCTCGTATCCGGTCAGGTCGACCCACCCGGCGAGCACCTGGATGTCGATCCCCATTCGATCCATGGCGGCCAGGCGCAGCTCGTGATCGGTCAGCGCATCGGTGCCGAACAACGGCCCGGTGTTGACCCCGCCCGGGAACTCGAGGGAAGGCCCGCGCGGGGTCTCGACGATCTCCAATCCGAGAGGCGAGCCATTCCGTCTCAGCCAATCGCGGAATCGCTGCGGGATGCAGTGGGCGTGGACGTCGCAGACCATTCGCAGCGGGCGAGAATACGCCCTGGCGAGAGGAGCCGAGGTTGGATCCCGAAAGCGTCGTGATCAGAGAGACCCTGGGCGGGGCGGAGTGCCTCCTCATGTATGTCGAGGTGTGGGACGGGCTGTACGCGCCGATCGGCATCCGCAAACCGGAGGGGGACGGCCCGTTCCCCATGATTCTCCTGGCTTCGGGAAACGGCGGTGGAGGCATGGCCTGGGTTCGGGAGGCATGCGCCAACCAGGGTCACATCATGAACGTCCTGGTGGCAGCCGGGTACGCATGTGCGTGGATCCGCTATCGCACGGAGGTCGAGCTCGGGTACAACGACGGCGGCCCACTGGTCAGGGACGTGAGACAGGGTCGGGATCTGTTCAATCGATCTCCGCTCGAGTACGAGGACGAGATCGCCATCATCGAGAAGGTCAAGGCGCTCGCCTACGTCGATCCCGATCGCATCGGGCTGATCGGGATGAGTCACGGCGGTGAGATGGTTCTCAAGCTCGTCTCCGAGTACCACGGTGTCATGGCGGCGGTCGCCGCGGAGCCAGCGGCCCACGAGTACCTCGCTGTCGCTCCCGATCACACGGTGTCGGTCAACGAGGAGACCAGGCTCCGCAACATCGAGTCGATGATCATGACCGATGTGGACCGGGTGCGGGCCAGGATCGACTACGCCGCCGCCAGTAGCCGGATCCAAGGCATAGCGACGCCAGTCCTGGTCATGGGCCGAGAGACAGATGAGCTGCAGGGGATATTCCGACTCAGCTACGAGCTGATGCTCGAGGCCGGCAAGGATGTCGATTGGGTCTCCCACGACCACCCGATGCACGGGTACATCTTCCCGGTCCGGGGCGAGGACGGCTCCTATCGAGTCGATGACACCCAGCGACGCGCCCTCGATCAGATCGTCGATTACCTCGATCGGCATCTGAAGGCCGACTAACCGGTCAGCTTCTCCGACAGCCAACGGAAGGTGGCCGGGGCCCAATCGGCGAAGTGCTCGAAGGCGCAGTGCCCTGCGTTGGGGTAGACCCGGGCCTCCTTCCCGGTGACGGGGCCGTGCTCGAGCATGAAGTAGATGTTCCCGATCGGCGCCAGGTGGTCGAGCTTCCCGTTGATCATGAGCACGGGCATCGTGATGTTCTCGACGACACCGAGCTCGGACAGGGCCCAGCGGGCGAATCGCTCTTCTTCCTGCTCCCTGGAGGTGGTCTCGAACGAAGGCGGATCGCCGGGGTCGCCGTAGACCCACGTCGCCCGGCGGTTGGCATGCTCGATGTATTCGTCGAGCTCAGCATCGGTCATCCGATAGCCGAAGGGGTGACCCGCATTGGCCGCGACTGCCCTGACCTTCTCCGGAGCGGTCCCGGCAAGCTGCATGACCGAGTAACCCCCCCGTGATATCCCGAACGCACCGAGGCGCCGACCATCCACCTCAGGTCGCGCAGCCATCCAATCCAATGCGGCTTCCCAGGCCGAGACCGACTCGGGTGCCCACGGGAACGGGTTCTCCCCGGTTCCGGGGGCGTCCATCACCAGGGCAGCCATCCCGTTTTCCAGGGCCATGTCCGCGGCCCATCCCCGATCTTCCTTGAACACGTCGGCCCCACACATGACCAGCACGGCCGGCACCGGGTCGGAAGGAGAAGCTTCACCTGGCGCCCGATAGTGGGACCGGATCACCTCCCCGGCATGAGGGACCTCCACCAACTGGAGCGGCGGGTCGATGTGGCGGCACGCCTTGGAATAGGCGCGGGCGCAGTCATCGCTCACCTCCTTCTTCAGGGAGGCGATCTCACCCGGGAAGCGGCCGATCGAGTAGTAGGTCTTCGCCTGCAAGTAGGCGCGACGAGCACCGGGGTGATCGCCCCTGGAGTCGAGGAGGTCCCCCACTGCCTCGTGGCGCCAGCCAGCCTCTCGCCAGACCGGGACCCAGAGATCCTGCGTTGTGCCTTCGAGAGCGGAGACAGTCGCCTGGAGCTCATCGATGTCGTCGATCATCGAGAACCAACGTCGATAGAAACCCCCGTGCAGGACCA
>JBFYOJ010000043.1:0-6255 GCA_041303885.1 Acidimicrobiia bacterium | reverse complement strand
CCTGTTCAGAAGCGTCGACTTCACCACAGGGTTTCTCCCCGGGATCAAGGCATTCACGGCCGCGGTGCTCGGGGGCATCGGCAACCTCCCGGGGGCTGTGCTCGGCGGTGTGCTCCTCGGTCTGTTCGAAGGGACCGGACCACTGCTCATCCTTGCCGGTCTGGGCATCCCGGCAGTGTCACAACTCAAAGATGCGGTCGCCTTCATCGCGCTGGTCCTCGTCCTCATCTTCAGGCCCTCTGGTCTGCTCGGTGAGCGACTCGGCTCCGAGGACCGGGTATGAACCTGCGGAAGGGCGTGAATCGCGGCCTCATCACCGGGCTGGCCATGAGCTTCGTGGGCGGCATCGGGATGGTCACAACCTTCAACAACAAGCTGCTCATCGATCCCATCCTCACCATGGGATATGCCGTCTTGTTCGGGATTCCCTTTGTCATCGCCCTCATCTCGACCAAGCGGGTCGTCCTCGAAGGGGTCGAGGTCGAGCCTCACGGGGCCGGTGACGTCCTCTTCGGGGCCGTGATAGGCCTGGTCGGAGGAGTGATGACCGCCCTCTACGTGCTCCTCATCAACGCCGTAGACCTGACCGAGACCTTCCCCAACATGGGCCCCCCCACGGTTCAGGAGATGACCTTTCACCAGGATCTGTATGTGGGCATGGGACTACTGGTCCTGGGAACAGTGGTCGCCGCGACAATCGGAGGCACAGTGCGTCTCATCCCGGAGCGGGTCCGGCAGTCTCTGGCACAAGGTCTTCTCTGGGTCCTGGCGTTTGCCTTCCTCGAGTTGATAGTCGAGGACATATTCGAGTTCGCCAAGGTGGTCACCCAGTTCATCTACGCACAGAATGGCGGGCTCACCGTTGCATCCGCAACAGTCATCTTCATTGTCAGTGCGGCATTGGCCTATCGATTCCGGGGAGGTGCCAGCGTCCTGCGCCAGCGATTGGTGGGAACGGACGAACGTGGCCGGTCCTTCCCGACCAAGCTCGCCCTGTTGTTGATCGGTGTCGGGGTCGTTGTGCTGCCGATGGTTCTGGGCGGTGTCGTCAACGAGCTCCTGATCAATGTCTCTCTGTTCATGCTCATGGGTCTTGGCCTCAACATCGTGATCGGTATGGCCGGCCTGCTCGACCTCGGCTATGTCGCATTCTTCGCGGTCGGGGCATACACCACCGCGGTGCTCACCGCTGCCCAGAGCCCCACCTGGAACCCAGAACTGGGTTGGTGGGGCGCCTTGGCCGTCACAATGGTCATGGCGGTGATCGCCGGGATCATGGTCGGTACCCCGGTGATCCGCATGCGTGGCGACTACCTGGCCATCGTCACCCTCGGTTTTGGGGAGATCGTCCGCATCCTGCTCCTCTCCGACTGGCTCAAGCCCTACTTCGGGGGGGCACAGGGAATTCGTGGCATCCCCGGGATCAACATCTTCGGTCAGAGGATCAGCGGTGTCGACCCACAGCTGTTCATCTACTTCTGCATCTTCTTCGTTGGCATCGCCGTGCTCGTCTCCTACCGGCTCCTCTATTCACGGGTGGGCCGGGCGTGGGCCGCAATGCGTGAAGACGAAGACGTCGCCGAGGCCACCGGCGTCGGAACGGTCGGCGCCAAGCTCCTGGCCTTCGTCACCGGTGCGGTGCTCGCCTCGTTCGCCGGGGCGTTGATGAGCGCCAAGATCGGCACGGTCTTCACCAACTCCTTCGATGTCCTGGTGTCGATCATCATCCTGGTCGTAGTCATCGTCGGCGGCATGGGGAGCATCCCCGGCGTGATGGTGGGAGCGTTGGTCTTGATCGGCGTCCTGGGCGGGCCGCGCTCGCCGGGCCTGCTCGCCGAGTTCTCCCAGTACAAGCTGCTCATCTACGGGATGATCCTGATCGTGATGATGCTGAAGCGCCCTGAGGGCCTCATCCCGTCTGCACGAAGATCGAGAGAGCTCCACCACGAGGAGTTGACCCAGGATGCCTGGCTCGACAAAAAGGGCCAGTTCAGCACCGATCAGGCCGAGGAAGTCCCGGTCTGATGGCTCTCCTCGAGATCACCGGATTGGAGAAGGTGTTCGGCGGGATCAAGGCTCTCCAGGGAGTCGACTTCTCCATCGACGAGGGTGAGATCGTCTCGGTGATCGGACCAAACGGCGCCGGCAAGACATCGTTCTTCAACGTGATCTCCGGGATGTTCCCTCCCGACGGTGGGTCGATCGTCTTCGACGGCGACAACCTCGCCGGTCACGAGCCGAACGAGATCACCGCACGCGGCATCGCCCGGACCTTCCAAAATGTCAGGCTGTTCCCCAACATGACGGTCCTGGAGAATGTGATGGTGGCGCAGCACTGCCGCACCAAGTCAGGGCTGATCGGCTCGGTGCTCCGGACGCCGAGACAGCGGGCCGAGGAGCGCATGATCGAGGAAAAGGCAAAGAACGTGCTCGCCTTTTTTGGCACCCGACTCGCCGGATACCGGTACGACCAGCCCGCGTTCGTGCTCTCATATGCCAACCGGCGTCGTCTCGAAATCGCACGGGCGATGGCAACCGAGGCCCGGCTGCTGCTGCTCGATGAGCCGACCGCGGGGATGAACCCGAGAGAGACGATCGAGCTCACCGAGTTGATCGGCAAGCTTCGAAGCGAACGCGGATTCACCGTCGTCCTCATCGAGCACGACATGAAGGTGGTCAGGGACGTCTCCGATCGTGTCGTCGTCCTGGACCATGGGGTGAAGCTGGCTGAGGGCTCCTACGCCGAGATCTCCAGCAACGAGCAGGTGATCGAGGCATATCTCGGCCGACCGGCGGAGTCGGAGACGGGGGAATGACCAACCGCACCCCGATCCTCTCCTTCAAAGGAGTCAACACCCATTACGGGCCGGTTCACATCCTCAAGGACGTCGACCTCGAGATATACGCCGGCGAGATGGTCTGTCTGCTCGGTGGCAACGCCTCGGGCAAGACCACCACCCTCAAGACCATTCTCGGCTACCTCAAGCCGAGTAGTGGCGAGGTCTATCTCGAGGGCGAGCGCGTCAACGAGTGGACCACCGCGCAGAGGGTCGCCCGGGGGGTGACGATGGTCCCTGAGAACCGCCGGCTGTTCAAACGGATGAGCGTCATGGAGAACCTGGAGATCGGGGCCTACCTCCGTCACGGGGAAAGCCTCGACGACGATCTGGAGCGCGTGTTCGAGCTTTTCCCGCGGGTCAAGGAGCGTCTCTCCCAGAAGGCAGGGACACTGTCAGGAGGCGAGCAGCAGATGGTGGCGATGGGGCGAGCGATGATGGCCCGACCCAAGGTCTTGCTCATGGACGAGCCGTCGATGGGTCTGGCCCCGGTTCTCGTTGCCCAGAACTTCGAGATCATCGAGCGCATCAATCATGCAGGTACCACCGTGTTCGTGGTTGAGCAGAACGCCAACATGGCGCTCTCGATCGCCGACCGTGGCTACGTCCTCCAGACCGGCAGGATCGTGCTCCACGACACGTCGAAGGCCTTGATGGCCAATCCCCAGATGCGTGAGGCGTATCTGGGGGACATCTGACCCTATTCGATCTTCGAGGACTCGTCTGCGACAGGCGGGATCTCCTGCGTGTCGAACAACCGGCTCTGATTGGGATGACGGCGTCGTATCCCGGCGATGCGGTCCGGGGGCTCGGTGAACTCGATCATGTGCTGACTGGCTTCTCCCCATGTCTCACCGAGGATCCGGGTTCTCCAGAGATGGCCGGCGATGATCCTGATCGCGGCGGTCATCGGGACTGCGACCAGCACGCCGAGCAGACCCGCCACCGAGCCGCCGATGATCAGAGCCAGCACGATCACCAGGGGGGAGAGGTTTACCCTCGCCCGCTGCACCAGAGGTGTGATCACGTGATTGTCGACCTGCTGGATCGCGGTGAAGATGACCACTGCCCAAAAGGCCTGGGTCGGATCGCCATTGAGCAGGGCCACCAGAGCTGCCAGCGCCCCTCCGACCACAGGGCCGAGGAACGGGATCAGGTTGAGGAAACCGGCGATGATCCCGATCAGGAGCCAGAAGGGGAGGTCGATCAGCCACATCCCGATGGTGGATGCAACGCCGACGATGAAAGAGACGAGGAGCTGTCCCCGGACGAAAGAGCCGAGGGCGGTACCCACCTGCCCCGAGACGAATCTGAACTCTTCCCGGTGTTTCGGTGGAGTTACCCCGAGGGTGTTCGCCTTGAACCGCTCGAGGTCGATCAGGATGTAGAGGGCGAGGACCGGGGAGAGGACTAGCACGGCAACTGCCTCGGCGACACCTCTAATCACCTGGCCTGCCCCGGCGCCGAATCCGAGAAGGAGGTTCTGCACCGTCTCCTGGTTGGCGGGGTCGTTGAGCCAGGCCTCGATCGCCTCCTGACTGAGGATCTCGTCCACATTCAGGCCGAGATCCGCCCCCCGATCCCGGACCCAGTCGATTCCCGCTTGATAGAGATTCGGAAGCTGCTCGCCCAGCTCGGCCGCCTGCTCCCGGAGGGTGGGAAGGACCAGGGCGGCGACGGCCAGGATGAAGGCGATCAAGGCGACTAGCGCCACCACTGCCGCGACCGGGCGTGGGAAGAACCGCTCCAGCGCCCTGACAACAGGGTCGAGGAGGAAGACCAGACCCGCGCCGAAGGCGATCGGGAGCCAGATGACCCGGATCGAACCGGCAACAACGAGCATGCCATAGCTGAGGAGGGCCACCCCCACCAGCGTCCAGACGATCAGAGCTATGCGACTCAGACGTTCGGAGGGCACGGTCAAGGAGTGTAACTAACCCTCGCCCACGGTCAGGGATGACCCCTCACCGACCGAGATCACCCATCCATCGCCCGGGGTGGGGCTGGTCGCACCCTGGGCATTCTCCAGCCAGCCTTCCGGGACGGTTGCGTCCCCGATCACACGCACCGGCACTCCCTGCTGAACCGTGATGTCGAAGTGGCCGGAGACGTTGACCACGACACTCTCCGATACCGATCCAAGAGAGACCTTCCCTTCGCCATTGACCTGCAGCCCCGAAAGACGCAGACCGGCCAGGTTGGCCTCCATCTCTCCTCCGAGAGAGAGATTCCAGGTCGGCGCGTCATGGAGGTCGAGCGCCCAGCCCGCAAACGTGTAAAGGCCGGGATCTTCCACCGACTCGAGCCGGACCGCGATATTGGTCCCCTGGACCTGTTCGACCGCCTCAGGTGTCCCGACATCGCCACCCCGTCTCACCGGCTCCACCGCATAGAGGAATCCGGACTCCCCCGAGCCCACGTCGAGCACTCCGTCGATATGCGCCGACAGGGCGACATTGGAGCCGGCGTCGGGACTTGGGCCGATCAACCTGTTCGATGCCGACGGCATCAATTGCCAGCCGAGCACATGGCCGAGAGCGAATATGCCGAGAGCCGCGACCCAGAGAATCGGCATCAGGCCGGACAAGCGCACCCTCCGCCACCGCCGTCCGCGGGCCAGGATCGTGGCCAGAAGGAGAAGGACCCACACCGGCCACCAGGCAAGGAAGTCGATCGCGATGGAGCGACTGACCAGATCGAAGTAGACCGCGACCAGGATCGACACCACCGCCAACAGAGGGAGGAGCCAGGCCTTGGGGATGCCGCGGCGCGAGCCGGCGGCGACGTGGGTCATTCTTGGAAGCCGGCGCCCAGAACCAACACGATGTCGGAGCCCTGTTCGAGGTCAGTGTCGGGCAAAGGCTCGACCACGGCGCCCGGGAGGAAGGCGAGAAGGGCATTGGCCTCCGGTGCGAAGCCCTCCCGGTACCAGATGCGGGAAGGGTCCTGCTCAGGCTCGAAGTCATCCGCCTGCTGCGTCTGATAACCGGCATCGGCGAGCTGCTGGGTCACCCGGCCGGCCGCACCGGCGAGCCCGATCGAGTTGAGGACGACGACACGGACCGCATCGGGAGGGCGAACCGGCACCGGGGTCGATGTCGACGGCGTCGCGATTGTCGTGGTCGTCGCCGGCTGGGTTGTTGTGGTTGCCTCGTCACCAGATGTGCTGGTGCTGTCGGCGGAAGAGGACGTGGTCGAACCGCCGGCCACCGGATCGGGGTCGCCGGCGAACAAGTAGAGAAGCAGGAACACCGCCGCCCCGACGAGGAGGATGCCGACCACCATCATGGCCAGGTCGCGATAGAAGGACCTGGCCGAGCCAGTGGCGTGCCTCCCCCGGGTCACGAAACCGCCTCCTCGACCGGGTCGGGCTGGATCAGCGCCCTCACCCGTGCGACCGTAAGCGGGTCGATCCTGG
>JBFYOJ010000042.1:0-4239 GCA_041303885.1 Acidimicrobiia bacterium | reverse complement strand
AGCGGCCATCCACGGCGAGAGCAACATCTGCTTGTGGATCCTTGTTCACGATCGGGGGGTTGATCGTGAAGCCCGTGGTAGCTGCATCCGGCTTGTCCTCTACGTAGAAACCGTCGTCCATCACCTCCGACACGACCGTGTAGACCTTCGACGGGAACAGGAAGCACTCATCTCCCTTGGCGATGCTGTTCAGGACCTGCAGGTTCGACGGCGTGACCCTCCCATCGCTCTCGATGGTACAGCCATCGAACGTCTTCGTGATTGCGATGTCGTCGTCGGTCGGATATCCCGTGTATGCTTGCGGCCCTGTCGCAAGGATCCTGGTTTCGCTGATCGCCTTCCCGTAGACCAGCGTCTGGTTGATGTCCCAAGCCACCTCTGCAGCGGACTTGACCTGATTCGGAAAGACAACGCTCGGGAAGCCGAGATAGGTCAGCAGACTCTCGTCGTAGTTGAAGAAGCGAACCCACGCCGGCGGACCGAACACCTCGGTGCCCGTCACGCTGCAATCGACCCTCACCCGCTTGTTGCCTGTGATCGGGTCGATGTCCACGACGGCAGTAATGCCCGGCGCCCCGGCAAGGTTGATAGCGTCCCGCAGGCCCTCGGCGGTGATGACACCGAAAATCCCCGACGACGCAAACTGTACGATGATGGTGTAGGCCGGGTACTTATTGACCGCCACATCGATGTGGTAGTTGTGATTCGGCAAGACGCCCGGGACGTAGTAGCGACCATCGGGCTGTGCCATTCCGACGAAGAACGAGGTCGCCGACTGAACTGGAAGAGCGACGGTCTGAGCCGCGGGGTCGGTCGCTTCCGTCCGGATCTGAATCATGTTCTTGGGGGTGACAACCCCGTACGGCCCGGAACGGGCGGCGGTCGTAACCGCCGGGTCGCACTTTCCTTGAAAACCTGTCGTCGTACCGACGATCAGATCGGGCGACACCTTCCTGCGTGCCAGACGAACGAAAACCGAGCTCGACAACACCGAGTTGATGGCTTGGTCGTTCTGCCCTCTCGTAGCGACGTCCCAGGCGCCGCGCATGTTCCAGTTCGCCAACCGATGCGCGAAGTAGCCGAGATCATCGGCCGACAGGTTGTCGAGCGAGACAGTCAGCTTCTTGGCCCCATCGACTGCCTCGACCAGATCATCCCAGGCATCGAGGGAGCTCTCTACAAGACCAAGCACCTCTTCTACGTTCGTCCTCGCAGTTCCAGCTGCGATCAAGTCCGACGAGAGCTGGAGGGAGGTGTTCTCGATGGCAGAGCTGATCTCGGGCTGAATCGGACGGGCCATGCGTCGCACGGCAACAGCCGTATCGAGAATCCGCTTGGAAACAACCGCGGGTCCATCGACGTAGTCACTCGAGTTACCGGAAACGAAAATCGGAGCCGACCTGAGTACAGTGTCGATGTCCCTGATGGCCCGCTGGCAGATGATCCGACCTACCTCCATGCCGGCGTCCCGCTCGGAGCGGAGTGCCAACTTGGCGAAGGCCCGCGTCGACTCCCAACGCCCCTCGGGTGTACCCAAGGTCGACCGGAAGACCTTGAGCAGCTCGCTACTCGGCGTCGCCTGAACCATCGTCGGAGCTCTCCCGACTCTCTTCTTCCTTCGCACAGGTCTCGAGGCGGTTGAACAAGGTCTTCTTGGTCAGCTTGAGGATCTTCTCACGCATGACCTCAGGGTCCTTGTCCAGGATCTCGCAGACGCTGTCGAACGTCATGAACGGCTTCGGGATGATGGGACCGATCGGCTTCCCGTTCTCGTCCACCTCTCGGTAGCCGGGGACGGAACCGTTGATCCACTCCAACGCCTCCTGGGCCTTCCGCAACTCGCCAGCGTTCTTGGAGTCCTGGTACAGCACGAAATCCCTGACGTGCCGGTACATGTAACCGGCGAAGAACCGACGTGGACCGTCCTCGGGAATGGTCACCTGTGTCTCGTCACGGGATGACCGTAACTGGTGCCATGCTCCCGACGAATGGTCTGCTTGGGACGACCCGGAACGCATCACTCGTTCTCGCTGCCACCAGGTTGGCTGACCCAACCGCCTTGCCTGTGAGGACGATCTTGCCTCCCGACAGGCCTGCCTCCAGGATGCTCGTGTTGTCGCTCGAGTACGCAACGTACGGCGACCCGAACCCCCAGTCCGCGTAATCGCTTCCAATCACCTGCGGCGTGAGCGTGATTGGTCCCCCGGCGATCGACACCACGAACGGACCGACCGGGTCGTACACGACCGATGCAGGGATCGGGAAGACGAGATCCGCCAACAGGATGCCTCCCCGATCGGGAACGACGATCTTCCGGTTCATGAACTGGAAGGAGCCGGCCTCCACCGAGAACTTCCCACCGCGAGGCAGGTCGATCTGGAAGTACCCCTTCTCGTCCGCCTCAGCGTAGACCCAGTCGCCCACGAACCTGCCGTAGTTGACCGGGATGATGCCGTCCTTGTTGACCTGGTCGTAGATGGCCAGGAACTTGAAGTACGACTTGTAGATGGGGTTGCCCGACGGGTCGATGACATAGCCGGCGACCCTGCACATGCTGGGGTCGGTGGCATTGGGGACCTCGAAGACGTTGACCGACATCGTCCAGTCGTTCGGGTGGGGGCCGGTGACGGGCGGGTCTTCGACCTGGATCTCCCACGGTCCAGCAAACTCGCATCCGGGTTTGTATGCCCGGACGCGGTAGGTCGTCCCAGGAACGGTCGTGCCGTCGAGCAGGACGTTCCCCAGGCCGTTCACGTCGGTGACCGCCTGGACGACAAAGCTGTCGAGGGTGTCGTAGAACCTGAGGATCACCCCCACGACTGGGTTCGCCCCTGTGGTGGTGTCCTTCAGCCGGACGTTCACGCTCTGAAGTCCCATGACGCGATGATGTCATGACCAGACGTTCCCGGCAAGATGGAGACAAAAGAAGAGAAGGGGAGCGGACGCCCGGCAGGGGAGGGGGATGGGGAGAGCCCATCTATGCGTGCCTGCCGGGCGTCCAATCGAGACAGTGGGGAAATACTACGGGGCGGAATCGAGGGTGGGCTCCGGCGGCATGGGCACGCCGACGGCGGCGGCGACCTCGGCGGGCGTGGCCGCCTTGGTCTCCGGCTCGATGGGCTTCACGCCCAGCTCGTTGAGGTGCCCGACGGCACCCTCGGCGCGGGAGGCCGCACCGTTCGCCAGCTCGGCCGCGCTCGCCGCGGCGATGCCCGCCTTGGTGCAGGCGTCGGTGGTCTCGGTCGCGGCCGCGACCTTGACCTCGACCTCCTTCACGGAGGCCTCGAGCTTCTCGACCAGACCCGCGATGGCCTGGTCGAACTGCTTGCGCAGATCGTCCCCCTGCTTGCGCAGCTCGGCGACCTGCTGCTCGAAGCTCTTGCGCAGCTCCACGGGGAGGCCCTGGATCTCGTCGACCAGGGCCACGGCGGCCTTGCTGATCGACTCGGCCTGGACGGCCGACTTCGCCGCCGAGGTGGCGTGCACGGACGCCATGTGGGCGCTCCCCTCGGCGATCTTCTTCGCGATCTCGATCTTGGTCTGCTTGCTCATTCGTACTCCTCCATCTGGAGCCGGCCTTCCGACCGGGTTACGGGGCAGATGCCCCGGGAAACCGCATGCGATCTTCTGGTGGAGGCGGGGGGAGTCGAACCCCCGTCCGAAAGGACTCGAGTCAGGGTGCTACGTGCGTAGGCTGATGTTGCTGTCGTCTGCGGCGGCCATCAACCGTGCTCCCTCCGCAGTACCGAGCCCTTGGTTTCTCGTCTCCTGCTCCCGGGCGAGGCAGGACCGACCAGCCAGTTCAATGACATCCCATCAGCCAAGTACTGGCAGACTCTGCTGGGGGACGCCTCACCGCTGTTTAGGCGGCCTGGGCGACCGGCGCGAACGCCGACCGCGAGGGGAAGTGAACCACTTTCGCGGTTACTCAGGTGCCCATTTTTTACGTGGCCTGGGCGCCACGGCACGCACCCTTTCCTCTTGTTCCTCCCGTCGAAACCGTTTCGCCCCCGAACCATCCCCCTCCCCCAGTTGCCCAGGGGAGGGGGACCAAGGTAGCTGCGAACTACCCATCGAACGCAGAATCTAGCAGGTAGGTCGGATGGGGTCTAGCGGACCCGCAGGATACGGATCCGCTGACCCCGGAGGATCGCGGCGAAGTCACGCTCGCCCACCAACGGGTCGAGCTCGGTGACTTCGTCGAGATCGAAACCGGCGGCCCCGAGCGCCGCCATCGGG
>JBFYOJ010000041.1:0-2690 GCA_041303885.1 Acidimicrobiia bacterium | reverse complement strand
GGGCGCCTTGCTCGAGTGTCATCGAGTCGGGGATGGGGAACACCGACTTGATCGACGTGTTGTGGAACTGGCGGAGGGCGCCGGTGCTGTAGTGGCCGTAGTGGCGGTGACCGCGCTCTTCATGGCCGTAGTTCTCGCACAGCGTGTAACGGCCGATGGCGCACATCCGACAGTATCCGCAACCGCAGTGGGCGGTTCCCGCCACCCGGTCACCGACGGCAAAGCCGAACCCGGCTGCCCCATCGCCGAGGGCCACGATCTCACCCGACCACTCGTGGCCCGGCGTGAACGGATAGCCCCGGGGCCATCCGCGTTGGAGGAAATGCCCCGAGATGATCTCGGTGTCGGTGCCGCAGACCGCCACCGAGTGAACCCGACAGAGGACCTCCCCGGCCCCGGCTTGGGGAACTGCGACCTCACGAACTTCGTACTGGTCGGGACCGAGCAGGGCCAGCGCATCCATGCTCTCCGGAATCGGCATAAAGGTGACCGAGGGGGAGGCGGGAGCTGTGGTCATGATCGTCCTTTCGGCCGGCTCGGAGTGCAGGTGGCCCTTCTTTGGTCTGAGACTGGCGAACGAATCACCCGGCGTCTAGGGACCTAAGTCACCTCGGAAGACTGACTACGGGACGCAGACCGGATCGCCATCGCGACCGAGGTCGATACAAGCAGCATGGGGTACCGCCTCGTCAGGTTCGAGTGCAGGTGCGAGTCGCGACTCCCCTCATCGTGCGGGATCCGCGGATTTCCGACGGGCTGGGGACCTTCAGCCCTAGCAAGGCAGACCGGCCCGCCGGAACATAGAAGTGGACATCTGTCGGAGGTCGGCGCATGAGGATTGCATTGATCGCGATGAGTGGCGTGCGGGCCCACAACCCGGTCCTCACCGAGCTTGGGCTCACCCTTCCCGGATTCGTGGAACGAGGGAAGACGATCGCCTCCCTTCCCAGTCTCTCGCTGCTGACCCTGGCCGCCCTCACCCCCGATCGTCACGAGATCGACTACATCGAGGTGGCGGATATCAAGCAATTGAAAGATCTGCCGGACTGCGACCTTGCCGCCTTCTCCTCCTACACCGCACAGGTGAAGGACGCCTACCAGCTGGCCGACCGGTATCGGGCCAAAGGGGTGCCGACCGTGATTGGTGGTCTACACGTGACATGTCTCCCCGAAGAGGCCTTGGAGCACTGTGACGCAGTGGTGGTCGGCGAGGGTGAGAGCTCCTGGCCCCGGGTGGTCGAGGACATGGAGAAGGGAAGGCTCGGGGGTGTGTACTCGGCCGGGGGTGTCGAGTTCGACTTCGCCGAGGGTCCCATCCCCCGTTACGACCTGCTCGATCCGGAGCGTTACAACCGGCTCACCGTGCAGACCCAGCGGGGCTGCCCATGGCGATGTGAGTTCTGCGCCAGCTCGATCCTGCTGACGTCCCGGTACAAGCAGAAGCCGGTGGCGAAGGTCGTCGCCGAGATCGAAGCCATCAAGCAGATCTGGCCGGAACCATTCATCGAACTGGCCGACGACAACACGTTCGTCAACAAACACCACGGACGTGAGCTGGCCGAGGCGATTGGTCAATTCGGGCTGCGCTGGTTCACCGAGACCGACATCTCGGTGGCCGAGGACTCTGTACTGCTGAGGTTGCTCAAGGAATCAGGCTGTCGTGAGCTCCTGATAGGTCTGGAGAGCCCGACCGAGGAGGGACTCGAGGGTATCGAGCTGAAGCGCAACTGGAAGCGCCGTCAAATCGAGAAGTACCGGCGGGCCGTCGAAACCATCCAGGCTCACGGAATAGCGGTGAACACCTGTTTCGTGCTCGCTCTGGACGGCGACGGTCTGGGTGTGTTCGAGGCGATCGAGCGTTTCGTCGAGGAGACACATCCCTTCGACGTGCAGATCACCGTGCTCACACCGTTCCCCGGGACCCCGCTCTATGACCGGTTGCTCGACGAGGGTCGGATCATCGAGCCCGGCGCCTGGGAGAAGTGCACGCTCTTCGACGTCAACTTCATCCCCAAGAACATGACTGTCGAAGAACTCGAAACCAGCGGGGTTGCCCTGGCCATGCGCATCTACTCCAAGGATGCAACGGCACGTCGTCGTCAGGGATTCAAGGACCAGGTAGCTGCCGGAGTGGCGGCGGTGGCATGAGAGACACCCGCGCTTTCGGTCCCTCGATACCGGCTGAGATGTCCCTCGATGACCGGTTCCAGCGACGACTGAGGCGTCTGATCGTGGTGAGCTCGGTGGCGCTGGGGCTGATCACAATGCTCGCCTTGGCCACCACCGACGCCGGTTTGGTGGAGTTGGCCTTGCTGTTGGGCGGCTGGGGTCTGATGCCCGCCCTGCTCTATGTTGGGCTCGCACAGCCTCGGTGGCGGTACCTGCTGTTCGTCCCTGCCCTGATGGTGACGACGGGGCTGCTGATGGTGGACTTTGGATTTGAAGGCCCGGCCATTGCCCTGATCGGTTGGTGGCTGATCACCGCCGGAGTCATGATTGGCGCCAGTCTGGGCGCATGGTTCTGGTACCGCTGGCTACCCGTGCCGGCAAGGCTGGACGACCCGTTCTCGAGAGGACGCTGGGCTCTGATCTCGGTGCACGCCAGCCTGGTCGTGGTGGGGACGGTGTTGGTGCTGAGCCAGATCATGTGAGGGCCAACACCGCACCATCCCCATCTACCACGTGATCGA
>JBFYOJ010000040.1:0-4234 GCA_041303885.1 Acidimicrobiia bacterium | reverse complement strand
CCCATCCGTCGACCCAGGTATCGGACGAACTGCGGGAAGGTGGCGGTTGCCTCGCGGAAGGAGATATTGGCGAGGGAAACGGCCTGCTCCTGGATGTCGGCGATAGAACCGGACAAACGCTCGAGCTGGTGCCGCCATGACTTGCGGAACAGCGCCGGATCCGCTCCTTCGATCGAAACCAGTGACAGGTCGACAAGGGCCTCAGAATCGAGGGAGACCTCGACGATGCGGTTGATCAGTCGATAGAGCTCCCCGGTGTCCACCCTGGTGGCGCCCCCGAGCAGGGACTCGGACACGGACGAGAGAAGCCCTCCCAGGTTGCCGGGATCCGGCCGTCGCAAAGGGACGATCTCGGCGGGAGGGATGAGATCCTCCTCGTCGCCGCCGCCGGCCACGAGTTTGTCCGCGAACTCCTGCAACTGGGTCGAGTCGGCGGTGTCGAATGCAGGGAGAAGACGACCGGCGCTCGCCTCCATGGCCACAATCACGTCGAGTGGCGGCGAGTATCCCTCCCCAACCTCCTTCCAGAGGTGCTCGAGACGGGTGGCGACATCCTTGATCTGCTCCTGTCCGAGCAGACCAGCCGAGCCCTTGATGGTGTGGGCATCGCGGATCAGGTCCTGGACCTGAGCCTCGTCCAGATCGTGCTCTTGCAGCGAGCGCGCTCCCTCGACCAGACGGCCGGAGCGTTCCTCCAGTTCGTCTCGAAAGATGCGCGTCAGTTCAGGGGTATTGAAGTCCAATTATGAAGTTCCCTAGCCAACTAGCTTTTCTATCGGCAGGGCACCCCGCCCCCTGAATGAACCTCGCGGCCCCCTCACTCCCACTCGATGGTGGCCGGAGGCTTGCTCGAGATGTCGTACGCGACCCGGTTGATCCCCGGGACCTCGTTGATCACCCGACTCGAGATCCGTTCCAGGACCTCATGGGGGAGTCGAGCCCAGTCGGCGGTCATTGCATCCTCGGACGTGACTGCCCGCACCACCAGCGGGTACGCATAGGTTCGCCCGTCGCCCTGCACCCCCACGGTCCGGACTGCCGGGAGGACGGCAAAGGCCTGCCAGATGTCGCGGTACAGCCCGGCCCTTCTGATCTCCTCTGTCACGATCAGGTCCGCCGCCCTCAGCAGCTCGAGCCGCTCTCGGGTGACCTCCCCGATGACCCGCACCGCCAGCCCGGGGCCCGGGAACGGCTGACGCCAGACGATCTCCTCGGGCAGGCCAAGGTCGGCGCCGATGGCCCGCACCTCGTCTTTGAACAGATCCCGCAGCGGCTCGATCAACTCGAACTTCATGTCCTCGGGCAGCCCGCCCACGTTGTGATGGGTCTTGATCGTGGCGGCGCTGGCAGACCCGGACTCGATGACATCGGGGTAGAGCGTTCCCTGGACCAGGAAGCGGGCGTCGCCGACCGAGCTCGCAGCCTCTTCGAACACCCTGATGAAGGTCTCTCCGATGATCCTCCTCTTCTGCTCGGGATCGGTGATCCCGGCGAGCAGTTCCAGGAAGCGGTCGGCCGCCTTCACATGGACCAGGTCGATCGCGAAGTGCGACCTGAACGTCTCCTCCACCTGTTCCGCCTCGCCGGCGCGAAGAAGGCCGTGATCTACGAAGATGCAGGTGAGTTGATCTCCGATCGCTTCGTGCACCAGTGCTGCCGCCACCGCGGAGTCGACCCCACCGGAAAGGCCACAGATCACCCTCCCCTTTCCGACCTGGGCCCGGATCGCCTCGACCTGGGTCTCGATGATCGAATGTGAGGTCCAGCCGGGGGCCGCGCCGCAGACGTCATAGAGGAAGCGCTTCAGCACTTCCTCTCCGCGCGGGGTGTGCGCCACCTCGGGATGGAACTGCACGCCATACAGCCCACGATCCCGATCCTCCATTGCTGCCACCTGCGCCCCTTCGGAAGCGGCCGAGGTGACGAAGCCCGAAGGCGGGACTGTCACCTGGTCGCGATGCGACATCCAAACCTGCTGCTCGGCGGGCATCTCCCGGAGAAGACGTGAGTCGCCGGTCAGGTGAACAGTCGTGCTTCCGTACTCGGCCGTGCCCGTGTTGGTAACGGTGCCTCCGGCGATGTCGGCGAGGAGCTGATGGCCATAGCAGATGCCCAGGATCGGGATCCCCAGATCGAGGATCTCGGGGTCCATCCGGTACGCGTCCTCCGCGTAGACCGAGGCAGGGCCGCCGGAGAGGATCAGCCCGATCGGCTTGCGTCTCCGAATCTCATCGGCGGTCGTCTCCCGCGACACGATCTCGGAGTGGACATGCGCTTCTCGCACCCGGCGGGCGATGAGCTGGGCGTACTGGGCGCCGAAGTCCAGCACGAGGATGGATTCAGTCAAGGGGAGTCCCTGACCCGGACTCGTGGTCAGACCCTCGCGCCGGAAGTCCGGCCGACCGGCGTCTGTTTGCCCGTCGACGGAGCCGTTGCCAGGATTGGGCCCCGTTGTCCCCGGCTGCGCGCCGAACTCACTGTGGTCGGAGACTCGCGGGCAAAGTCGGCCGGCATGAAGTCAGCTCAACCCATCCCTACTCGTTGGCTCCGCTGCAACGACTTGCCTTCCGTCTGCAGAGACGGCGCGATCATCACCTCGGCCTTTTGGAACTCCTTGACATCGGAGTAGCCGGTGGTGGCCATGGAGACCTGCAGGGCCCCGAACAGGTTGAGCTTGCCGTCGTTCTCGTGAGCCGGGCCGACCAGGATCTCCTCGAGGGTTCCCCGATCCCCAACCTCGACCCTGGCACCCCTCGGCAGGGTCGGATGGAATGTCGCCATGCCCCAGTGAAATCCACGACCGGGGGCCTCGGTGGCCGAGGCGAGCGGGGAGCCGATCATCACGGCATCGGCGCCACATGCGATGGCCTTGGCCACATCGCCCCCGGTGCGCATCCCACCATCGGCGATCACATGCACATAACGGCCGGTCTCATCGAGATAGCGAATACGAGCGCCGGCAGCGTCGGCGATCGCGGTCGCTTGGGGCACACCGACTCCGAGCACTCCCCTCGTTGTGCAGGCAGCGCCAGGGCCGACCCCGACGAGGATCCCGACCGCACCGGTCCGCATCAGGTGCAGGGCGGTCGAGTAGCTGGCACAGCCCCCGACGATGACCGGGACGTCGCAGTTGGCAATGTACTGCTTGAGGTTCAGCGGCTCCTCACGGCTGGAGACGTGCTCCGCCGAGACCACGGTTCCCTGAATGACGAGGACGTCGAGCCCGGCACCCAGTGCGTGTGGCGCCCAACTCTCCACCCGCTGTGGGGTGAGGCTTCCCGCGGTGACGATGCCCTGCGCCTTCATCTCGGCGATCCGCTCGCCGATGAGGTTCGGCCTCACCGGCTCCAGGTAGATCTCCTGCATGCGAAGCGTGGCCTTCTCGGCCGGCAGCTCTGCAACTTCCTCGAAGTACGGCTCCGGATCCTCGTAACGGGTCCACAGGCCTTCGAGATTGAGGACCGCGAGCCCGCCGAGTTGGCCGATCTTGACTGCGGTCGCCGGGCTTATCGCCGAATCCATGGCCGAGCCCATCATGGGGAGGGGGAACCTGAAGGCGTCCAGCTGCCAGGAGATATCGACGTCGTCGGGATCCCGGGTCCGCCTCGATGGGACTATCGCAATGTCGTCGAAGCCATATGCCTGACGACCCGACTTCCCGATCCCGATGTCGATTTCCACTTCCGTTCAACCTCCGGCGACGCTCGACCCAGCGTAACATTGGATCGAGCCCACCCATCAGTAGGCTGCCGCCCCGTGCCCAGACCCTGGACGCTCATCGACTTCCTCCTCGTCGTCCTCGGCGGGTTCATCGGATCGGCACTCGCTGTGGCCGCCAGCGCCTTGCTCGACGACGGGGAGACACTGCTGGTGCTCGCCCTCATCGGCCAATATGTCGGGCATCTCCTGGTGCTGTGGCTGATCGCCCGCCGGAAAGAGTACCCGGACCTGGGATTCTCGATCGAGGGCCGGGACGTCTTCTATCTCGGCGCCGGGCTCCTGCTGCAGCTGGCACTGGCGATCCTCTTCCTCCCACTGAGCTCGCTTCTCTTCCCCGAGGGTGACTCTGCCCAGCAGATCAGCTCTGCGCTCTCGGGTCTCGAGACGACAGCCGCGAAGGTGACAGCCATCGTGACCGCGGTGGTGATCGCACCTGTCACCGAGGAGCTCACCTTCCGCGGGGTGCTGCTCAAGTCTCTCGGCGAGCGAAGCCGCCGGATCATCATGCTGGTCA
>JBFYOJ010000039.1:0-4891 GCA_041303885.1 Acidimicrobiia bacterium | reverse complement strand
GCTTACAGGCGGACTCGCAGACCCGGAAGGAGGCCTCGAGAGGGGCCTCCTTCGCTTTGGAATGCCACGGCAACGGCGACTCTCCTCTTTAGCCTGGGTGGACGAAACCTCCGTCGCCCGGGACGGGTCGAACAGGGACTCGAGAGGAGGAGCCTCACAATGGTCATCAACAAGTATCTGGCCGAGTTCTTCGGCACGTTCGTCCTCGTGTTCATCGGGTCGATGGGAATCCTGGCAGTCGGGGGCGCTGCGGGCGCCGCAGAGATCGTCGCCATCGCCTTCGCCTTCGGCCTTGCCCTACTCGCCGGCATCTGGATGCTCGGCCACGTGTCCGGCGCTCACTTCAACCCGGCGGTGACGCTGGCCATGGTGCTCGACGGCCGCACGACCTTCGTCGACGCAATCGGCTACTGGGTTGCCCAATTCGCCGGCGCCGGAGTCGCATCCCTCGTGGTCATGGCCGCATCGAGCCAGGACGCAGTTGGCGGGACGATCACCGCATACGAGAAGATGTCAACGGGGATACTCGTGGAGGTCGCCCTCACCACGATCTTCATATGGGTCATCCTCTCGGTCACCAGGCGAGGCTCGAACCACGCCCCGGCCGCGATCGCGCTGACCCTGGTGGGCATGCACCTCGCGGGGATTCCCTTTTCCGGTACTTCCCTCAACCCCGCCCGCTCGTTTGGCCCGGCCGTGGTCTCTGGCGATGTGAGCCAACTGTGGGTCTACATCGTGTTCCCGTTTGTGGGCGGCATCGTCGCCTGGGGTCTCTACAAGCTGTTTCCCGCCGAGGGCTGACCTGCCAGGTCTGTGAGGGGAGGGGCCGGTGATCCGACCCCTCCTCCTCACGAAAACAGCGGATCCTCGCCGAGGTCTTCGAGACCGAGAACCCACCCGGCGGGCAAGGACCAGTGTCGGGCACCTTTGATCATCGACTCGAGTTGGGTGACGCTCGGCCTTGCTGTCCCGTTCGGGGATGCCTTGGCCACGAAGGTGAGACAGTCGTACTTGTTGCCTTCCCGGTCGACGGCCTTGATCTCCCAATCGGCCACTCGTCCCTCTGCCTCCTCGGCATCGGTCAGGGCAGGGACCTCGTCGTCGGGAACCTCGAATACCCCTCCCCACACGGTGTGTCCCGATTCGGCGAGGAGACTGGGGAGACCTGGCACCTGATCCGAGTCGACGAACACCAGTCTCGTCTCGGGGAAATGGGCGGTGAACATGAACCGCGCGTTGGGCGCGACCGCACCGATGCGATCGGGGTCGAGGAACGATGCGTAGGCGAAGTACAGCGTCGTCTTGGTCACGAGTGGGCGATTGTAATGGTGCTGCTGGGAGACTCGGCTGCAAGCGCGTTTACCCCGGGCTTATGAAGCTCCCTTAGAGTCGCGATCGTGACCGGTCGTCTCGCCCTGATCATCGCAGTTGCCATCGTCGGCGCCGGCTGCGCCCCCGGCGCATCCGATCAAGTCGACTCGACCTCCGGCGCGACAATTGCCACCTCGACAAGCCAACCGGTCACGACCGGGACCACCGATACCTCTCTGCCGCCGGAGGAGGCACCCGTTGGGTCGGGACGGCCCGAAGCCCCGGATTTCACGCTCGAGCTTGGTGATGGCGGGACATACACGCTCTCGGAAGGTGAAAGGCCGGTATATCTGGTCTTCTGGGCGGAATGGTGAACTACCTGTCGACGGGAGTTGCCCGTCGTCGATGGTCTTGCCTCCGAGTACTCGACGCTCGTCGACTTCGTGGCGCCGGCATGGAAGTCCGATTTCGCTTCGACCATGGCCCGGGCCGAGGAGTTGTTCTTGTCCGGCCGGATCCTCTGGGGACTCGACGAGAGCGAGGAGATATTCGGTCTGTATGGGGTTCCATACCAGCCGGTGACGGTGCTGATCGCTGCGGATCGCACCATCGTCGAGACCTGGCCCGGGCTTCGGGACGAGGAGGAGATCAGACAAGCCCTGGAGAACCTGGTGGGCCTCTCCCCTTGAGGACTTAATATCTCCGTGTGCGAACCCAGTCTGGACCCTTCGTCCTCTCGTGACCTACCGGACCGACCCTGACGGCAAACCGACCGGTTGGCGTGACGAGCTCCTCGAGTTGGAGCGACGTCTGCTCGATCCCGAGGTGAGACACTCGTTCGTCTCGGTGGACCGGCTCCTCCATCCCGAGTTCATGGAGTACGGCAGCGGCGGCCGGGTCTACAACAAGGAAATGATGGTCACCATGATGACCCGGGAGGACCCCGCCCCGGTGATGATCCGCGATTTCGCGGTCAAGGAGCTGGCTGACGGAGTTGCCCTGGTGACATACCGGACTGTCGGCAGTGAGGGAAAAGAGGCCCGGCGCAGCTCGGTGTGGGTGCGTGAGCATGCCCGATGGCAGATCATCTTCCATCAGGGGACGCGCGTCCCGAGCCGTCTCAGCCTGGGATAGATCCTCCTTCGCCCTTATGGTCGAGCACCCGTGAGGCGATTCGAGCTGCTCCTGGCCTACGGCGAGTTGTTTGCCGTGGCCTGGCCCGCCATCTTCGGAGTCAGGACCCGCCGCGGGATCGTGGCCGCGATGCTCCTCGCCCTGTTCATCTTCCACTGGCAGTCGGAGGGGCTCCGGTGGCAGATGATTCCCCTCTATGGCGCCGCGCTCGGATTGGCAATCGGCGATGTGATCACTCTCGAGAGACGCCTCGACTGGACCCGTCGCATCTCCCGAGCGATATTCGGTCTCGCCGGCGTGGCTCTCGCCGCGGTCCTCCCCCTCGTCCTGCCGGTGCCCGAGCTTCCCCTGCCACCCGGGCCCGAGGCGATCGGGACGGTCACGTTGGAGATCACCGATCCGGAGCGCGAAGAGATCTACGGGCCCGGTCCTCTCGGGCCCCGGCGGATCATGGCCCAGGTCTGGTACCCGGCACTTCCCGTCGACGATTCGGAGCCTGTCCTGTGGAGTGAGGATTGGGACGTCGTCGCCCCTGCGATGGCGAGGGAGCTGGGGTTGCCCAGCTGGTTCCTCAACCACACGCGATTCACGAGCTCTCAGTCCTGGGAGTCGGCTCCCGTGGCAGCCGGGACCTTTCCAGTCGTGATCTACAGCCATGGATGGACCGGGTTCCGAACGATCGCGGTCAACCAGATGGAGACTCTGGCCAGCAACGGGTACTTGGTGGTCGCCATAGATCACACCTACGCCGCTGTGGCCACTCGCTTCCCCGATGGCGAGGTGATCGACTACGACCCGGCGGCGCTTCCCGACGAGGAGGAGGTGGAGGAGGAGGCTTACCAGGAGGCGTCCCAGAACCTGATCGGGGTCTTCGTCGACGACGTGACGACCGTGGTCAACGCTCTCGAGTCAGGGGCAGACGGGCCGTTCGGGGCGATCGCACTCAGCGCGGACGTGACGAGGCTGGGTGTCTACGGGCACTCGACGGGGGGCGGGGCGGCCGTCGGCTTCTGTCTTCAGGACGAGCGATGTGATGCAGTGCTCGGTCTGGACCCGTGGGTGGAGCCCATCCCCGATCGCGTGATCGCCGAGTCGGCGACGAGGCCGGCCCTCTACATGCGGTCCGAAGGCTGGCAGGGCGACGAGAACGATGCCATCTTGAGGGGGATTTCCGAGCGCTCCAGCGAAATCACCTATTGGCTGGGGGTCGAGGGTGCCGCACACAGCGATTTCGTGGTGACACCGCTCCTCTCACCGTTTGCAGATCGGTTCGGCATGAAGGGGCCGATCCCTGCCGGCCGGATCATCCCGATCATCGATAGGTACTTGACCGGGTTCTTCGATGTCTATCTCCTGGAGACCGGCTCTGCCGCCCTGGACACGGCGAGCTTCAGCGAGGTGTCGGTGGAGGTGATCCGGCCAGACTGACGCTCAGGCGTCCGGGCTCTGCTGGGTGTCGCCCGTGATCCGCTGGCCGGGTCGCTCGCCACGCATGATGGCGTCGATGGTGGCGCCGAGGATCAGCGCATCTGCCTCGCCAATGATCTTGCCGACGACCAGACCTTCCTGATCGATGAAGAAGGTCTCAGGGATCCCGAACACGCCATAGGCGATGGCAGTGCGGCTCCCCGGATCGGCCAGATACCGAGTCGCCGGGGATGTGCCGGCCTCATCGAGATACGAGAGCGACGCCTGCGGGTCTTCCTGATAGCCGATCTGGACGAAAGTGACCCCGTCATCGGAGAACGAATCGGCTGTGGCGACGAGATCGGCATGCTCCTTCCTGCACTCGAGGCACCATGAAGCGAAGAAGTTGACCACCACGATTTCGCCGTCCAGATCATCGAGGGACAAAGATCCCGTGCCATCCAGGTAGTCCAGGTCGAAAGCTGGAGCAGGTTGGCCGATCAAGGGGGACTCGACCAGAGCCGGATCGACTCCGAAGCGTGAGGCGAGGACCACGGCGAGCACGATGGCGCCTCCGACGATGCCAAGGGCGGCCCACCGCAGGACGCGCCCCCTCACGGGCAAGGATCGCCTTCCTGGGCCAGCGCAAGATCGGTCTCGATCTGAGCGCGCGTCGCCGACTCGAGGTTTGGGTCCTCCAGAAGCATTCGGAACACGGCTGTCGCCTCTTCGGCCTCCCCTGCACCGCACCACCTCACCCGGGCCTTGACGTAGAGGGCGACGTCGGACTGGGGGTCGATGGCGAGAGCTTCATCGATCAGTCGGGTGGCTGTGTCCACCTCCCCATTGCCGTCGTAGGCCATCCATCCCAATCGCACGAGGGCCGTGATCGCCTCTGAGGGAGCGGCGTTCGGGTCCTCGGCCACCACCAGATAGTGGGGGAAGGCCGACCGGTAGTCACCGAGATCGAAGTAGCGCTCGGCGAGGGCGAGACGCATGCCATTCACCTGCGGGTTGTCGGCGTTGGCGGCGATCACTG
>JBFYOJ010000038.1:0-2650 GCA_041303885.1 Acidimicrobiia bacterium | reverse complement strand
TGGAGTGCAAGGTGGTGCACATGGCCGAACTGGGCCTGCACACCCTTTTCGTGGGGGAGATCCTCGATGTCAAGGCCGAGGAGTCGGCTCTCGACCAGGAAGGGAAGCTCTCGGCGGATCTGGTGCGGCCGTTCACCTGGGCCCCACCGGATAACGTCTACTATGCGCTCGGCGAGAACCTGGGCCGAGGCTTCTCCATCGGCAAGAACCTGGATAGCAGAAAGGGCTGAGATCCCGGGTGTCGAGGGTCTGTCTGGACCGGAACCGGCCTCACGGCACCACCGTCGTAGCCGCAGGTAGGGCCGGTCGGCACGCAAGGGGGGTCTGAGTGATGGAACGCCACACGCCCAGGGGACACCGCGTCGCGGCGGATCGACGCTCCAGGCGTGCTCTATCGGTCGCGTCGCTGCTCTGCGTGGTTCTGGCCGTCCTCATCTTGCCCATGGTTGTCACCGGCTGCGGCGGGGACGGACCGGACGATGGCGACGGGGCGGTGCTGACCATCGAGCAGGCCCTCGCTTCCGAGCCCGGCGAGTCGATCAAGGTCAGCGGTGCGATCGTGGCCACGGGCAGCGGCCCCGGCACCGAGATCGTCCTCGCCTCCGCGCTCTTGGAGTCGTATCCTCCGCAGGCCGGAGGGGCTACTCTGCCGGTGTCGGGCCTCGATCTTGGATCCCTTGTGGGGCTCAGTTCGACAGCGGGAGAGGCCGATATGGCCGCGGTCACCTGGTCCGACTACTGGGTCGTCCTGGAGGGAGTCATCGAGGACGGAGTCCTCGAGGTCCAAGGTGCACCGCGAGTAGCCGAGATCACTTCCGAGGACGTGCGCCTGCGCTTCAGCCCGGTGAGCGAGCCTCTGACGGCCGGCGCCACGGTGTGGTGGGCCTTCGACGTTCAAAACGTCGGCTCCGAGCCGTTGGATCTGACTTTCTCGAGTGGGCAGCGGGCAGATGTGGTCTTGAGCCAGGACGGGGAAGAGAAGTACCGCTGGAGCGAGGGCAAGGCGTTCACGGAAGCCATCGAGACGTTCACCGGGTCGCCGGGGGAGGTCTTCCCGATCGTCTTGAACGATGAGTTCGCCGTCGAGCCGGGCGAATACGATCTGGTTGCCACGGTGACGGCCACCGTCGGGCCCGAAGGGTCCGCGCAGCCCCTGCCCGAGCTCACGATGACCGTGACCGTCCACTAGGCGGGCCCGCCGACTCCCCTCAGACTCTGTTCTCCACGAGGACCTCGATCAGTCGCGGCGCTCCCGAGCCGACGGCCTCCTGCAAAGCCGGGCCCAGGTCTTCCGGCCGGGCCACTCTGTCCGCAGCGACCCCCATCGAATGGGCCAGCATCCGGAAATCGATGACCGGCGAATCGAGCTCCATCCCTTCGTGTTTCTCGTCCAGCGGGTAGTCCCCCAGCACCGCCCTACGGACCAGTTTGACCTGGCGATAGGTGGCGTTGTTGACTATCACGAAGGTCACAGGGATCCGGTAACGCGCGGCCGTCCACAGACTCTGCATGGACCACGCGGCGCTTCCATCTCCGACGACCGCGATCACGTCCTTGTCCGGCAGTCCCAGCTTGACCCCCAGCGCTCCCGGAAGCCCCCAGCCGATGCTGCCGCCCTTGCGCGAGCGGAAGAAGCTCAGGGGTCGGGTGAGGTCGAGGATCTGCCGCAGGGTCTGGGAGGAAGACCAGCATTCGTCCACGATCACGGTGTTGGGCCCCGCGACCGCTTTGATCTCAGTCATCAGGCGGGAGATGGCTATCGGTGTCCGCTCCCGCTCCGCGTCCCAACAAGCCAGCAAGACGGAGTGTGCAGCCGCCTTGTCCTGACCGACGGCGCGGGCCCGTTCGTCCGCCTGCTGTCGGGCCTCCGGCGGGAGCGACACGGCCAAAGCGGCGTTCAGTTCCGCGAGCACCGATTTGATATCGCCCTGGAGGGCGCAGTCGGTGGGGAGGTTCTTGCCCAGCTCCCAGGGATCGTCGTCGATGTGGACGATCCGGGTGTTCGAGAGAAGCTGTGCCTTCGGGAGGATGAAGCCGTGGGTGAACAGAGAGCACCCGACCCCGATGAGGACGTCGGTGTCTCTCAGGATGTCGAACGCCTCCGGGCCTGTCGGGTCCAGGTCTCCCAGATACTGAGGATGAGTGACGGGGAAGTTGACGTCTGCCATCCAGTGCTGGTAGACGCGGCATCCCGTCAATTCCGCGAACCTCCCGACCTCCTCGAGGGCATCACATCGGGCCACGCCGCTCTCGACCAGAAGCACGGGATTCTGTGCGCCGGAGAGGATTTCCACCGCCAGGGCCAGCGCCGCCACATCCGGCCGCAGGCACGGGTAGACCGTGGTGTTGGCCCGGGGCTGGAAGTCGAACTCCTGCTCAAGGATGTTCTGGGGGATGGAGACGAGGACCGGTCCCGTGGGGGGCTGCACGGCCATCTTGAAAGCCCGCTGTACGGCAGTGGGGATATCCTCGGTATACGCGAGCTCGGTACTCCACTTGACGTGGGGCTTGCCGATGCCCACGATGTCGCCTGAGAGATGGGGATCGTATTGCAGCAGCCGGGTGTCGTTCTGACCGACGGTGACCACGAGTGGCACCCTCCCGAGCTGGGCGTTGTAGAGGAGAGGGGTGGCCGCGGCCAGGCCCGGAG
>JBFYOJ010000037.1:0-4089 GCA_041303885.1 Acidimicrobiia bacterium | reverse complement strand
CACTGTCCGTTCTGCTGGGGTGATCACCCGAAGTTCGGCACCCAGAAGCAACTGGGGCGGGACTCCTTCTCCCAGATCCCCAACGGCCTGCCCGGGGTGGAGAATCGCATGGAGTTGATGTATCACGGTGGGGTCCACGAAGGCAGGCTCGGTCTCAACCGGTTCGTCGAGGTGACCTCGACCACGCCCGCCAAGATGTTCGGGCTCTATCCGCAGAAGGGGACGATCGCGGTCGGCTCCGATGCCGACATCGTGGTCTTCGACCCGGACGCCACCCACGTCCTATCGGCGGAGACGCACCACATGTGGGTCGATTACAGCTGCTATGAGGGGTTGCAGATCACCGGGAAAGTAGAGACGGTCCTCTCCCGAGGACGGACGATCATCGAGGACGATGCCTACCACGGGTCTGCGGGCGACGGTCGCTACCTGCGCAGAGGCACCAACCAGTACCTGATCTAGCTGATCCAGCTCCGGTCGACTTCGATCGTTGTTCCTTGCTTGGTGAGGGAGATCGCCGACCGGCATCTGTTCGCCTGAGGTCTGAAGTTCCGGCGACGTAGAGCCCGGCGGATTGGACGGTCGTCGAAGGGCGAACTCGGCCGGTATCAGGCAGTTTCCTGCGCCACCGCGACCCGTCGGAGACCCGCCCAGCCTGCGCTCCCGGCGAGACGGGCGAAGATGGCCATCGTCATGTTGACCCCGGCGTGCACCGCGACCGGGACCCAAATCGAGCCGGTCTCGATCCGCAGCCACACCAGACCTGCGCCGGCAACGGTGGTGGCAATCACTGTGATCATGACGTGAGCGACCCCTGCCAGGCTCCGACGGTTCACCGACTGGGCCTGGTCGAGCCCCGGTCCGATGTGCCAGAGGCCGAACAGCACTGCTCCACCCCAGAGAGCGATCGGTGCGGGGTAGACGGCGATGAGGGCTGCGTGGAGCACCCCACGGAACACGGCCTCCTCGATCAGCGCAGTCATGACCGGGATGCGGATCAATAACTGGGTGGCCGACTGTCGTCGCGTCATAGCGGTTATTCGGGGGTCGGTGAGATGATCACGGAGCTCGGGGCGGGAGAGCATGACCATGCCGACCGAGAACATGATGAGAACGGTCCCCGACCCCCACGCGGCGAGGAGGCCACCGTCAGGGCCGGACAGCCCGACCGTTTCGGGCCCGAACCAGAATGCGGAGACGGCCACCAACGCAGCTCCGACCAGGCCGGTCAGGAAAGGGGCCCAGATCCTGCGGAAGTGACCGGGGAGGATCAAGTAGACGAGGGTCTGGAAGCCGACCGCGTAGGCGACGAGTGGGACTGCGGTTGTCAGTAGGGACATTGGCTCTCGACCGGTGGGGTGCTGGGGACCGACGGAAGGTTCACTCCGCGACCATGCCACGGTATCGGTTTACCGGACCTAAAGGAACAGACCCATTTATGCCTGATTCGGCAGGTCCCGATCAGATCAGAAGGTGTCGCAGTTGCCTGGCGCGCCGGAGGTGAATCCCTCGTTGAGCCATTGGTAGCGCTGCTCGGAGGAGCCGTGAGTCCATGACTCCGGGTTGACCCGGCCCGAGGTCTGGCTCTGGATGGCGTCATCGCCGACCGCGGCAGCCGCCTTCAAGGCCTCCTCGAGGTCGCCCTGCTCGAGTACCGCTGCAGAACTGCCGGTGCGAAGAGTCGAGAGCCAGACTCCGGCAAAGCAGTCGGCCTGCAGCTCGAGTGCGATGCTGGCCTCGTTCGTCCCCAGGCTCTGCACCTGCTCGGTGATCCCCAACTGATGCTGGACGTGATGGCCGATCTCGTGGGCGAGGATGTAGGCCTGGGCGGTGTCGCCGGAAGCCCCGAACCTCTGCTGGAGCTCGGCGAGGAAGTCCAGGTCCATGTAGACCAATTCGTCGGCGGGGCAGTAATGAGGGCCGACCTGCGCCTGGGCCCCGCCACATCCCGACTCGGTGAGACCGCTGAAGACCACGAGGTTCGTAGGCCGGTAGGAGCGATCAGCCTGTTCGAACACGGCAACCCACATCGATTGGTTGTCTTGAAGGACTTCTTCGAGGAAGCGAACCAGGTCGGCATCGGGGTCGTTGGCCGGGTCGATCGGCTCGGCGTCGGTGGCCACCTCACCGGCCGGGGTGAGGATGTTGGTCAGGTCTCCCAGGTCACCGCCGCCACCGAGAAGCGCGATGAGAAGGAACACCACGACTCCAATGGCGCCCCCACCGATTCCAACCGTGCGCATGCTCGGACGCGAGCCGCGCCGGTCGATGACCTGACCCGGTCCAGTCGCCTCTCGTTTCCACCTGACCATGCTGCCTCGTACCCGGAATCGACTCGCTCGACACCGACGATATCTCGTTTGGGCTAGCTTCGATGCATCGACGAGCGTGCAGGAGATGGAGCAGACACCGGCCATCACCCTCGATGAGTTTCTGAGCCGGGCGCGCGCCCGCTTGGACCGGGTCCCCCCGGCGGATCTAGAGGCGGAGGTTCGAGCAGGTGCCCTCGTCGTCGATGTCCGGACCTCGGAGCAGCGGGATCGAGACGGCGAGCTGCCCGGGGCCCACGTCATCGACCTCACGGTGCTCGAATGGCGATTGGCGCCGTCGAGCCGTCATCGTGAACTGGACGTGCCGGGCACCCAGCGGGTGATCCTCGTTTGTTCCGAGGGGTTCAGCTCCAGTTTGGCCGCTGCAAGGCTTCAGGACCTCGGGCTCGCCAATGCCACCGATCTCGAGGGTGGATTCAGAGGCTGGAGAATGTGGAAGGATGGTCTCGACTAGTTTCCGCAGGTCCCGGCTCCGCCTCGACCAGGAGAGATTCGGCCCATGAAGCAGATCCAGCATTGGATTGACGGACAGCTCAGCATTGGAGCGTCACAACGCGTTGGCCCGGTGTTCAACCCCGCCACCGGGCATCAGACCGGTGAGGTGGCGCTCGCAACCGCCGCCGACGTCGACGCTGCCGTGAAAGCAGCACGCAGCGCCTTCGAGACCTGGCGCTTCTCCTCGCTGGCACAGCGTCAGAACATCATGTTCGCCTATCGCGAGCTGGTGGCCGCGCGCAAGATGGACTTCGCCAAGCTGCTCACCGCCGAGCACGGGAAAACCATCGACGACGCGATGGGTGAAGTCCAACGGGGGCTCGAAGTGATCGAGTTCGCCTGCAACATCGCCCACTTGCTCAAAGGCGACTTCTCCGAGCAGGTTTCGACCGGTGTCGACACGTACACGATCCGCCAGCCATTGGGGGTTGTGGCGGGGATCACCCCGTTCAACTTCCCCGCCATGGTCCCGATGTGGATGTACCCCCTGGCCATCGCCTGTGGGAACACCTTCATCCTCAAGCCCTCGGAGAAGGACCCGTCGTCCTCTCTGCTCGCAGCCGAGCTGCTCGCAGCGGCCGGCCTGCCCGATGGGGTCTTCAACGTGGTCCATGGTGACAAGGAGGCCGTAGATGCCCTCCTCACCCATCCGATGGTGGCCGCCATCTCGTTCGTCGGGTCGACCCCGATCGCCCGCTACATCTACGAGACCGGGACCAGGAACGGGAAGCGGGTGCAGGCACTCGGTGGCGCAAAGAACCACATGATCGTCCTCCCCGACGCCGACATGGATCTTGCCGCTGATGCCGCCGTGTCTGCGGGCTACGGGTCGGCAGGGGAGCGCTGCATGGCGATATCTGCCGTGGTCGCCGTGGGCGAGGCCGGCGACGGCCTGATCGACAAGGTGCGGAGCCGTATCGAGAAGCTCAAGGTCGGGCCTGGCGACGAGACCGGGGTGGAGATGGGACCCTTGGTGACCAAGCAGCATCTGGACAAGGTCCGTGGCTATGTCGACGCCGGCGAGGCCGCGGGGGCGGTACTGGTCGCCGACGGGCGGGATCTCGTAGTGGAGGGCCATGAGAACGGGTTCTTCCTGGGCCCGACCCTGTTCGACAACGTGAAGACCGACATGTCGATCTACACCGACGAGATCTTCGGCCCGGTGCTCTCCACTGTTCGGATGGAGCATTTCGAGAACGCCATCAGGTTGATCAACGAGAACCCCTATGGCAACGGCACCGCGGTGTTCACCAACGACGGCGGC
>JBFYOJ010000036.1:0-6212 GCA_041303885.1 Acidimicrobiia bacterium | reverse complement strand
CTCCTACTCGGGCTCCTCGGTGTGTTGCTGGTGGGTGTGGCCGTGTGGGTTGCCGACCGTCTCGGCCAGAGTCTGGTGAAACCGATCGTGGATCTCGCCTCGACGGCCAGGCGCTTGGGTGGCGGTGACCTCGACGCCAGGGTCGAATTGGCAGACCCGGATGAGATCAGGCAAGTGGGGGAATCGTTCAACTGGCTCGCCGGTCGTCTCGAAGACCTGCTCGTCGAGGAAAGAGAGGCGGCGGCCGACCTCTCCCACCGGTTGCGCACACCACTGACTTCGCTGCGCCTCCAGGCGGAGAAGGTCACGGATGAGGATCAGAGGGGAGAAGTGCTCGGGCAGGTCGACCGTCTCGAGGAGGCCATCGATCGTCTCATCGTGTCGACACGGACGGAGCGAGCCAGAGGCCCCGCTTACTGTGACCTGTCGGCGGTAGTGGCCACCCGCTCCGCCTTCTGGGCGGTCCTCGCCGAGGAGCAGGGGAGAGCGATGAAGCTCGCCATCGGTGAGCCAGGAATCATGGTGCCCGCGTCGGCGGAGGCCGTCGAGGCGATTGTCGATGCCCTGATCGGGAATGTGTTCGCCCACACCGCCCCGGGCACCGCGTTCTGGGTGTCCGTGGGCTTGGACGGGGGTCGCCCCTGGCTGGAAGTGAGTGACGGGGGGCCCGGTTTCCCCTCGTCCGGGGTGGCCCGACGGGGAGTCAGTGGCGCAGGTTCCACCGGGCTCGGTCTCGACATCGTTCGCCGAACGGCGGAACAAGTGCAGGGATCGATGGAAATGAATGACCGCCCCGGGGGTGGGGCGGTCATTCGGGTTTGGCTGGGAACCGGGCGCTCCTAGGCACTCCAGCTTGAGGCTTCAGGAGTCGTCGCGGTCGCCCCCGTGGTCGTCTCCGTCGTCGTGACCCGAGTCGTCGGATCCGCTGCCCGTATTGCCGCCATGGTCGTCGTCATCGTCGTGGCCCGAGTCGTCGGATCCGCGATCCCGGTCGCCACCGTGGTCGTCGATGGTGGTGTTGGTGGTGCCGTCCCGGTCATCGTCATCGTCGTCGATGGTGGTGTTGGTGGTGCCTCCCTTGTCATCGACGCTCGTGCTGGTGACGCTGTCGGCCACTGTCACGGACGTCGAATCGTCCGAGTTCGAGAAGTCGGCCACTGTGCTCGAGCTGGCGTCTTCGCGTGCCTGATCACTGGAGGCCCAGGCCACCCCTACGAGTAACAGCGCGGCGGCGACTGCTGTGAACACTCCAAGCAACTTCCGGTGCATTGATCAACCTCCTTGGTGATTCCTGGGATCAGCATCGGAGATCGGGAGTCATGACCGCCTCAGCGGTTCGTCAAGAAGAGGTCAATTCCCGGAGTGGGCGGATTGCACTGCCGGGAACGAACGGATCAGCGAGTGAAGACGTGTGCGGTCCAGATGGTGCCGCTCGAGTCGACCCACACCCCGACCCCGAGATGGGTGTAGTCCCCGAGCATGTTCGCCTTGTGACCGGACGATCCCTTGAGGGCTCCGAACACGCCTTTGACCGAGCCACCCATGCCAACGTTCTCACCTGCCGCCGACCATGGAGGAAGGAGACTGCCGAGATTGGAATGGGACAGACCGCCGTTACCCGCCATCTTCTCCGCCCATGCCCGGGCTCTCGAGTCGAGAGAGCCATCTCGCTTCAGATTGGCGAGTCCGCTGCTGGACCGAAGACCGTTGATCTTCGAGGCGAACTGCGCCTCGAATTCGGCGTTGGGACCGGCCTGGACAGCCGGAGGCGGAGACGTGGTTGGACTGCTCGCCTTCTTGGGTTGGGTGGTCGGTGGAGACTGGTTGTTGCTTGGTGTCTTGGCAGACGTCTGTTCCGGAGCGGTTGTCGTCGGCACTGTGGTTGTTGTCGTCACCCCGAGGTCGCTGTCGTCGGGGGCCCGGTCCGTCCGGTGAGCGGCGAATACGACTGTGGTCGTCGGCTCCGGTTCGGTGGTGGTCGAAGTGATCAGAACCGGCTCGCGTAGAGCCTCCACAGAAAGGGCCGGGGCCTCTTCCGGCCGGAGCACTCCCAAGAGGGCCATCGAGAGAATGGCAAAGACCGAGAAGCCAAACAGACGAGAATTTCGCATGGGTGGGTGCGCCTACTTACCGGCGTCGCCCCAAAACTAAACGCTCGGTCCGGATCAGCCAACAGGAAATGGGGATCCCTTCCAGGAATGCTGTCACCCAATCCCGGTCGCGGCTCCGTCTCACAGGCATGATCACCGCAACAGGTGTGATGGACAACGAGCAGGTCTACAGGTCATACGCCGTAGAGCTCACCAGGTACGCGACCGGACTGGTGGGCCCTTTCGATGCTGCCGATGTGGTGACCGACGCCTGCCTGAACGCCTTCTCGTCACGGAAATGGCCCGAGGTGACCAACCCGAGGGCCTATCTGTATCGGGCGGTGCTGAGCGTGGCGACCGATCACCACCGAAGCACGCTCTCTCGGCGCATGAGAGAGATGAAGACGGCAGGGCCTGAGTCGACGCAGGCACAGGAGATCGACATCGATGTCCTCAGGGCTGTCGAGCGGCTCTCCATGCAGCAGAGAGCCGCTGTTGTCCTCACCTACTGGGGTGATCTGCCGGTCGAGTCGGTCGCAGCCCATATGGGCGTTTCATCGGGTTCGGTCAAGCGCCATCTTGCCCGTGCCAGGAAGCATCTCGAGGAGTGGCTCTCATGAGCAGCAATGACGACCAGAGAATGAAAGACCTTGCTGATCGGCTTGTGGCCATGTCCCCGGAGCCCCCACCGTTCCCAGAGGAGATCAACGTGACCCAGCCATCGAAATCCAAGCCGAGCCCGATCCTGATGTTCGCCGGAGCAGCCGTGATCGTGCTGATCGTGGCCGCGATCCCCATTTTGCTGTTCAACAGGGGAGGAGGAGAAGTGGTGGTCGCCACGACAACCACCTCGACCGTGCCGGCGACAGACACGACACAGGAGACGGTCACTTCGACAACCCAGCCCGCGACGACAACGACGATGGCGGAGACGACCACCACCACTCAGGCGATAGGACAGGGGGGCATGGTGATCTTCCTGGCCCACCAGCCGGAGAACTCGTTCACCGGGAACCCGGCGGTCGTGCCCTTCTTCGCAAACGGAGATGAGCTGCCGGGCGGGCCCGAGCTGTCAGCCCTGCGCCTGCTGACCGACAACACCCTCACGCCGCCACCCGGCTTCTTCAGCTCGATCCCGGTTCCGGTATCCGTGGTCGGAGTGGAGGTCGACGCCGAGGGCCATCGGATTTCGATCGACATGAACCACGCATTCCTCGAAGGCTCCGGTACCGGGCTGCTTGGCGACTTCACCATGCTCAACCAGCTCATCTTCACCGCGACCAGCGATGGCGGGATCACCGAAGTCATCTTCACCGTCGCGGGTGAGCCGGTCACCCAGTTCGGCTCTGAGGGTCTCGATCTCACGGGGCCGGTCGGAAGGGACTCCTTCCTCGATCAGCTCAACCCTGTCATCGTCGACTCGGCCGTGACCGGGGAAGGGGATTCGCCGCTCAACATCACCGGCTTCGCCAACGTCTTCGAGGCCACCGTCAGCCTGCAATTGGTGGACCTGGACGGGAATGTGGTCTACGAGGACTTCACCACGGCCAGTTGTGGAACCGGCTGCTGGGGAGCATTCAGCTTCCACATCGAGGGGTTCGACTTCGAATCGACACCGGTCACAGTGAAGGTGTTCTGGAATTCGGCCGAAGACGGTTCGCCCACCGATGTCGTGTCGATCCCGGTCAACTGGGGAGTGTGGAGGCTGCGCGGATGACGGGGAGCACTGAGAGGACGGCGATCACATGCCGGGTGCCGGCTCCCAGAGCTCGACCTTGTTCCCCTCCAGGTCCCAGCACCATCCGAACTTCCCGTTCTCGTCCTCCATGGTCTCGTCCTCGACCCGAACGCCGGCGGCGCGGAGACTGCGGAGGAGATCGTCGAGGTCGTCGACCCGGTAGTTCACCATCCATTGCTTGGCCGGCGGCATGTAGTCGGTGTCTGCCGGGAATGGTGCCCAAACAGTCGATCCGCCATCGTCGCTCCAACGAAACACGTTGTATCCGTCGCTGTCGGTGCTCAAGCCGAGGTGCGTGACGTACCACTCCTGAAGCGCCCTCGGATCTTCGGATCTGAAGAAGACACCGCCGACCCCGGTTACTCGTCCCATGTCGAACACCTCCTCACGTCGAAGCCTATGCAGCCATACTCGCCGGGATGGCGCTCGATGAATACCGCACCGCAAACCGGGCCAACTGGGACGCCCGGGTGGACATCCACTACGGGTCAGACGAATACGGGATCGCGCGCTTCATCGAGGATCCGGCGCATCTGAGCGGGGTGGTGAGCTACGACAAGGAGAAGCTCGGGGATGTCGCAGGTAAGAGGCTCCTTCATCTCCAGTGCCACATCGGCACCGACACAGTCTCATGGGCGCGTTGCGGTGCCACGGTCACGGGTGTGGATTTCTCCGAGAAGTCCATCGAGGCGGCGAGAGCTCTCAGTGAGAAGTCGGGCACACCGGCTCGTTTCGTCGTGTCCGAGCTTTACGACACGCCAACCGTCCTGACCGAGAAGTTCGACATCGTCTACACCGGCGTGGGCGCGATCTGCTGGCTGCCCGACATCGAGGGCTGGGCGAGAGTGGTGGCCTCGCTCTTGATTTCGGGTGGAACCTTCTACATGCGGGAAGGCCATCCAATGATGTGGGCGATGGATTGGGAGGCTACGGACCAGCTGCGGGTCCGTTTTCCTTACTTCGAGACCTCAGAGCCTGACGCCGAAGAAGAGCACGAAACGTACGCAGGCGAGGGTGACGTCACCAGCCCGCTCAACTACGCGTGGAACCACGGGATCGGGGAGACGATCGACGCCCTGATCCGGGCCGGCCTCCGCATCGACCAGGTGGAGGAGTACGACGAGTGCGAGTGGCAGGGGCTCGAGATGATGGTGAAGGGAGAAGACGGGCTGTGGCGGCTGCCCGATCACCGCGAACGTCTTCCGCTGATGTGGTCGGTGCTGGCCGCGAAGACATGATCGAATCTGGGTCGCTGGACCCCTTCAGGAGTGTCTAGTACCTGCCGAAGACATCTGTGAACGTCGTTAGTTCACGCTAAGGACTTTCTTCCTCCTCCAGTCGAGAGAGGGGCCATCTCGGTGGCCCCTCTCCCGCGTTCAGTCAGTTATCACGGACACGATTTCGGCGACGGGATACCCGACTGTCGTCGTCGAATCGGGAACGGCAAGGAACTCCCACGCGCCGCCGACGATCCGCCACCGCGCCGTCCAGTCGTAGGAGACGGATATGTCGTATCCCGCCTCGTCCTTGACCTCGTAGACATGGGTGGCAATCCCGTCCGGGTACCCGGCCAGCGCCGTCTCGTCGGCCGGGAAGCTGTCGATCCTGGCGTCGCCCCAGTTGACGACCACCCCGCTGACCTCGATGTAGATCTCGAGGGTCACCCCGGTCGCACTGGCGATCTGAGCCTCGTGGACATCGGGGATGGGAACTCCGACGAAGGTGTCCATCCCGGTCACTCCGTCACCAGGCAGTGGGTTGACCTCGGGTGTCGGGGGAGGATGGATGTACTCGGTCACGTACTGCCAGGCTTCGGTCGAAGGATCGATCAGCGGGTTGGGCTCCGAGGTACATCGTGGGATGCGCTCCGTGGCCAGAGCAATGCCTCCGGGGGTGGTCGGGTCGGGGTCGAATCCGAGGACGGCGTCTCCGTTGACGAACAGCGAGAGGTAGACCCAGTTGGTGGCAGCCGAGGTGAGGTACCAGCATTCTCCGGCCAGGTCGGTCCCCGCATTCGGGTAGAGCCGTGAAGGCACCGACGCGTCCGAGCCGTAGTCGACCACGTCACCGCCGGAGACACGACAGCGGGTGACCTGGATCGGACGGCCGAAGGCGTCTCGTACTGTGGAGACCCAACACGACGCGAAGTCCTCGGCCGAGCCACGAAGGGGGATCAGCAGACCTACTAGAACTAGGGCTCCAATTGCGCGTCGCAATCGGCCTCCCAGAGGTCGGTCTGGTGTTGCCACGATGAGACAAGGACCCAGCGGTCACCGGTCCGTCGGATGACATCAACAGATTCTGTTGATGGGGTGGGGGAGTCGACGAAAGGAGCGTTCCCAACAACCCACAATGCGAGGCACGAGCTATCGGATCTGAGGATC
>JBFYOJ010000035.1:0-36725 GCA_041303885.1 Acidimicrobiia bacterium | reverse complement strand
GCACTGGCTCACCGGGGAGCCGGCCGTTGACCAGGATCGGCTCACTCGAGCGCCTCTCCGGGCTGAACGTCCCTGCTTCCAACAATCGGTCCACCTCGAAACTCGAGCGAGCCCCCTGCCCCCGGGCGAAAGCGGCGAGCTGGGTCTCCGTCTCCCCATATCCGAAGACTCGCTCGAATTGTGGGACGACCCTCTCCACTGCCTCCGCGATGGTCACCTTGCGCCCGATCAGGTCGGAGAGGCTGGTCACCTCACGGTCACTGATCCCGCAAGGGTTCATCATCCCGAAGTAGCCCATGTCTGGGTGGAGGTTGAGGGCGAACCCGTGCATGGTGACCCGGCGGGCCACCCTGACTCCAATGGCCGCAACCTTGCCTTTGGCGGTCCAGACCCCGGTATACCCTGGCTCGGCCCATGCCTCGACGCCGAACTCGGCCAGGGTGGCGATCAGGGTCTCCTCCAAACGGCGAACGTAAGGCACGATCTGCCTGGGGTCCTCGAGTGCGAGGATCGGATAACCGACCAACTGGCCCGGGCCGTGGAAGGTGATATCGCCTCCCCGATCGACATGATGCACTTCGACGCCGAGAGACGCCCGATCCACGAGGAGGTTGGACAGGTCTCCGTTCCTCCCGATCGTGAACACCGGCGGGTGCTCGAGCAGGAGCAGATAGTCGTCTTCGGTCCGCCCCACGACCTTGCCTTCGTGGATCGCCCTCTGCAGATCCCAGGCCTCGGCGTAGGGGAGACGACCCAGCCAGCGGGTGCGAAGCGTCAAGCCAGCTCCTGCTCCCAATCCCAGGTCTCCAGGTTGTGCTTGATCCTCTGCAAGAAGAGCACGGCGGTCGAGCCATCGAAGGCCCGGTGATCCCAGGTGAGCCCGAGATAGCCGATGTGCCGGATCGCGATCATGTCCTGACCGTCCGGAGTCGTGATCACTGTGGCGCGCTTGGTCACCGTGTCCGTGGAGAGGATGGCGACGTTGGGGACGTTGATGATCGGCGCCGACATGAACGAGCCGAATGGCCCGGGGTTGGTGATCGTGAAGGTCGAGCCGGTCAGGTCATCCACCCCGAGGGCCCCGCTCCGGGCACCTTCGGCGAGCTCTCTGATCTGCCGGGCGATCCCGACGAGGCGAAGGCCGTCCGCATTCCTGATGCGGGCCACCACGAGGCCACCCTGGTCGAGATCCACCGCGATGCCCAGATCCAGCTTCTTGTGGAATGTCGCCTTCTTCTCTTCGAGATTGAACGAGCTGTTGACGACCGGGTATTCCCTCAACGCGTCGATCACAGCGCGGGAGATGAATGGCAGATAGGTGAGCGAGAAGCCCTCGGCGGCCTTGAACTCTTCCTTGTGTGCCTGGCGCACTCGCTCCACAGGCTCGTAGTCGACTTCGACGGAGGTCCAGACATGGGCAGCCGTTGCCTTTGCCTTGATCATGTTCTCGGCGGTGCGGACCCGGACACGGGACAGGTCGACCTCCTCCCCGACCGGCGCTACGGGTGTTGTGCCAGGCTCTGTGGTAACGGGTGCCGTCGCCGGCTCGCCCGTGACGGGTGCAGGCTCAGTGACAACCGCAGCCGGTGGCGGCGCCGGGGCAGGCACGGCGGCCGGCGGACCGGACTCCAGGAAGGCCTCGACGTCTTTGCGAGTGATGCGCCCACCCTCACCGGTGCCGCTCAACTGGGATACGTCGATCTCGTTCTCGCGAATCAGCTTGCGGACCACAGGCGAGAGCAAGTGGGGCTTCTTCTCCGTCTCGTCGGGCTCTGCGAAGAACGTCTCGACCGCCTCGTCTTTCTCCCCTGCCGGCTCCGGCGCCACCACGGCCTGCCCGGGCCCTGCGGTGACAGGTGCCGGCACCGGCTCGGCTGGAGGAGCGGCCTGGCTCTCCACCGCGGGTGCCTCGACGGGTGACGGCTCGGCGGCCGCGGTCGGCGTCGCACTCTCCCCCGCCTCGCCGATCACGACCATCGGCGTCCCCACCGAGACCGTGTCGCCTTCGTTCACGAGGATCTCCAGCACTGTGCCCGACGCGGGGGACGGGACTTCGGTGTCGACCTTGTCGGTCGAGATCTCGACCAGGACCTCGTCCTCAGCGATGGCATCGCCGACCTGCTTCGCCCAGCGGAGGATGGTTCCCTCAGTGACCGTCTCTCCAAGTTGGGGCATCGATACCGTCGTGGCCAAATCTCGCTCCTCTCAGTGAAGACTGCGGCCGGCAGCGGACAGGAGTGTCTCGCCGACTGCCTCGGACAGGGTTGGATGGGCGTGGATGAAGGCGGCGGCTTCGTCGGGCAGGGCCTCCCAACCCACCGAATACATCAGCTCGTGGATCATCTCCCCAGCCTGGGGACCAACGACTGTTGCCCCGACAATCGGCCCGTTCTTCTCGGAGACGACCTTCACGAAACCCTGATTGTCGCCGATGATCATGGCCCGTCCGATTGCGTTGAATGCGTGTTTGGCCGTCTCGATCTCGAGACCGCGCTCGAGGGCCTGCGCCTCCGTCCAGCCCACCTCCGCCACCTCCGGATGGGCGTAGGTGATCCTGGGGATCGCCTGGTAGTTGACGGGGCGCGACTCGCCGGTCGCGATGTGGGTCACGGCCGCGATTCCCTCTGCGAACCCGACATGGGCGAGCTGGGGCGTCCCCGCCACGATATCCCCCACCGCGTACAGGCCAGCTTGTCCGGTCTGCATCGTGTTGAGGTCCACCTTCACGAAATCACGATCGAGCTCGACAGCGACGGTCTCGAGACCCACGCCCTCGGTCCTCGGGCCACGTCCCACCGAGACGAGGACCACGTCGACCTCGACATTCTCCTGCCCGAAGGGGACCACGACAGATTCGCCGACGCTCGGCGGATCGACGCCCACCCCCAGATGGATCTTGACCCCGCGCTTTTGAAGCTGGCGCTGCAGGAACTTGGCGGCGTCGGCGTCGGAGCCCGGGATGACCTGGTCCATCACCTCGAAGACGTGGACCTCGGCCCCGAGGTCCACCAGGAACGAGGCAAACTCGCACCCGATGACACCCCCGCCGATGATGGCGACACGATTCGGTCGTTGCGGCCAGTCGAGGGCGTGATCGGAGCTCACGATCTTCTTGCCGTCGAACTCGTAGCCGGGAATCGTGCGCGGGTAGGAGCCGGTGGCAAGGATCACCTTCCCTCCCTCGACCGCCCTCATGCCGTCGGCTGTGTCGACCTCCACCCTGGAGGGACCGGCCAGTCGCCCGAACCCGGTGATGACCTCCACGCCGTTCTTGGTGAGCAGGCCGCCCAGACCCCTCACCAGTCCTTCGACCGTCTGGTTCTTGCGTGCGAGCGCCGACGCCCAATCGAGATTGGGCTGATCGGTGATCACCCCGAACTCGGCGGCATGGGACACCGTCTTGAACACCTCGGCCACATGCAGCCACTGTTTGGCGGGTATGCAACCTCTGATCAGGCAGGTGCCGCCCGGGCGCTCGTCGTCGATCAGGGCGACAGACAGGCCGAAATTGTTGGCGTAGAGAGCCGAGGCGTAGCCGCCCGGTCCGCCGCCGACTATGACGATGTCGTGCAACCTCTGCCTTTCGGTGGATCTGCTGGTCCGAGCCTAGTTGTGCCCGGAGTTACCCTCTCAAACCTATGCAGACGCGCTGGCTTCTCATCGCCTCGGCGGTGCTCGCCTTTCTCATAGTCGGCGCAGCGGCGATCTGGTTCCTGGTCAAGTTCACATGACCGAGCGCATCACCCTGTCGACATCGGACGGGGAGGAGTTGGAAGCTCGTTGGGACAAACCCATGTCGCCCTCCGGCGTGGTGGTCTTCTGCCACCCCCACCCGCTTCAGGGTGGCTCGATGATGGCGCCGCTGATGATCGCGGTGACCTCGCGTCTGGTGGAGCGGGGATTCTCGGTGCTCCGATTCAACTTCCGGGGAACAGGCAACAGCAGCGGGTCGCACGACTACGGAGAAGCGGAGAAACTCGACCTGTCTGCCGCGATCGACGTGGCCGCTGACTCCGGGCTCGACCTTCACCTCGCCGGGTGGTCGTTCGGTGCGGGAGTGGCCCTGAACTGGATGAGTGAACAGACCGCGGGCATCCCGTACTCCGGGATCGCCCCTGCAGCACGTCTGCTTCCGGCGAGCCTTCCTTCCGGGCCCAAACGGATCGTGGTCGGAAGCAGGGACCAGGTGGTCGACGTGGAGGGACTACGCCGCTATGCCGAGGAGCAGCAGATCGACCTGGTCATCACACCGGGCGACCACTTCTTCCACGGTCGGGGCAAGAAGATCGGCGACCTGGTGGCACAGGTCTTCGAGTAGTCCTCGCTCAGCCGGAGGCGGCCCGAAAGCCGCGATTTCTCGCCTCGACCGGTGTATCCGGTGCGAACGATTGGAGCAGGTTGCCGGCCAGCAAACCCTCGGCCTGCAGACGTCGACCCAGCTCCTCGAACTGTCCATCGTCATCGCAGTCGTAGAACCGCATCGTGTCCCGGGTGCCGATGTACCGGTACGCCTCGAAACGGGCCAGGCGACTCACTCCTCCTCCTCGGCCGATCCCCTCCCGGTCCTCACGTCGGCGCCGCAATTGGGACAGGTGGCAACTGCGATGTCTCCCACGATGAAGCTGAAGGAGCACTCCGGACAAGCGATACGGGGAGCCGGCACGTCGGGCGCAGGTGGAGGAGGAGGCGGAGGGCCGCCGGCCGCGCCAGGGGCCGTGGGATATCCACCCATGGTCGAGGGAGCGCCCCCGGTCTGCTCCCGGACGACGTTCACCGACCCGCACACAGGGCAGGCGAACCGCCCGGCACCGGGAACCTCGAACTGTGTTCGGCAGGCGCCGCAGCGCACCATCATTCTTCCTCACCTCCATCGAGATCGACGGCGTCACCAACGGCCCCGATCCGGACCAGGTAGTCGGCCTCGTATCGGAGCACCGCCTCTACGTCCCTCTGAGAGTAGGTCACTCCATGCTCCGAGGCGATCTGCCCGATGATGTACTCGATCGACGCCTGATGACCGCCGGCGATGGTCTCGACCGGGTTGTGGCGATCATCCTGAGCCAGCCCCTGGAGGTAGAAGACCTCCCACTCCAGGATTCGCCGGATGTCCGCCCGTTTCAGCATTTCGTTGCCCTCGGCTCTGAGACGGTCCTCGACGTGCTTGACCGCGTCCTCGATCACGTACTCGAGTGGCTCGTAGCTCGGGCGACGCTTCGCTTCTTGCCATACGACGAGCGCGACCACGATGAGAAAGACACCGATCAGGAACACGATCAAGGCGACAACCGAGCCGGGCACGATCGAGGACGGTACCCGGAACCCCCAGCTCCGAGAATCGAGGTTGTCGTCCAGTACCGCCTAGAAGGCCTCGATGGGCAGTTCCATCAATGACCCGTCTTCGGATTCGGCCCGGGCACGCCTGACGCCGACCTGCGGCGCCGTCATCTGGAGGAACCATCGGGCCGACTCCACCTTCCCCCGGTAGAAGGGATCCTCGCCCATCTTGGGGAAAGCGATCTCGGCATGACGCAGCATCTGCCACGCAATCACGACTTCGGCGGCAGAGGCGAGGAATGCATTGGTGTGCAGGCCGACCTTGTAGACTTCGCCGGAGTCACCCGCCAGGGACGCCATCAGTCTTTCGACCATCGAGCCGAGATGACCCTGGAGGTCGTCGAGCATCGAGCCCAGCCGCTCCCTCTCGACGGCGAGTGGGTCGCCGTCACTCCCACCCTTGACGAACTCGGCGATTTCGGCAGCGAGCACGGCGAGGGTCTCGCCCTGATCCCTGGCAATCTTCCTGAAGAAGAAGTCGAGCGCCTGGATGCCCGTCGTCCCCTCATAGATCGTGTCGATCTTGGTGTCGCGGATGTACTGCTCCAGCGGGTAGTCCTGGGTGAAGCCAGAGCCGCCGAAAACCTGGAGGGCGTCGGCGAGTTGCTCATACGCCTTCTCCGACGAATAACCCTTGACCAGGGGCAGGAGCAGGTCCGATCGCCGCTCCCAGCGGTCATCGTCAGGGTGGAGCGCGGCCAGATCCTGCACCCACGCGGTGTACATGACCAGCGCCCGGAGGCCCTCCGAGTACGACTTGAGGTTCATCAGCATCCGGCGCACGTCGGGGTGGGCGATGATCGGCACCCTCGGAGCGGTCTTGTCGCCTGGCTTGATCAGATCGGATCCCTGATGACGCTCTTTCGCATACTCGAGGGCATTGAGGTACCCCGTGCTCAGGGTCCCCATCGACTTGGTGCCGATCATCATCCGGGCACCCTCGATCACGCGGAACATCTGCCTGATGCCATCGTGTCTATCGCCGACCAGGTACCCGATGGCGGGATGATCCACCCCGAAGGTCATCTCGCAGGTGGTGGAGCCCTTGAGACCCATCTTCTTCTCGATGTTGGTGGCATAGACACCGTTGCGCTGCCCGAGATTCCCCTCATCATCGACAAGGAACTTTGGGACCATGAAGAGAGAGAGGCCTTTGGTGCCGGCTATCGCTCCCTCCGGCCGGGCCAGCACCAGATGGATGATGTTCTCGGCGGCATCGTGCTCGCCACCGGTTATGAACCGCTTCACCCCCTCGATGTGCCAAGTGCCGTCGCCCACGTCGATCGCCTTGGTGGTCGCAGCTCCGACGTCGGAGCCGGCATCGGGCTCGGTGAGGATCATCGACCCTGCCCACTGTCGGTCGAGCCAGAGCTTGGCCAGCTCCTTCTGGGCCTCGGTGCCCTCCTCGAACAAGACCCTGGCGAAGAGCGCTCCTCCGGAGTACCAGGACACGGTGGTGTTCGCAGCGAGCTGCATCTCTTGCGTGGCCCAGGCCAGGCTCGGCGGAACCGGATTCCCATTCATCTCGGCCGGGACGCCGAGACGATCCCAGCCACCTTCCCGGTAGACCCGGACTCCGGCCAACACCGACTCAGGGAGATGGACCTCACCATCGACGAGCTCGAGAGGGATCCTGTCCTGGTCGACATAGGAAGCAGCGAAGTCCTCCCGCGCCATCCTCTCGATCTCGATCAGGATGTCACGTGCGGTCTCCTGATCGAGGTCCGCCCATGGCCCGGTACCGAGGTAGCCCTGGATCCGATTGACCTCGAAGAGGTTGAACTCGAGATCCCGGAGATTCGCCTTGTAGTGACTCATGCATCGTCTCCTGGTCTTTGAGCGATCACTCTAATTTGAATCAACGCTCAAAGAAAGGGCTATCCAGCGCGGCTTCGTGAGCCAGACCAAGCCTTCCCTGGCGAACGGTCTACCGTTCCCCCATGCGCTACAAGGCCGGTCTCGAGACGCGTGACCGAATCCTCGAGGCAGCCCGCTCGCTGATCGCCGACCGGGGCCTCGAGGGCACGACGATCAAGGCGATATGTGACGAGGCAGGAGTGCTTCCCGGCTCCTTCTACAACCTCTTTGCCTCGAAGGAGCAAGCGATCCTGACCGTGGTCCGGGAGGCGATCGACGCCGTCGACCCCGATCCGGATCACCAAGGGACCGACACCCTGGACGAGCTGGTAATGGCATACATCCGGTTCCTCGAGGAGCAACCCGAGCTCTCGCGCGTCTACATCCGGATCGGAGTCTCGGGAGCGGGATCCAACCCCGAGCTCGCCGGCCGCATGATCCGGCACCACCAGGAGCGTGTCGGGCGCTTCGCTGCGGCCATGAAGCGTCAGAGCCCCGACATCTCAGACACTCTGGCCGAACGGCGTGGGGAGACACTGGTCCTTGCGTTGAACGGCATCGCCCTGCATCGCGTGATCGACCCCGACTTCGATGTCGCCTGGCATGCCCGAGCCCTTCTCGAGGACGCCGCAGCGGTTTCCTGACGGATCCCACCTGCCGATAGGCTCGCCCAATGGAGTTCGCGGTCCAGACTCGAGGTGATTGGGAGCTGATCCTGACGACGGCGCGGTGGGCCGAGGACAGAGGCCTGGTCGCCCTCGCCCTTCCCGATCACTATCTGGAGCGGGGCGACCAACCCGATCGGCCTGCGTACGATCACTTGATCCATCTGGCTGCTCTGGCCCGTGAGACCTCTGGTCTCGAGCTCGTTTCGCTCCTCTCCCCGGTCACGTTCCGCCACCCTGCCGTCTACTACAAGATGGGGGTCACCCTCGACGAGATCTCCGCCGGTCGATTCACGATGGGCCTCGGAACGGGGTGGCTAGATGCCGAGTTCGCGCTCTTCGGGCTCCCCTATCCCGATCGGAGCACCCGCTTCGACCTGCTGGCAGAGTCGATGGCCTACCTCAGCGCAGCTGTGGCGCCGGAGCCCCGAGGGTTCGAAGGGAAGCACTTCCAACTCGCCGAGTTCGACCCTCGGCCCCACCCTTTGAATCTTCGCCTCCTGATCGGAGGCGGAGGCCGCACCAAGACGCCGGGACTGGCCGGTCGTTACGCCGACGAGTTCAACATCTATGCATGTCCGCCAGATCAGTACGCGGCCAGGAGGGAGCTCGCCCAATCCACGGCTCGGGACTCGGGCCGTAGGCCCGATTCGATTCTCTTCTCGACGGCATCCCCGGCCCTGGCTGCGAAGAGCGAGGCGGACTACCGCCGACTCCTTCACCTGCTCGCAGAGAGGACCGGATCGGCTCCGGAGAGGATCGAGCAGGTGTATGAGGAGCGTGGCTACCCGCACGGCTCCGGCTCGAAGCCCGCCGAGATGCTGGAAGCCCTGGGCGAAGTCGGTTGTGAACGGTTCTATCCTCAGATGTTCTTGGGCAATCCAGCTGACTACGACCTGATTCTCGACGCCTACCTCCACTGACCATGCCCCGCGTCGCAATCATCGGAACCGGTCTCATTGGCGCATCTGTGGGACTTGCGCTGAGAGAGCAGGGCTGGCAGGCAATCGGCTGGGACCCCTCGCCCGACGCCCTGGAGCGCGCCCTGGAACGCCACGCTGCCGACGCGACCGCCGGGTCGGTCGCCCAAGCGGTCGACGGAGTCGACCTCGTCGTGCTGGCAGGTCCGTTGGACGCCAACCTCGCCACGCTGCGGCAACTCGACACCGAAGCGCTGGTCACGGATGTCACCAGTGTCAAAGCTCCCCTCGTCGCCGCCGCTCCTCCCGGGGTCCGCTATGTCGGCGGCCATCCGATGGCAGGACGCGAGCACGCCGGGCCGGAAGCGGCCTCCCATGCGCTCTTTCGGGGGGCGCCGTGGGTCATCTGTGACGACGGTGCTGCAACACAGGATGTGGACCGGTTGACCTCGATCGTGCGCTCGATCGGCGCCAATCCGATCCTGATGTCAGCTGCGCGCCACGACCAGGTGGTGGCCTGCGTCTCGCATCTCCCCCATCTCCTCGCGGTCACCCTGGTCAACACGATCTCGGACAATCCCGACGCCGAGCAACTCGTCTCGGGCAGCTTCCGGGACCTGACCCGCGTCGCTTCCGCCGAGTCGACCTGGTGGCCCGAGGTCCTCGCCGCCAACGAAGAAGCAGTTTCCGTTGCGATCGACGGTCTGGTCGGATATCTGGAGGAGCTGAAGGAGCAGGTGCGCTCGGGCGACACCGCCGGCCTCGCCGAACGACTCGAGGAGGCTCGACACCGAAGGGGCACGATGGCGCCGCCGGTAGCACGGGTGCGGGTGATCCTCCAGGACAAGCCGGGTGAGATCGCCGCAGTCGGTCATGCCCTCCAGACGAGCAAAGTCGATGTTCGGGATCTCCAGTTGCGCCATGCCGTCCACGGCGGGGGTGGGATCCTCACCCTGTCGGTTCGCCCTGGTGAGGCCGAGACCCTCAAGGCTGCGCTCACCGGCGAGGGGTTCGAGGCCGAGGACGACGATTAACTTGCATCAACTCAGTCAGGGATCTCATTGAAGTACTCACTCATGACCGAGCCCCAAGTTGGTGGCACATACGAGGAGATCCTCCGTGCCGCGCGCCTCGCCGAGACGGAAGGCCTCTATTCCTTCGCTCGAAGCGATCACCTGGCATGGGACAGGGACCGGTCGCCCGACGCCACAGACGCCTTCGCCACCCTGGCCGGTCTGTCACGGGAGACCACGGGAATCCGGCTCTGTGTCCTGGTCAGTCCGATCACGTTCCGTCATCCGGCAATCATCGCCAAGAACGCCGCCACGATCGATCAGATGTCGGGGGGCAGATTCGACCTGGGGGTCGGGACCGGATGGAACGACTTCGAGCACGCTGCACTGGGCATCCCGTTCCCGGGTTCATCGGAGAGATGGCAGCGACTCGAAGACGCTGTCGACTATCTCGAAGCTGCGTTCGGCTCGGGACGCGGCGAGCACGAGGGCCCCTTCTACAACCTCGACCTCGACGTGCGCCCGAAACCGACAGGGATCAGGATCATCATCGGCGGTAGCGGGCCGCAACGAACTCCCCGCCTCGCCGGGGCTCGAGCCGACGAGTACAACTTCTTCGTCTGCCCGCAGGAGGAGGCAAGAGCCAAGATCGCAGTCATGCGCGAAGCGGCGGGCGGTCGGAGAGTCGAGGCGACCATGATGGGGCCAGTGACCATTGCAGGATCCGACGGCGAGCTCGCCGAACGGCTCGTGGCGGCAGCAGGCCGACGCGATATCACCAGTGACGAGCTCATCTCACGGTGGGAGAAGGCGGGCGTCGTCTTCGGCACCCCGGGCCAGGTCAGGGAGAAGATCGCCGCATTCGAGGATGCCGGCGTGGAACGGATCTACCTCCAGTGGCTCGATCTTCCGGACTACGACGGGCTCGGCCGCATGCTCGAGCTGGTCCAGGGTTGAGCGATCTGCCCGAGGCCAGCAAGCGCCTCGCCCTAGCGGTTTCCGACTTCGAGATGGAGGTCAGGTTCTTCCCCGAAGGGACGAAGACGGCGGAGGACGCCGCTCGTGCCATCGGCTGTCCGGTGTCGGCCATCGTCAAGTCCCTGGTGTTCATCATCGCCCATCGGGAAGGGCCAGAGGAGCCGGTCGTGGCGCTGGTCCCGGGAGACCTGAGGCTCGACACCGACGCCCTGGCCGCGCTCGCCGACGCAACCGAATCCAGGAGGGCCAGCCTCGAAGAGGTTCGCCAAGCGACCGGGTATGCGGCCGGCGGCACCCCTCCCTTCGGTCATGCGAACCCCCTTCGCGTGTTCGCCGATGAGCGCCTGCGCCGCAACGAGACGGTGTGGGCGGCGGCAGGGACCCCGACCACCGTCTTCCCCATCTCGGTCGACGAGCTGGATCGGCTGGCAGCCCCGGTCTGGGCGCACTTCACGTCTTGAATCCCGGCCGACTTCGGCGATGCTCTCCGCGCGAAGTCGGCCTCGGCCGACCGGCGCCGGTTCGCCCCGAGGTGTGCGGCGACGTCACGTCCATCGTCGCTCACTGAGCGTGGCTGAGGGGCAAAGGCGGCCGAAAATCGAACACCAAACCCATTTCCCCTATCGCAGTAGTGCAAATACCATTGCCCGGTGAGCGACCCGACTCCCCTCCTTCAGATCGAGAATCTCCACGCCTCTGCAGGCGACGTGCCAATCCTCAAGGGCGTCGACCTGACGTTGAACCGGGGGGAGATCCATGCGCTCATGGGCCCCAACGGATCGGGCAAGTCGACGTTGGCTTCGGTTCTGATGGGGCATCCCGCTTATCAGGTCACCGACGGTCGCATCATCTACAAGGGCGAGGACATGACCGGGGTATCGGCCAGTCAGCGTGGAGCCGCAGGGATGTTCCTCGCCTTCCAGCACCCTGAGACCATTCCCGGTGTGTCCGTGATCCAGTTCCTCCGGCAGGCTCTGTCCAACCGGACCGGTGTCGACCTCACGGTCCTCGAGTTGAGGCTCAAGGTGATGGATGCCATGAAGGAGCTGGGCATGGAATCGTCCTTTGCCGATCGTTACCTGAACGAGGGGTTCTCCGGCGGTGAGCGCAAGCGAAACGAGGTCCTTCAGATGGCAGTGCTCCAGCCCGAGTTGGCGATCATGGACGAGACGGACTCGGGTCTCGACATCGATGCGCTCAGGACGGTGGCGGAGGGGGTCAACCAGCTGACCGGGCCAGAACGGGGGTTCCTCATCATCACCCACTACCAGCGGCTCCTGGACTACGTCACACCTGACCAGGTGCACATCTTCATGGATGGACAGGTGCTCGAGAGTGGTGGGCCCGGGCTGGCAGCCCGTCTCGAGGAAGAGGGATACGATTCATTTCGGACGGTGTTGACCTGAACGTGACCGATCTCTCGCATCTGAAGGCCGACTTCCCGGTCCTGTCGAACGGAGTCCACTTCCTCGACTCGGCTGCGTCATCACAGAAGCCAATACCCGTGCTCGAGGCGATGGATCATTTCGCGAGGACTTCCTATGCCAACGTCCACCGCGGGGCGTACAAGCTCTCCGTCGCCGCCACCGACGCCTATGAGGCCGCACGTAGACGGGTTGCTCGATTCATCGGGGCGACCGACGAGCGGGAGGTCATCTTCACCCGAGGCGCCACGACCTCGCTCAACACCGTCGCATTCGGATGGGGCCAGCAGAACCTCAACCCTGGAGACCGCATCATCTCGACCGAGATCGAGCATCACGCCAACCTCGTTCCATGGCAGATGGTGGCGAAGAGAACCGGCGCCGTGCTGGATCACGTCCCGATGACAGACGACTTCCGGCTCGACCTCGATGCCTACGAGGCCAAACTGGGCCCGGACGTGAAGGTGGTGGCCGTCACCGGGATGTCCAACGTCCTCGGCACGATGCCCCCGGTGAGACGTATCGCCGACCTTGCCCACAGCCACGGCGCGAGGGTCGTCGTCGACGCGGCCCAATTGGTGCCACATTCGACGATCGACGTGAACGACCTGGGGGCGGACTTCCTGGCGTTCTCTTCGCACAAGATGCTCGGGCCCACCGGGATCGGAGTGCTCTGGGGGCGCATGGATGCCCTGGAGGAGACCGAGCCTTTCGAAGGGGGCGGCGAGATGATCTCCGACGTAACCCTCTTCGATGCGACCTGGGCAGACATACCGCATCGCTTCGAGGCGGGCACACCACCGATCGTGGAGGCGGTCGGGCTGCATGCCGCGATCGATTACCTCGACTCGATCGGAATGGACCAGGTGCTCAGACATGACCGGGAGTTGACCGAGATCGCACTCGACCGGCTCGGCGATGTGCCCGGCATTCACATCCAGGGCCCGCGCGAACTCGAGGACCGGGGCGGAGTGATCTCGATGTCGATGGACGGAGTCCATGCCCACGACCTGGCCACGATCCTGGACGAGGGCGGGGTGGCGGTCCGAGCAGGCCATCATTGCGCCAAGCCGCTGATGCGGCGGATCGGAGTCGCCGCCACGGCACGCGCCAGCTTCTACGTGTACAACACCGAAGAGGACATCGACGCACTGGTGAACGGGCTGCGCCGGGCCGGCGATCTCTTCGGGGTCGGATCATGAGCCTCGAGGACCTCTACCGCGAGGTAATACTCGACCACTACCGCAACCCCCGGAACAAGGGGCATCTCGACCACCCGGATTCGGTCGCCGAAGGGGTGAACCCGCTCTGCGGCGATGAGATCACCATCGAGCTCAGATTCGACGGGGAAGTCGTCGCCGAGATTGCGGTGGCGGGGCAGGGATGCTCCATCAGCCAGTCGTCGGCATCGATGATGTCCGAGGCGATCAAGGGCAAGACCCGAGCCGAGATCGAGACGATGACCCGGCAGTTCCGCGACATGATGTCCCTCGACGGCGAAGCCGACGTCGGGATCGACCCGGAGCGCCCGGGCGCAGTGCTCGGAGATCTGGAAGCATTACAGGGTGTGCGCAAGTACCCGGTGCGGATCAAATGCGCCAGCCTCGGTTGGAACGTTCTGCTCGACGCACTAGGCGGCGATGGTGCCCACAGCTAGCTCCGCACCGTAATCCGATGCCCAGGTTGGCTGACAGTATTGCCTCGGGAAGGCTGGTCACCGACACGAGCGCACTGACCCGGGGCGTGCGAAGGTAGATGGACACTCGGTAACCCCCGGTGTGAGAGAGGTGGATGATGCCCGGCAAAACCGGAAGGTGGAGATCTACAGGGCGCTCACAAGCCGGCAGCGTCTCCGCCTGGCAAGAACGGAGGTCGAAGGCCAACGAGGCGTACGAGACCGGTCGTTGGGAAGAGTCGGGTCCGCTCTGGGAGGCAATCTTCAACGATGCCACCGAGCCAAGAGAGAAGGTGTTTGCCGGGCGACGCGCCGCGCTGTCGTATCGGAAGTCCTCGCGCCTGACCGAGGCGCGTCGTGTCTTGAGGCAACTAGTCGTCGAGTATCCAGAGGATGCCGGCACCAGGAGGGAGCTCGCCCGACTCCAAATCGCGTCGCGGACAGATCAGAGCCCGACCGAGTATTGGAAACGACGCCAGCGGTTCATCTATGTACAGATCACGCGTGAGATTGCGCAAAGAATCGCCAGCCATGCCAACTCGGTTCTGGATGTTGGCTCGAACGGCACTCCGATTCTCTCCTGGTTCCCAGAAGTCCCGGTCAGGGTTTCCGTGGATCTGCGTGTCCCCTATCGAGCCGAAGGCATCGAATCCCATCAAACCGATTTCCTGACCTGGCGACCGGGGAGGAAGTTCGACGTCGGGCTGTGTCTACAGGTGCTGGAGCATGTGCCCGACGCAACGGCATTTGCCAGACACCTCATCGATCTGTGCGAGGTGGTCATCGTCTCCGTCCCCTACCGGTGGCCAGAGGATGCCAGCCGGTATCACGTCCACGATCCAGTGGACGAGGAGAAGATGAAACTGTGGTTCGGAACGGATCCCAACTACTCCTATCGGGTCACAGAGCTTCACGGGCAGGAGCGGCTCATTTGTGTCTACGACGCCAAGGCCGAGGAGGCGTGGCGTGATGTGCCGGAGGATCGTTTCCGATTCCGCTGGAGCCTCGCTGGTGCTGATCGACTCCTGGCCGACGAAGGGGGCTAGGTCTGGCTCGGAACTTGAGAGGCGGCGTCCCCCTCCCCCGAGGCCTGACTACATCACTCCGCCTTCGGTCATCCTCTTCAGGTCGAGTGCGGCATCGAGCTCGGCCTCCGTCATCAACCCGGCCTCCAACACCAACTCCCGGACCGAGCGGCCCGTCTTGACCGCCTCCTTGGCGATCTTGGCCCCGTTGTCGTAACCGATGTGCGGGTTGAGAGCCGTGACGATGATGGCATTCTTCTCCAACAGCTCCAGGGGACGGCCGTCGTTGACCTCGATCCCGTCGATGCAACGAGTCGCGAAGGTGGCCGCAGCCGTGGAGAGCAGTGCGATCGACTCGAGCAGGTTGTGAGCCATCACCGGCATCATCACATTCAGCTCGAAGTTGCCGTTGGCGCCACTCCACGTGATGGTCGCGTCGTTGCCTATCACCTGTGCAGCGACCTGCATCGTCATCTCCGACATCACCGGGTTCACCTTGCCCGGCATGATCGATGACCCCGGTTGCAGATCCGGGATCCTTATCTCTGCGATCCCAGATGTGGGCCCGGAGCCGAGAAAGCGGATGTCGTTTGCGATCTTGAACAGAGAGACCGCGATGGTCTTCAGTGCCCCGGATGCCATGACCACTGCGTCCTTGGATCCCTGGGCCTCGAAGTGATCGTCTGCCTCTCGAAGCGGATACCCGGTCCGATCACTCATCAGCTCGATCACTGCCGCGGCGAAACCTTCGGGAGCATTGATGCCGGTCCCCACGGCTGTTCCTCCGAGTGCCAGCTCTTCGAGCTCGGGAAGGACCTTGTCCAGGCGCTCGAGGCCCTTTCGGATCTGGGTCGCGAATCCACCGAGCTCCTGACCCAACGTCACCGGCGTGGCGTCCATCAGGTGAGTCCGGCCTGACTTGACCACGTCGCCGAACTCCGCTGCCTTGTCCTCGAGCGATCCGGCCAGGACCTGAAGTGACGGAACCAGGTCCTCCCGGATAGCTGCAACCGCCGCCACATGGATGGCAGTGGGGATCACGTCGTTGGACGACTGGCCGAAATTGACATGGTCGTTGGGATGGACCAGGCGAGAGCCCGGCTCTCCTCCCAGCCCTTCCGTCGCCCGCGCGGCGATGACCTCGTTGGCGTTCGTGTTGGTGGATGTCCCGGAACCCGTCTGGAAGATGTCGAGGACGAACTGGTCGTCCCATTGCCCCGCCATGACCTCGTCGGCGGCTTGGCGAATGGCAGCCGCCTTGTCCGGCTCGAGATGCCCGGCTCGGCCGGCCACCTCGCCGGCCGACCCCTTGATCAGCCCGAGCGCCGAGATGAATCGGCGCCCGAAGCGAAGATTCGAGATGGGGAAGTTGTCGACTGCCCGCTGGGTGGAAGCCCCGTAGTAGGCGTCGGCGGGAACCCGCACCTCGCCCATCGAATCCTTCTCGATCCTGTACTCCAACGTCTCTCCTTTTCGCCCGACGGTAGCGATGGCGAGCAGCGTGATGAAGCGGGCTCAGGTCAGGAGATGACTGGTTTCTGCGTAGATGGCATCCAGTCGATCACGTAGGTCCGACTGGCCGTCGACGGCCATCGCGGCCACCAAGAGCAGGTCGACCAGGTCGTGGAAGTCATCGAGGGCGATCTCCTCCATCATCGGAACGGCCTCCCCACGACCGGCTTCGACGTCGTCGAGGTTCCCCATGTTGTGATAGTTGCCCACGGCGAGACAGAGACCCGTGGCCTTGTAGCCATAGGTCCCAAATGCGGTGGCCTCACATGATCCACCCGCCATCAGCTTGCGTTGGTGGCGAATGCCCCGCCTTGCCGACTCCCTCGAGATGAGGTTGGTCAGGGCCTGGTCGAAGACCGTCGCGGCGTCCCCGACGCGGATCACGGGCCCCTGGCCAATCGGGGCGTCTCTCGAGGTCCGGGATGCCTCGATCGAAAGGAGGCGGGACCTCGATGGGATGCTCTGCGTCTTCGCGACGTGGAGGGCACCGACGAAGCCCATCTCCTCCGCACGAGTCAGCAGCACTCCGAAGTGTCTCAGGTTGGGCCGGGACCGGGCCCGATCCAGAGCAGCGAGGGCGGCCGCACAGCCGGCCAGGTCGTCACAGGCCGGAGCGAGAAATCGTCCGGCCCGCGCCTTACGTGCGGCAAAACGCCATATTCCGACATCCCCCGGACGGGGCGCCGGCCCGCTCAGCCGGAACACTCCATGCCTGGAGCCCGGCAGGTACGAGAGGACCTGTCCTGAGCCCCCCTCTCCCGTCGTGAACACGACACGGGCACCTTCGAAGTACTCGGATCTGACCCCGCCCCTGAATTCGAACCTGGCCTCCCGTCCCGTCACCTCGGTGACGACGAAGGCCGGGTGATCCATATGGGCGACGGCGAGCACAGGGGGATGTTGTTTCCGGCCTCTTTGCGTGATGAGGAGATTGCCACCACTGTCCGTGGTTAGCCTCAGGTCGGCACGTCGGGCGGCCCAGGAACGCACCCACCCCACGACCTCGCGCTCCAGCCCGGAGGCGGTGGGGAGATTGGTCAGTTGGGCAAGCCATCGCTCGGCGGTGACCTTGGTCGCCATCAGAGCATTCTGTGAACGGGCAACACTCCGTGTGGGGCATTTCCGCTCACCGACGGGTCACAGGTCGAACGGGGTGTCCGTGAAGAAGTCGGAGGGACGGCGTTCCGGTTCGTCAGCGGGCCTCTTCAAACCGAGCCGCTCTCGGACGGCCTCGTAACCACCGGACTCCAGGCCTTCGGCCAGTTCGGCGCCTCCAGAGTCGACGATGCGCCCGTCGATCATCACATGGATGCGGTCCGGGGCCAGGTACTTCAGGATGCGGTTGTAGTGAGTGATCATCACGACTCCCAACTCGGGGGACCGCATCTCCTCGACCGCCTCGGCGACTTGTTTGACCGCATCGATGTCGAGACCTGAGTCGATCTCGTCGAGCAGGGCGACCTTCGGGCGAAGCACGGCCATCTGGAAGATCTCCGACCGCTTCATCTCCCCACCCGATAGATCGTCATTGAGCGAACGGTCGAGGAAGCGGGTCATGTCGAATCGTTCCGCCTCGGCCTCGATCCGATCGAGGGCAGTGCGCTCATCCAACCCACGCTCCTCGGCGGCCTCGATGAGGAACTCCCTGAGCCGGACCCCACGCACCTCGGTCGGGTACTGGAAGCTCTGCAACAGACCGAGCCGCGCGCGCTCATCCACGTCGAGCGAGAGCAGGTCTGTGCCGTCCAAGGTCGCCTCGCCGGAGACCACATAGCCGGCCTTCCCGGTCAGGACGTGACAGAGGGTCGACTTTCCCGACCCATTCGGGCCCATGATCGCGTGCACCTCGCCATACGGGATCTGCAGATCGAGGCCCTCGAGGATCTGCTTTCCCTCGACTCCTGCCGAGAGCGCGCTGACTTCGAGTGCGACGGTCATCCGTCCTCCAGGAGGAGATAGACGGTCCCGCCCTCGATGGACACCGGATAGGTGGGCACCGGCTTGGTGGCAGGCAGGGAGAGAGCCTCTCCGGTGGCCAGATCGAACTCGGACCCGTGGCGGGGGCACTCGACTTCATGGTCGAATACCTCTCCCTCAGCCAGCGAAGCCTCGGCATGGGAGCACCGATCGCCGATTGCATAGACCTCGTTCCCGATCCGGAACATGGCGATCCTCTCTTCACCGACGGTGACCCGGACCCCGCGTCCGCGCGGCAGGGTGTCGATCGCCCCGATCTCGATCTTCATGCGACCCGACCCGCTTCCTGTGCGGCAACGAACCGTCGGAACACCTCCTCGGACACCGGCGCCTCGAGCCCGTCGATGGGGAGGCGGTCGATCACTTCCTGGAAGAAGCCCCGGATGAGAAGCCGCTCTGCGCGCTCCCGGGAGAGCCCGCGGCTCTGCAGGTAGTACAGGTGCTCCGACTCCAGTGGTCCCACCGACGAGGCGTGCCCGCATATCACGTCGTTGCACAGGATCTCGAGGTTCGGCACCGAGTGTGCCTTGGCGTTCTCGGAAAGGACCAGATTGCGATTGGTCTCGAAAGTCGAGGTCCGGGTGGCGTCCTTCTCGATCCGGAGGAGGCCGGTGAACACGCTCTGGGCGTCGTCCTCGACCGCACCTTTCAGAAAGACGTCAGACGTCGTGTTCTTGCCCTCGTGATCGATCAGCATGCGATAGTCGAGGGTCTGGCTGCCCTCCCCGAAGTAGAGGCCGACCACCTCGGAGGAGGAGCCGTTGCCGGCGAGGCTCACCTCGAGATCCAGCCGGCCGAGTTTGCCACCCAGTCCGACCTCACCGATCCGGGATGTCGCGTCGCGTCCCAGGGTCACGCGCTGATGGATCACCGAGGTGGCCGCCTGGTCGAGGCTCTGCACGGAGAGGAACCGCAGCCGTCCCGCGTCCCCGACCTCGAGGTCGACCCTGGGGATCAGCAGGAGACTTGCGCCTTCGGCGGACCGATACACCACGACGACCATGGCCTCGGCATTCTCACCCACCTTGACAAAGAGATGTGGAAAAGTGGCCGAACCAGCGGTCGCCGCCTGGACCTCGACCACGAGCGGGGTTTCCATCACCACCCCGCCTGGGAGCTCGATGAGCACCCCGTCGGCGGAGAATGCAGTGTGGGCCGCGGCCAGCTTGCTGTGATGGACCCGCAACATGTCCGGTATCCCGGGGTCTGCAACGAGATCGGAGAACCTCGTCACCGTGGCGACGTCGGAGCTGACGTCGGCGATCGACCCATCGACAATGAGGACATGGCCGGACCGACTGGCCAGGGAGTCGACGAATGGGCCGGGTTCGAGCGCCGCTCCGGGGTCCTGCACGGGCGTCAGATCTGCGAAGGCGAGATCGAAGTCGACGTAACGCCAGTCCTCCTCGACACCGGTCGGCTCGGCCAACCGGGTGTAGACGTCGTAGGCGGCACTCATCGATTCCGTCCGCCACAACGGTGCGGAATCCTTGATCCGGGCGAGGTTTTCTGGGTCGAACGCGGTCAAAAGGGGCTCCGAAGAGGGACTCACGGATGGTATTTCACCTATGCCGATAGTGCGAATCTCCCCGAGAAGCTTCGCGGCAGTCCCCTACCACGCTCACCAGGTTCGATGGGGTATGAGAGGGCCGGCAGGGCCGAGGCGGGCTACTCCAACCGGCTCAATGCATCGACAGTCACGGACGACTTCGCATTCCACAGCATCCACCCGAGACCGAATCGCTCCGCGGAGTCGATCTGGGCCCGAACCTGGTCGGCGGTGTATCCGAAGTCCTGAAGCCAGGGGCGGATGACAACATTGCGGGGCAGACGTTCCATGCCATCCTCGATGGCTCGAGTCACCATTGGGCCGGGGTGGTCATTGGGAACTTCGAACCCGTACCAGCCAGCGGAGTAATGAGAGGGATAGACCATGGGTGAGGCGACGTCGACCACGCTGGTCACGTCCTCCCATCGCTGCCCTATCCCACCGTCATCGATTGCGGTGGTGGTGAAACCGAAGACATCGGCGCCGACCGCGCAGCCCATCGGATGCAGCAGGGCCACCGCATCCTCCAGGAACTGGACGATCGTTCTGGTCCTCATCTCGAGGCTCACGCCTCCGTCGAATGTTGTCGACTCGGTCCGCTTGTCGGGGAACCTGACGTAGTCGAACTGAACCTCGTCCAAGCCCATCTCACACGCCTCGGCGGCGAGAGCCAGCCCGTAGGCCCTGGCATCGGGGTCGGTCGGGTCGAGAAAGTACTGGCCGTTGGAAACGTAGGGCTGATTGGTAGCCGAGTCCCATACCGCGATCTCGGGCTTGAGCACCGCGGCGGTCGGATCGCTGAAGACGACCAGACGGCCGATCAGATACAGGTCTTCCTGGTCGGCTCGATCAGCAATCTCACGGAGGCTGTAGGCAGCACGGATCGCACCCACCTCAGATGCCGTCGGGTCGGCGCTGTCGTACCAAACCAGCCCCGACTCGTCTTTGAGGTCGATCATCAGGGCGTTGAGCTCGGTGGTCTCCGCCATCTCGAAGAAGTGGCCGATGTCCTCCTCGGCGGCCTCGCCCGAGATGTGAACGGCGCGGGCGATGAAGGGCTCCATCTGGACCACAGACTCACCGACCCCCCCATCCCAGTCGAAGCTCGTATCGACCCATGCAGGGCGGGAGACCTGCACCGCGCCCGGCTCCGCCCCCCTCAGGCTGAATCGCCCGTCGTCGTCGGTGACCCCAGACGCCGGGCCGGCAACGACACGAGCTGCCTCCACCGGCGACCCGGCCGTGTCTGTCACCCGGCCGCGTAGGACACGGGCCTTCAACACAACGTCGACCACCCCGTCCGGCTGCTCCGCGACGGTGATCTTCTGGGAGATGTGCCCGGCAGCGCTCACCTCGAGGACCGACGTCGACCTGCTCCACTCGACCTCGACCCTGCCCTGCTCGTCGCTGGTCCCGATCTGGCTGTTGTCCACATCCACCGAGGCCGCCGCGATCGGCGTTCCTATGTCATCGAGAACCTGCAAGGTGTAGGGGGTTGCTCGCCCGAGCAACGACCATGCAGCCCAGAGTGCCCAGACGATGGTGAGCGCAACCAGCAATCGAAACTGGGTTCGGCGCGCCACTGAGCCACGAAGTTTACCCGTCGCGCCCTGCAACCAGCCAAAACCGTTTGCCAGATTCAGCCAGGGCCGTTAGTTTTCCACAGGGGCCGGATAGGAGGCCAGATTGGGTAAGGCCATAAGGGCCAAAGACGCCAGACCCGAACGGGGATCGAGCCCGGCCGACACCGTCGGACTCTATCTCGACGAAGTTTCTGCCCATCTCTTGCTCACAGCCGAGGACGAAGTCCATCTGTCCCGATCGATGGAGCTCGGCAAGAAGGCAAAGGCTGCGCTGGAATCCGGCGACTACCAACAGGCCGATCGCGCCAAGCTGATGCGTCTCGTCGCCGAGGGCGACGAGGCAAAGATGACCTTCATCCGGTCCAACCTCCGTCTGGTGATCTCGATCGCCAAGCGGTACACCGGGCGTGGCCTCGATCTCCTCGATCTGATCCAGGAGGGAAACCTCGGGCTGATCCGGGCCGTGGAGAAGTTCGATTGGCGTAAAGGCTTCAAGTTCTCCACATACGCGACCTGGTGGATCCGCCAGGCGATAACACGCGGCCTCGGCAACAACGGAAAGACCATCCGTCTGCCCGTCCACATGGTGGATGTGGTGAGGACCGTCCAGGACACCCGACAGAGCCTCCACGACAAGTACCACCGCGCACCGACTCTCGAGGAGATCTCGGAGGCATCGGGGCTCGACACAGAACGTGTCCTCGCCGCACTCGAGGCACCCGCAGAGACCGTCTCGCTCGACCGCCCCGTCGGCGAAGACGGTGACGCCTCACTCCAGGACTTCGTGGAGGACGCCACTGCTGCGGATCCCGAGGCAAGGGCGGCCGCCGCCTGGCGCCGGGACCGCCTGATCAAGGCCCTTCAGATACTCGATCCGGAGGAGCAGCAGGTGCTCTGGCTTCGCTTCGGCCTCGACGGTGACGAGCCGTGGACTCTCTCGGACGTCGGCAAGGTCATCAACTCCACCCGGGAGCGCGTCCGTCAGATCGAGGCCCGGGGGCTGGCCAAGCTCCGCCACCCGAGTTGTGACATCGATCTCCAGGCGCTCCTCTAGCCGCCCTCAGACCCTTCGCAGAGCCCGCTCCAGGCGAGCGAACCCCTCGTCAGCCTCCTCTTCGGTGATCGACATCGGCGGGGCCAGCCGCAGTGAATTCCCGTAGAGACCGCCCTTGCCGATCAGGAGCCCCTCTTCGCGGGCGGCCTCGAGGACTTCCGCCGCCTTCTCGGGGGCTGGGGTGCCATCCGATCTCACCAGCTCGACCCCGATCATCAAGCCCTTGCCCCGTACCTCACCGATGATCTCCAGCTCCTCTGAGAGCGGCACCAGGCTCTGCATGAGCCGGTTGCCCACCTTGAGGGAGTTCGTCTGTAGATCGTTGGCCAGCAGATACTCGAGGTTGGCAAGGGCCCCAGCGGTCGCCAGCGGATTGCCGCCGAATGTGGAGATGCCCAATGCCGGGTAGGCCTCCATGATATCGGCCGGAGCCACCACGCCCCCGATGCTCAGACCGTTGCCGAGCCCCTTGGCGAAGGTGAGGAAGTCGGGAGTGATCCCGTGCGCCTGATAACCCCAGAAGTGCTCGCCGGTCCGCCCCCAACCCGTCTGCACCTCATCGGATATGAAGAGGATCCCGTTCCTGTCCAGAACTTCCTTCATCGCCTTGAAGAAACCGTCCGGTGGCGTGACAAAGCCGCCCACACCCTGGATCGGCTCCGCGATCATCACGGCGGCGTTCCCGGTGGTGGCCACGGCCAGGAGATCCTCCAGGTCGGCCACACACGCAGCAATGAAGTCCTCGTCCGGAAGGTGCCCGAAGGGGCTTCTCAGCTTGTACCCACCATGGACATAGGTCACCTGGAACGGTGACAGGCTGGTGCCCGACCAGGCTTTCTGCCCGGTCACCGCTATCGCCGAATGGGACTTTCCGTGGTAGCTGCCCCTGACGGCGAGCACCTGGTTCGACTTCTTGTATGTCGTCGCCAGCATCAAGGCGGCGTCGTTGGCCTCCGTGCCCGAGTTGGTGAAGAAGACCTTTGCGTTCGGGATGCCCGACAACTCTGCGACCTTCTCGGCGAGCTCGATCTGGGACTCGATCAGATAGAGAGTCGACGTGTGAAGCATCCGGTCGGCCTGGGCTTTGATCGCCTCGACGACCTCCGGGACCTTGTACCCGGACATCGTCACGAGTATCCCGCCGAAGAAGTCCAGGTAACGATTTCCCTCCGCATCGGTGACCCACCTGCCGTCGCCGTCGACGAGGGAGATGGGCTGCTCGTAGTACAGGGGAGCCCATCCCGGCAATACGGCCTTGTGGCGCTCGAAGAGCTCGGCGTGTTTACCCATCTGTCTCTCCTTGGCGGCTCATTCCCTCAAATATCGCAGAAAGAGAGATCGTTCGCCCATGAGGGAGCGATCCAGACGCATATCGAGTGGTGGATCTGCCGCCTGGCCCCTTGCGAGCCGGGATGAACTGCCACCGATCAGTTTCGGCGAGAGGGTCAGATTCAGCTCATCGACCAACCCGGCAGCCACGAACTCACCGGCGAGGCTGGGCCCGCCTTCACAGAGGATCACCCGCGCCGCGCCGAGCCGGGCCAGGATCGTAGGGATGGTCAGCTCCTCGAGGATGACCACATCGGCGGCATCACCGAGCATCGCCAGCTTCGCGGGGTCCGCATTGGGCCCCGTGATGACCATCGGCATGTGCTCCGGGTCGGAGAACACCCTTCGCTCTGTGTCCAAGCTGAGGCGACCGGACACGATGGCAAGGACGGGCACCTCGGACAGCCCATTGGCCACTCTTCGCTCCCTGCGCGTCTCGTCGAGCGAGACGGGTCGGTAATCCTCTGCCTCGATCGTCCCGGCTCCGACCAAGATGACGTCGGGCATGGCCCGCAACGCCTGGAACACCGCCTTGTCGTCGTCGTCGCCGAGCTCGGTCGATTTGCCCTCGAGGGCGGTGCCGCCGTCGGCGGAGCTGATGAAGTTGAGGGCCACCCAGGGCCGGCCCTCGACGAATCGATGGTCACTCTGGTACAGGCCGACGAGGTCCTCGACGGGAGGGCCAGCCGGTTCGATCCGTCTCAGCATCCCCCGACGCTAGCCGTCGCTACTCCTCCACTATGAAGGCGGTCACCATCCCGTACATGCCCTCTTCGCGCTCGACATGGGTCAGGATGTGGCAGTGCCAGACCCACACTCCTGGGTCCTCGAGCTGCATCAGGACCGAATAGCGCTCACCCGGTGCCACGTTGAGTGTGTCGACCCAGTAGGGGCTCTCGAGAGGGATCCCGTCCTTTGCGTATACGAGCTGCGGGAACTGATGCTGGTGCATCGGGTGAATCTGCAAGCCCTCGTTGTAGTAGTGGACCACCACCCAGTCCCCCACCTTCCCGGTGTAAGGCTGGGTAGCCGGGAAGGACTTGCCGTTGAGGCTGAGACCGATCACCCCGGCATCATTGAGCACCATCGGTATCTCCTGGGAGACATCGAGGTTCGACGGGATCTCGACTCCTGAGATGGTCTGACCGAGCGGCATCTCGACCTCGCCGACCATGAAGGTCCCGAACAGGCCGTTGGGCACCTGCATCTGTCCGTGATGGTGGGCGTGATACATCGCGATCGCCGGCTCGCGTGTGGTGAACTCGTATACGAAGGTGTCGCCCGATTCGATCAACGGCTGGGTCAGAGGCGCTACCCCGTCCATGCTGTTGGGGACCTTGACTCCATGCCAATGGACGTCGGTCCCCATCGGAAGCTGGTTATCGACGACCACGCGCACCTTGTCGCCGACGTCGACCTTGATCATGGGTGCCGGCACCATGCCGTTGTAGGTCCAGGCGTCGACGATCTTGCCCGGCTCCACCTCCCACGGGGTGACAGCCGCGGTGAGATGGAACTCCTTGGTCCCGTCGGGGAGGATGTCCGGCTCGAGCAGCTGATTGCCCAAACCCTCGGTCGCGGCCGGGAACGCGAGGATCGATTCGTTCATGGCCCGGTCCAGCGCCGCCCAGTCGGGGTCTTCTCCGGCGTGGTCAGGGGTGGTCGTGCCCGAGCCTCCAGCACCTTCGGTGACTGTCACCGTCGCCTCCATGCCCGCCTCACGATGCCCGGCGATCGAGCAGAAGATGACATAGGAGCCCGGGTCGAGGTCGCCAACGTCGAGTGTGGCCGACTCACCTCGGTTCAGGTCAGGCGTCGCAGACCCGCCCTCCACCGTCAAGTTGTGCATCACAGTCCCGTCGTTGGCCACTTCGAACTGCGTTGGACCGGAGAAGACCTCGAGAGCACCGTCGATGGCGAACTCGGTCAGTGAGTAGCTGACCACCTGCGTCCCTTGGTCACCTGCACCGTCGTCCGTGGCCGATGCCGTACCACCGCGGAAGGCCACTATGGCGGCGAGGACCGCGACAGCCGCCCCCATGATCGCCACCACGATGAGGAACTTGTCGAACGCCCCCGCAGGAGACAGGTCGCTCGACTCATCACGTCTTGGTGTCATGCTGCGGCACGGTAGCCAAACGCGAAGACAAGGCAGTAGGGACCAAAGCCCCCAACCCGCGTCGGCGCCGTCAGGCAGCCTCGGCGGCGCTCTCCGGTCCCGGGAGGTTGGGACTAACGGCCGTGATTGCTGCGAGGTATCTGTGTGATCATGGGATCGAGCTAGGGAAAGGGTACGTGATGAGAGTCCGAGAATTGGTTGGTGGCAACGTCGTCTGGGTTGCCCCGGGTGCCACCCTGCGCGAAGCAGCGCAGGTGATGGCGTCGACCGACGTGGGCTCGGTGGCGGTCGAAGTAGATGGCGCCCTGGAGGGGATCCTGACCGAGCGAGACATCCTTCGCGCCGTCGCCGACGATGCCGATCTGGAACGCGACTCGGTGAGTAGTTGGATGACCGAATACCCCGATTCATTTACCCCCGAGATGGACGTGGGAGAGGCGGCCAACTGGATGCTGGCCACTGGCTTCCGGCACCTGCCCGTCGTCGATGGGAAGAACGTGCTCGGTGTCATCTCGATCAAGGATGTGCTCTGGGCGATCACCGAACCCGCGGGGTGAGACGTGGAGCAGATCGCTGAGAACGATGCCCTCGAATTCCTGAGGAAGTCCAAGGTGGCCCACATAGGGGTGATTGTCGATGGCGACCCTTACGTGACGCCGATGTCCTTTGTGGTCGATGGGAATCGCATCCTGTTTCGGACCAAGCCAGGCAAGCGCTTCGAAGCGATCGAAACCAACCCGACCGTGTGTATCGAGGCTTCGGACTTCGACGAGGCCACGGGTGACTGGACCAGTGTGGTGGTTACAGGGAAGGCGGCGGAGCGATCGGACGATGAGACCACCTCCCGCGCCGTCGAGCTCCTTCTGGAGAAGTACGAGGCCGTCCTCGGCTCGCCCTTGGGACATGGTGGCCTTCAGCCCATGGCGAGCTTTCCGCATGTGATCGAAGTCCCCATCGACGAGATCACGGGAATGACCTCGGGTCAGGGCTTCTCGTTCCGAACCAGACCCGGCCGCCTCTGATGTTCGTCAGCTACTACACGCATGTCCCTCTGCCCATGGGCGAAGTCGAGAAGCGGCTGGACGAGCTCCGCTCACAGCTCGGGCCCTGGGCCGACGTCGCCTACCGCGATGGCGAGGAGTTGCGGTCACGCGTCGGGCCCAGTTCCGGGACCCTCGCCAAAGAGGTCCGTCTGGAGATCGGAGTTGCCGAGATCCACCGGGCCGGGTTGGTATATCCCATCAGCTGGTCGGCCACAGGTGCGGGAGTCCTGTTCCCCAGGCTCAATGCAGACCTGACCTTCTCCCACGTGGGCTCGGCCCAGACCCGGATCAGTCTCGAGGGGACCTACGAGCCTCCGCTCGGCTCCTTGGGCCGGGTTGTCGACCGCGTCGTGCTTCGACGGGTGGCAGACTCGACGGTCAAGGCCTGGGTTGATCGCCTCGCCGACGCGATCACCCTTGGCCAGACCGTCACTTGATCGGAATCCGAACCTCGACTGTTGTGCCCTCGCCCGGCCCGCTCGTCACTGCGGTGGAGCCACCCCGCCCCTGAGCTCGATTTCTCAGGTTGGCCAGACCCATCCCCGACACTGCCGCATCCGGGTCGAAGCCGAAACCATCATCCCGCACCACGATCCAGCACCAGTGGTCGTCGGCGTCGACCACAACCTCGATGTGGGAGCCCCCCGAGTGACGAAAGGCATTGCTGAGAGCTTCGGTGACGATCTTGAACACCTCGTCGTCGAGTCGTTCGTCCTCGAATCCCGGGATCCCGATCTCCAGGGTCACCGTGGTCGGATAGGCGGAGCCCATACGGGAGACGAGCTCCTGCAGCCGCTCATCGAGCTGGCGGCGGCCGCGCGTCGAGCGCAACTCGAAGATGTAGGACCTGAGTGACTCGACGGCACGGTCCAGCCGATCGACGGCATCGTCGAGCGTGGCGGCCGCCGTCGTGTCCTCGACTCGTTCGGCGATCCCCTGCAGCCCGATCCCCACCGCGAACAGATCCTGGATCACCGAGTCATGGAGATCCCGGGCAATCCGCTCCCGATCTTCGCCGACCGCAATCGAGCTCAGCCGCTCCTGCAGCCGGGCCCTCGCCACCGCGGACCCGGCAATCCGGCTCAGTGCCTCGACGATCATCACGTCGTCGTCGGTGAAGCCTCCGTCCTTCTCGGTCAGATAGAGGTTCCCGAACGCATGCGTGCCGACCACCACGGGCACGCCCAGGAAACTCTCCATCGGCGGATGGTTGGGAGGAAAGCCGTACGAGTCCGGGTGCTCGGCGATCGACGCGAGCCGGATGGTGACTTTCTCGCTGATGAGCGTGCCGAGCACTCCCCGTCCCACAGGCAGCCGCCCGATCCTCTCCGCCTGCTCGGCGGACAGCCCCTCGTAGATGAACTGCTTGAGGACGCCGTGCTCTCCGATGACCCCGAGCGCGGCGTATCGGGCGCCGGTTGCACCCCGCGCCTCGGAGACAAGCCGTCGCAGCACCTGCTCCAGGTCACCGGCACCAACGACAGCTGCCGCCGCTCCGATGAGCTCAGACAGCCGTTGAACCGTCATGACCTGCGTCATCGAATCGAAACGATACCCGGCTACCGTTTCGTTGGATGAAGAAGCTCCGCGTCCTCCTCGTTGATGACCACGAGGTCGTACGGGCCGGGATAAGAGCCATGCTCGACGCCCAGGACGACATCACCGTGGTCGGAGAAGCCGGCACTGCCGAGGAGGGTGTTCGGCGTGTGGGCTACGACGAGCCAGACGTCGTGGTGCTCGACGTGCGTCTCCCCGACGCGAGCGGCGTGGAGGCGTGCCGTGACATCCGTTCACGCTTCCCCGACGTCAAGGTCCTGATGCTCACATCGTTCGCGGACGAGGAGGCCCTCATGTCGGCGATCCTGGCCGGTGCGTCTGGCTACGTCCTGAAACGGGTGAAGGGCAACGACCTCGTCGACGACATCCGAAAGGTGGGAGCCGGCGAGTCACTCCTCGACTCGGACATGACCGAGCGCCTGTTCGAGCGGCTTCGAACCGGGCCACAAGAGGACCCGTTGCTGTCCCGCCTGAGCAAGCAGGAGCGCACCATCGTCGCTCATATCGCCGACGGTCTGACCAACAAACAGATCGCCGAGGAGATGTTCCTGGCCGAGAAGACGGTCAAGAATTACGTCTCGAACCTGCTGGCCAAGATGGGGATGAGCCGGCGCAGCGAGGCCGCCGCCTATGTGGCACGTCTCGAAGGGGAGCACGAAGGTGCGGATGCCCCACAAGGTTGGGGCGAAGAGTGACCCCACGCCTGGTCCTGGAATGTGCCCAAAGACCCTTTGCGACGGGCCGGTCGCCGCTGCCGTCTCCGCAAAAACCCGGCTAACCATTAGCGCATGGACGAAACCCATGCCTATCGAGTGGATATCGAGAGCACAGGCCTGAAATCGGGCGCCTTGGGGTCCCCTGACGGCCTCCCCGACTTGAGCGTCGCCTCACCACCGCAGTTCGGGGGACCGCCCGGGATCTGGAGTCCCGAGCACCTCTTCGTAGCCTCCGTCGCCGCCTGTCTCATGACCACGTTCCGTTCGATCGCGGACATGTCCGGAGTGGATGTCGTCGAGTACGCCGATTCAGCTTCGGGGCTCCTGGTACGCGGCGAGGACCGCCTGTACCGGATCACCGAGGTGACACTCCGCCCCCACGTCGTCATCTCGGATCCCGACAAGGTCGATCGTGCACTTCGCCTTCTGGAAAAGGCGGAAAGGGTCTGCCTCATCGGGCGCTCGATCGAATCTGAGGTTCACCTCGAGCCAGAGGTGAGTGTCGTCGCCCCGGTTTGATCACCAGCTCGGGGCGTACGAGGTCAGTGTCTTCATGTAGTTGGAGCGCTCGAACGCCGACGGATCCGGAACGGAGCTCTGGCTGAGGCTGCCCCGTGCCTGGGCCACCGACGCGTAATCGTTGTCGGTGAGCCAGGACTCGAGGCCTTTCTGCACCTCGCTCAGACGATGCGGCCCGTGCTTGAGGAGGCCTGAGGCCATCATCACCACCGTCGCACCGGCCAGGATGGCCTTTGCCGCATCGTCCCACTCGTGGACTCCGGTGCTGGCTGCCAGATCGGGCTCGATTCGCCCGTGGAGGATCGCCATCCATCGCAGCACCAACCTCAACTCATCCGACGTGGAGAGTCTCAGGTTCGGTGCCACTCCCAGCGTCTCGAGATCTATGTCGGGCTGATAGAAGCGGTTGAAGAGGACGAGCCCGTCCGCCCCCGCCTCGCCCAACCGGCGCGCCATGGAGGCCATCGACGAGAAATAGGGACCGACCTTGACCGCCAAGGGAAGCTCGACTGCGTCGCGAACCGTCTCGACCAGGTGGAGATAAGAGAGCTCCACGTCTGCCGAGCTCATCTCGACATCTGCGGCCACCTTGTAGATGTTCAGCTCCAGCGCGTCGACCCCGTTGTCCTCCAGAACCCTCGCATAGAGCGTCCAACCCCCCGAAGAGACTCCGTTCAGACTGGCGATGACCGGCACCCCCGCTTCGGCCCGGGCGCGTCGCATCAGTTCCAGGTAGTCCTCGGGCCCGGTGTTGTAGCTGTCCAACGAAGGGAGATACCCGCCCGGTGCTTCACCGAACCCGTCGGCCCCTAGCTCCAGCCCGAAGTGAACCGCCATCGCGTCATGCTCGATCTGCTCCTCGAACAAGCTGGGCAGGACGATGGCCGGCGCCCCGGCCTCGACGAGGGCAAGGATGTGATCGATGTCGCCGGTGAGCGGGGAGGCCGACGGCAACACGGGTGACTTCAACTCGAACCCGAGGTACCTGGTGCTCATGTCGACTGTCATTGCTCTTCCTCTTCGTACACGGCCGTCCTGTGGATGTTGACCATCTGCTCATACAGCTGCCAGCGGTCATCGATGTCCCGTTGCGCGGCTTCCGCCAGCTCGGCGGCCCGATCCGGATTGGCTCGTCCGAGCATCGCGAACCTCGCCTCTTTCCTTGCGAAGTCTGTGAAGCGAAGCGTTGGCTTCCTGCTGTCCAATCTGAGACCCGGCTCGCCGACGTCCTCCCGCGCCGGGTCGTAGCGATACAGCGGCCAGTAACCGGACTCGGTGGCCTCCTTTTGGTGAGTCATCTGGGTTGCCATCTCGATTCCGTGGGCGATGCACGGGCTATAGGCAATGATCAGTGACACACCCTCGTGCTGCTCCGCCTCGGCGAAGGCCTTGACCGTCTGGGTCGGATTGGCACCCATGGCGATCTGCGCCACGTAGACGTTCCCGTAGGACATGGCGATCTGGCCCAGGTCCTTCTTGCCGGTGGCTTTGCCGCCGGCCGCGTATTTGGCGATCGCAGCCCTCGGCGTCGACTTCGAGGCCTGGCCACCGGTGTTCGAATAGACCTCGGTGTCGAGCACGAGGATGTTCACATTCCTCCCCGAGGCCAGCACGTGATCGAGCCCTCCAAAGCCGATGTCGTAGGCCCATCCGTCTCCCCCGACGATCCAGACGCTGGTCTCGACCAACGAGTCGGCGACTGCCTCGAGACGACGCGGCAACGGCCCCTCCAGCCCCGCCAGGCGAACCTTGAGCCGAGACACCAAATCCCGCTGTTTGGCCACAAGCCGGTCCAGGTCGGAGCGGTCGAGTTGCTCGACGACATCGAGGACTTGCTCGGCCAGCTCTCCCAGCTCGGGGGCGAGCGCGGCAACGAGGAGGATCGCGTCCTTGCGTTGCGCCTCCAGAGCCATCCTCATCCCCAACCCGAATTCGGCGTTGTCCTCGAAGAGGCTGTTCGACCACGCGGGCCCCCTGCCCTCTTCATTGGTGGCCCATGGGGTAGTCGGCAGATTGCCTCCGTAGATCGATGAGCATCCGGTGGCGTTGGCGACTATCACCCGATCGCCGAGCATCTGGGTCATCAGCTTCAGGTACGGGGTCTCGCCGCACCCGGCGCATGCGCCGGAGAACTCGAACAGCGGTCGGGCGAACTGGGATCCCTTGACCGAGACCGATTTGACTTCCGATCGGTCGATCTCGGGGATCTCGAGGAAGTAGCTCCAATTGCGCCGCTCTCGCTCGAGGTGCTCGGCAATGGGGCGCATGTTGATGGCCTTGTGCTTGACCATCTCCTTGGACTTGGCCGGGCACACATCCACGCAGACCCCGCACCCGGTGCAGTCATCAGGCGCGACCTGGACCACTATCCGCCAGCCCTCGAGGTCGGCGGTGGCCGAGTCCTTCGAGAGGAACCCGGTGGGTGTCGCCGTGGACGGATCGAACGCCTTGATCCGGATCGCCGCATGCGGGCAGACGAGCGCGCACCGGGCGCAATCGATGCAGATGTCCGGATCCCAGATCGGGATCTCCTCGGCGATGGACCGCTTCTCCCATTGCGCGGTCCCGGTGGGGAAGGTCCCATCGATCGGCAGTGCGGAGACCGGGAGGAGATCACCCTTGCCCGCCATCATCAGCGCGGTGACCCGTTTTACGAAGTCCGGTGCCGCCTCGGGGACCGTGGAAACCCCGCTGCCTGCCGAGGTGATCTCACCTGGTTGCAGTTGGAAGAGACCGGCCAAGGCTCTATCGACCGCCTCCTCGTTGCGCCGGACGACGACCTCCCCCCGCTTCCCGTATGTCTTCCCGATGTATCGCTTGATCGCGGCAACCGCCTCCTCCGTGTCGAGAAAGTCGGTGAGATGGAAGAAGCAGGTCTGCAGGACGGTGTTGACACGGCCGCCGAGGCCGAGCTCATGGGCGATGGAGAGGGCATCGATTGCCCAGACGTCGAGCTTCTTTTCGATGATCTGTGCCTGTGCGGGCGGCGGTATCTTCGACCAGATTTGCTTGGCCGGATACGGGCTGTTGAGCAGGACTTTCGCTCCCGGTCCGGCCACATCGAGTACTCCGTCGCCCTCGAGGAAGTCGAAGTGATGCACCGCCACGAAGTCGGCTTCGGCGATCAGATAGGTGGAGCTGATCTTCCTCGGCGATATGCGCAGATGGGATACGGTGCGCGACCCGGACTTCTTCGAGTCGTAGACGAAGTATCCCTGAGCGAACAGCGACGTCTCCTCGCCGATGATCTTCACCGAGTTCTTGTTCGCCCCCACGGTCCCGTCGGCGCCCAGCCCGTAGAAGACGGCTCGGGTCACATCTTCCGGCTCCTGCCACCACTCCTTGTCATAGTCGATCGAGCTGCCGGACACATCGTCGACGATCCCAACCGTGAAATGACGGCGTCGTTGGTCACTGCGGATCTCTTCGAAGACCCCGGCCACCATCGCAGGGGTGAACTCCTTGGAGGCCAGCCCGTAACGTCCGGCAGACTCGTTCGCCGACCTCTCCCCCTCGGCAAGGGCCGTGACCACGTCCAGATAGAGGGGATCCCCGACAGCGCCCGGTTCCTTGGTCCGATCCATCACCACCAGGTTCTGAGCAGTCGGAGGGAGGACAGCGAGGAAGGAAGCAACGTCGAATGGCCGATACAACCGGACAACGACCACGCCGACCTTCTCCCCTTGCTCGATCAGCTTGTCCACGGCCTCGATTGCGGCGCCAGTTCCCGAGCCCATGATCACCATGACTCGCTCAGCGTCAGGTGCGCCGTGATACTCGAACAGCCCGTAGCGACGCCCGGTCTCCGCCGCGATCCGATCCATGGCCGTCTCGACGATGCGCGGGACCAGTGCGTAGAAGGGGTTTGCGGCCTCCCTGGCCTGGAAGAAGACATCAGGGTCCTGCGCCGACCCACGCAGGACAGGACGGTTCGGGTTCAGCGAGCGGAGACGATGGGCGGCGATGAGGTCCTCATCGACCAGCCGGCGCAGCATGCCGTCACCGATCGCCTCGATCTTCGCCACTTCGTGCGAGGTCCTGAACCCGTCGAAGAAGTGAAGGAATGGCACCCGGGACTCGAGGGTGGCGAGGTGGGCGACCAGTGCCAGGTCGTGAGCCTCCTGGACCGAGGCCGAGGAGAGCATCGCGAAGCCGGTCTGTCTGGCCGCCATGACATCGGAGTGGTCGCCGAAGATCGAGAGTGCGTGGGTTGCGATGGCCCTGGCCGCCACATGGATCACCAGCGGGGTCAGCTCCCCGGCGATCTTGTACATGTTGGGGATCATGAGAAGCAGGCCCTGTGAGGCCGTGAACGTCGTGGTCAGGGCTCCCGCCTGGAGCGCACCGTGGACTGCACCGGCGGCACCGGCCTCGCTCTGCATCTCGATGACATCGGGGACGACACCCCACAGATTTGGCCGACCTTCCAGGGCCCAGGCGTCAGCCTGTTCACCCATCTGAGACGCCGGCGTGATCGGGTAGACGGCGATGACTTCGCTGAGTCGGTACGCGATCGAAGCGGCAGCTTCGTTGCCATCGATCGTGATGTAGTTGGGATCAGCGCTCACCAGGCCAAGTTAGCGATGACGAAGGCTGGTCAACCAGGGGAGAAAGGCCCGATGGATGTGCCCGGAGGCCCTGCCTAGACCGAGAGACGCTGTCGCAGGGTGGCGAGGTCGCCCTGCCAAACCGTCTCGATCAAGATCGGGCTGAAGCCCATCTCGACATTGATCGACAGCATCGGCGCATTCGAGCCGGCGTTGTGAGTGTCGATACGCGTCACCGTCGGGTATTCCTCGCGAAGTCTCAACGCCATCGCAGCTTTCAGCCAGCGGCCCAACCCCAAGTTGCGGTGCGCCGGGTCGACCGCGGTGTCACCCTGCCAGGCCAGGTCTGGCTGCAATCGTGGCAAGGCGACTTCGGTGTAGCCGACCAGCGCGCCGGTCGCCACGTGCCGGGCCACGTAGAAGAGGACATCCTTGCACTTTGCCTCGTCCTTGACCTCGATGTCCCGCCACATCTCCGGCGTGATCACCTCGTCCTCTTCCTCGTAGTCCTCACGGGGAGCGGTGTTCATGACCTCGGTGAGGTCACAGAAGGGCTGGAGATACTCATCGTCGACAGGGCTCCGCATGAAGACGAGCTCGTAGTCGACGGCCCGTTCTTCGGCGCGCTTGACCCATAGATCCATCAGCGACCAGTCGAGTTCGGGGAAGGAGAGACGGCTTCTCTTCCCGGTGAAAGCGGGCTTCATCCCGGCCAGCTCGGCCAGCTTCTCCTCCGGCCGGCCCTGATTGATCTGGAAGGCGAAACGGGATCGGCCCGACGTCTCGGCTTCGTCGAACATCGGAGCAGCGACGCTTCTCCCATGGCTCGAGCCGCGGTGATCCGGATGCACGTAGACCCATCCGAAAGCGTTGTCGAGGTTCTGCTCGAGATCCATGAAGACGCCCGAGGTGGCGATCACCCGGGTCCCCTCCCACAAGGCGAACCGAGGAATGGCCTCGGTCTCCAACAGATTGCGCCAGTCGACCAATCGCTGTTCAAACGGAACCGGCGGATCGCCGATCGGTTCGAGCTCTTCGTCCCTCACCAGGTACAACTCATGAAGCGCCCTGAGGGTCTCCTCGGGCGCGGCGCTGGTGTCGATTGGCTCGATTCGGGTCGACATGACCCGGATGACGTTATGAAGCGGTTGCCGTGGCTGTCGGGGAATTATCCGACGTCAGCGGGGAGCACCTTCGGTGGAGAAGGCCGACCAGGGGCTGTCGCCTATCTCGGTCGTGACCTCCCACTTCAACTGGTTGTCGATCGTGCCGACACCTTCGACGCTTCTGACAACGCGGGTTAGAAGTCGAGCCTCCTCACTGTTGTCCACCTCGCCGGTCAGGATCGCGATGCCGTCTTTGACCTCGACCTGAACCTCGGAGAGGGGCGCAGGGAGCACGGCGATCAACTGACGTGCATCGCCGGCGATCTCTTCATCCGTGCGGACGTAGGCCCGGATGAGATCGGATCGCGTGACGATGCCGACCAATCGACCACCCTCCTCGACCGGTAGCCGCTTGAAACCTCTGTGAGTCATCACACGGGCCGCCTCCTGCACGGTGGCCGTCGACGGGATCGTCACCGGATCATGGCTCATGAGATCGCTGACCTTCTCGATCCCGGAAAGTGGAGCCTCATCACCCTTGTTGAGCACCCTGGACACCCATGTCGCCGAGCTGTCCCTGGCCACGTAGTCGGCCTCGGAGATGATCCCTACGACAACCTCGTCTTCCACGACCGGGAGGCCGCTGATCCGATTGTCGATCATCAGCCGCGCCGCTTCCCTGACCGATGTGTCCGGTGTCACGGACAGCACATCACGTGTCATGACGTCGACTACGTCCATGACGGAACTCCTTTGAAAGGCTGCCCTCACTTATAGGCCGGCACCCGAGACCCCACCAGGGCCGATCTACCCTCACCCCCGGCTGAAAGCCCTAATCAGAAGGCTGTCAGATGCACTGCGGAAGTGGCCCCATCTGCCAGCCATCGGTCGAGACCACCGATCGAGGCCCAGAGGGCGACGCAGACGATGAAGATGACTGCAAGCACCCTCATGACCTTGGTGCAGTCGCGCGCGGTCTCGGTCTCAAATGTCACACCCGGCCATCCTCCAAGACAACGGCGGGCAGAGTACGTCGGGACCTGGCCTCAGATGCGGCTTTCCGACCACTCGGACCGGGTGATCCGGTAGACGACGTGTCTCCTCAGACGGTCGTCGTGCAGAAACCGGGGATGGTCGAAGTCGAGATCGGGAGCGTGCTTCATCCCGAGACGCTCCATCACCTGGATCGATCTCTGATTGGCCGGCAACGTCCAACTCAGGAT